>NZ_JANNMI010000051.1:0-9237 GCF_031397715.1 Roseateles sp.
GGGTTTGGTATCTGAGCCACCACAGATAGCCATATTTCCAACCTTTGTCGATCAGCGTGTGTTGCTTGGTGGCGTTGCTGACCCAATCAGCGGAGACCAATTGGCGCCCATTCCACTGGCCTTTTTGGACCATCAATTGACCCAGTTTCGCCATATCACGCGGGCGCATGAGCAAATGGCCGCCGGTGTCGGTCTGTTTGCGCTGATCAAAGTCGGCCCAGCGCACTTCGTTGATGCCCAGCGGGGTGAACAAGAAGTTGCTGGAGAAGTCCGGAATCGGGCGCTTGCTGGCCTGCGCCACCACCCGACCGAGCGCCACCACGCCCCCGGTGCAATAGTGTGTTTGGGTTCCCGCAGCGGCCTTTTGTGGCAGGTTCAACAAGTGGGCGACCCAATCCGTCGTCTTGTACATCGTGTCTTCATGGCCGGGCGAATTGTTGTCGCGGTCGTCACAGGCCAGGCCCGTGCTCATCGTCAGCAGATGATCCAGCGTGATGCCCCGGCTCAAGGCGGGTGCGCCCGGGTAAGGCGCGCTCAGATGAGTATTCATCGGTTCATCCACGCCGGTCAGAAAACGCTGGTCAATCGCAATCCCCACCAGCAAGGAGGTAATGCTCTTGGTGGCCGAGCGTAGGTCGTGCAAGGTATCTTTGTCATAGCCATTCCAGTATTGCTCAAGCACCGGCTTGCCATGACGCAGCACCAACATACTGGCCAGCCCATGCTCCGCGGCACTCGGCAGATTGGCAATCGCCTGGTTCAGCCGTGCCGCGTCCATGCCGACCTCGGCGGGTGTCGCGAGCGTCCATACTTCATTGGAGTTGGGCGGGACGATGACGCGCTCCGCTGATTTGGAATCACCGCCGCCGCCACAGCCTTGCAGCAACAAACCCAAAACGAGGCCGGCGATGTGTAGATATTTTATTTTCATTATTGAGCCCTGATATCGAAATGACGAGTATCTGCCAGTGAATTGACTTCGGCCGCCCGGCTTTACCCGTAGCCAAGCCGCCCATTCAGGCGGCGAACTTGCATCCGAGGCGAGGGTCCCGAGGCTAGGGCCAAGGCGAGGGTCAAGCCGAGGGTCAAGTCTCAATACTGTTGCATTAGCAATTTCTCGCCTTCTGAAACCACTGATTCGGAGTGGGTGGCAACGGCCCAAGCGGGCGTGTGTCGCAGTCGATGTTCACCCGGATCGGCAAATCGCGGTCATGCGATTGGTACGGCGAATTCCGCCGCTTGAACATGCGAGGTGATTGTTTCCCTACGGTGCGCGTAGTGCGTAGTTTGGCGCCGGTATTCATCAGATCGCGCCACCACCACAGGCGCTTTCTGGGTCTCGCTGGGGGGAAAGGCCCCTGACTGGGGCTGGGTGCGCCGCATCAGCTGAATGTGACTTGCAAACGAGAGATCCCGGTGTCGCATGCGGTGGGCACTGGCGCCCTGATGCATTAGCCAACGCACTGCGTAATGGGCCAACACCCAGCCATAGAACTCCTGGCGCAACAGCTTTGCAGTCTTGCTGCGCAACACTCGGCGGCGTTGCAGCAGGTGGGTCTTCAACTCGTCAAACACGGTTTCCACTTCCCAGCGCTCGTGATAAAGCGTAGCCAAGTCCATCGCCGGCGCCTCTTTCGGATCAAGCAAGGTCGTTAACAAACGGTAGCGTGGCTGCCCGTCGGGGAGGCCAGGCATTTCGTAATCAATAACGCGCACCACAAGCGCATTCTTCGCCTTCTCTTTGCGGCCCACGCCGCTCGGGTACAGCGAGCTGAGGTAGCTGCCATCGCCCAATTCCTGCTGGACTGGTAACGGGCGATCCTTCATGCAGCGCCACAGTAAATCAGCACCCGTGTCGCTGGCTTCGCGCCAATAGGAGTAAGCATCGAAGCCCCGATCAGCCGAGCACAACATGCTGGGCTTGAGGCTGCGCAGCATGGGCTTGCAGACGGTCCATTCGTCATCGCGATAGGCTCCCATATGGGCATCCAATATCGCGTGTGTGGCGCACTCCACCAGCAGTCCGCATTTGGCATGAGGGTAGCCGGAGTGCCCGGTCCGACTGCCGGGGTAGCCGAAATGCTCGACGTTGTCGGCCTCATCCGGTACCTCGAAGGTACTGCCATCAATGGCTACCAGGCGCCGGCCCGCATAGAACGCCTCGGGGTGTTCGGTCAACTTGGCCAATGGCACACAGGCTAGCCGCATCAAGTCTGTCAGTGGCGCAACATCAATCTTTTGCCGCAAGCGACTGATACATGACTTGTTCACGCGCGCCGGCTCTGCGGCTCCCGCAGCCCAAGCCAGCCCATGTGTCATGACAGCAAAAACTTCCTCATATGCCGCCTCGGGGTACAGGCTAAGAGCCATGCAGTAATAAACCCCAGCCACAGCAGGAAAGCTGCGAATGCGCTGGCTGTTGCAGGCGTGCCGATTCAAAACTTCATGCACTTGCTCGGCTGGATAAACTCGGGCTAAAAGACTGGCGGTCAGAAAATCACTCAGCCTCGCGCCTGTTCCCAAAGTGGCTTTTGTACTCGCCATGCTTCGCTCCGATTAAGGGACGGTGCAAGTGATGGCAAAAAATCATCTAAAGCAACAGTATTGAGACTTGACCCTGCTGCCTCAAGACCTGCCGCCGTTAGTAATTGCCGCCGATCATCAAAGCTTCTTCGCTCCAGCCGAACTGGAGCACCTCGCCCAGCTCGAATATCGGCGGCAAAAAAGTGCACCAATGCTGCCTTACCCTCGCCCTGACGGCACTCGCGGTTGAAGTCGGTCAGGCATGAGTAGCCGCAGTCGTAACCGGCGGCCTTGACCTCGGCGAACAAGCGTTGTGCGAGAAAAAGACGCGCTCCGACTTCTTGTCCGGGCTATGCAAACGCCGGATCTTGCCAATCATGTCCAGCGGGATCGTTCCTTGCCCCCGCCGCATAAAAAAGCAGCCGAGTAAGTGAAACACCTGGCTCAATTTAGGGTCGGCACTTCCCCTAAAAACGGCTCTGTAATTTGGTCGGTGCCAACAGTGCGCGCCGTCCTACAGACTTAGGTGAAACCAAAAGCTACCCTCTCGTAGCCATTTATGGAGCCTGCTTTGACTTGAGAGAGCTTGCTTTATCTACCTCTTGTTTGCTGCCACACGCCTGACACTATGCCATCGTCTCCCTCTGACACCACCACCCGCTCCAGCATGCTGAGCGTGTTGGACAGGGCACTCGACCAAGGCCGGTCTGTCATGGCCGATGTGGAGGCATGTGCCGCAGATATTGGTTTAGCGAACGAGTTCGCGAATACTCGAATCACCGGCGGATCGACCACGCTTCCCGCCGCTCAAGCGCTGCGCAGCGGCTTAGCAATCGAATTGAGAGTGCATGGTTGTGTCGACCACCTGCGGCGCGTAATCGACGACTTGGCCCAAGGCCTAGACAAGGTCAGGGAGGTTGAAAAATCCTTAACACTATCTCGTGCTGCGCTGGCGCAGTCGGAGGCTGCACTTGCAGCGTCTCGCACGGCCGAGCGCACCGCCGGTCTGTGCCTGCATGACAAGCAGACTGGTTTGCTTAACCGCAAACCGTTCCACGACTGCTTGGCTCAGGTCAGCGTCGCCGCCGAGCGCCGTGGTTCGGTGCGCGACAGGGCATGCGAGCTCGACGATGCGGGAGCCAGCGACGCAGCCGACCCATCGGCCGTCGTGATCAAGGTTCTGGTTGCCGAAGACGAGAGCTCCATGCGCGACCTGGTGCATCGCGTTCTCACAGGCGCCGGGATGCAGTTGGTGAATAGCGGCCCCGCCGCCGAGTTGCTCAGCGCAGAAAAGCTTGCGTCGGCGACGATTCCGCGGCTCTACGTGAAGATGCCGGGTATGTCCGGTATGGCCGGCCTGTCCGGCCTGGCCGGCTTGGCCCTGCATGACCTGCTTAGAAATTGTGGCGTCCACGTGCCTGTCGTGTCTAACGGTGGTGGCTCCGACATGGCCCTAGCCTTGACCGCGATGCGAAACGGGGCTGCTGAGTTCGCTGAGATGTCGATCCAAAGAGCCTCGCAACTCGATCGGGTACGCCGATCAGACACCCACCTCCCCGACCGCATGGCGATCTTGGAACGTCCTGCAGACCCGGAGGTCATGGCCCGTTTCGAGACCCTCACTCCGCGCGAGCGTGAGGTCTTTAATCTGCTGGTGACAGGGATGAGCAGCAAGCTGATCGCACGCGAATTGGGAGGGAGTTTTCGCACGATCGAAGTTCACCGTGCGCAGGTCATGCACAAGATGGCAGCCCGACATCTGTCCGAACTCGTTCGGATGAGCATTGAGTCGATGTCGTCGTACAGGGTCCCAGCGCGCTGACATCCCGGGTCGAAACTCACCCGGGATCTTTAACACTCAGCAGTTGCCGCGACTGAGACGCTCAGGCTGATTTTTGCCGGCGGGAGGTTGACAAACGCATCCGAGGGTTCCAAGTTTGGGCACTGCAAGTCAGCGTGTGCCCGTCACCTCGACATCGACGCGGCGGTCCGGCTGTAGGCAGGCGATGAGGGCGGGCGTGGCCCTGTTGCCCTTGCAAGCGTCGCGGTCCGTCACCGGTTGGGTTTCACCCTTGCCCACGGCACTGACTTTGGCGGAATCGAAACCCTTGACGTCCACCAGGTAGGCGCGCACGGTAGCGGCGCGCTGCGTCGACAGCTTTTGGTTGTAGGTGTGCGAGCCCAGGCGGTCGGTGTGTCCTTCGACCGTGATGAGATCGAAGCTAGCGCCGCGCAATTCGCCGGCAAAGGCGTCCAGCGCTGTCTTGCCCGCAGGCTTGATGTCCGACTGGTCGAAGCCGAACAGCGACTCGGCAGAGAAGCTGACCCGCCGGCGCTCGGGCGCGGCAGGCGGTGGGCTCGGCGCCTGCACCAGCTCGACGGGCGGCGGCTGGGGAGGGGGCGGGGGTAGCGCAGACACGGCGGGCGCCTGTGCCATCGCACGCGGTGCTGGCGTCTCGCTGCGGCCGAACGGGAACACCAAACCCACCGACACGACGTTCACGCCGCCACGGTTGCCCACGGCGTCGTCGATGCTGTAGCGCTCGGCTTCGGCGCGCAACAGGAAATTGCGACTCACTTCGTATTGCAGTCCGCCGCCGAACTTATAGCCACCTGCGCGTTTGCTGGGGTTGGGGTTGAGCAGGCTCACGGCGCCGGCGCTGCTGAAATTGTCGCGTGTGCGGTGCGCTTGGCCGCCGACGCGGGCGATGGCAGAGAAGCTCTCGCTCAGTGGCAAGGTGGCCACCAGGTCGAGGTTGACACCTTGCGACTGGAGCTGACCGATGAGTGTGCCTGCAGGCACCGTCGTGGTGTTGAAGCCGAACTTGCCCAGGCTGAAGTAGCCCGCTTCGACGCCGAGATAGCGGTTGAACTGATAGCCGCCGAACAGCCTGTAGGCGCTGGCCTTCTCGTCGCGCTCGAAGCGGGTGGTGTTGAGGCCTTCGGCTTGCAGCCCAGCGGTAATGCGTGTTTGGTCGATCTTGGCGCGCGACGGGCCGCCCGAAATTCCGACATAGCCATAGCCGCTATCTTGCGAAAATGCCGATGAGGCTAGCAGGGCCCCGAGCCCGGTCAGAGCGCAAAGGCGCAGGGTGTGCATGGTGTTCATCCGGTTCCTTGAATTGCGAGCGTCCAGTCGACGGGCTTGGCCCTGGGCCATCTGGTTGGCGCTCATGGCGCGACGATGCTCACGTTGACCAGGGTCACCGAAGCCGTGAGCCCGATGGCGCGCCCGATGAGCGTGGTCTGTACGGTCTGGCCGGCGGTCGAAATGGTGACGCCGGCCGGCGCGATGATCGTGCCCACCATGGTGCTGCCGTCCTCGATACGGGCGGCGCTGCCGACCTGCCAGAACACGTTCTTGGCCTGCGCGCCGTTGATCAGGAGCACCGATCGCGGCGTGGCCGACAGACCCACGGTCAGTGCCGCTGCGCTCTGGAACACCCACACCGCGTTGGCATCGCCGCGGGCATCCAGGGTCAGATTCGCGCTGGTGATGGCAAAGGTGCCACCGGCCGAGGTGTACACGCCAGGGGCCAGGACCAGGCCACCCAACTGTCCGGCACCCGGGTCGCTACCCGGCGGCAAAGCGGCTAGCGTGTTGTAGGCCGTCTGCGCGTCGGCGCGCGCCTGGGTGGCAATGGCCAAGGTAGCGGCCGTGCCGGGGGCGGGCGGGGCGCAATACACGCTGCCATTGACGGCACCGATATTGAGCGGTGTCTCGGTGTAGCCGTTACTGGCGTCGTGCAAGCCCGTGATCAGCGTGCAAGCTGCGGTGCTGCCGATATTGCCGCCGATGGCCGTCGTGATGCCCTGGTTGGTGACCCCGGCGGCGCCGCCGAAGGCCCCGAACGATGCGATCGAGCCCAGCTCCACCGGCCCCAGGCAAGGCTGGGTTCCGGTGCTGAAGCTCCAGACGCGAGGGGCGGCCAGGGCATTGCCGGCCAAGTCCTTGACGCCTGCGCTGCCGCCCAGCACGGTGACCGTGAAGCTGCGGCTGGCGGCGAACCCTGCTGCCGCGTTCGGCACAAAGGTGGCGACCCGGCTGGCTGCGTTGTAGCTCACGCTGCCGGCCACGGCCACGCCGTTGTCGCTGACGCCGAAAGTGGCGGCGCTGATCGTTGCCGGGTCCATAGGCTCGCTGAAGGTGGCACTGATGGGGCGGGTGAGGCAAACACCGGCGCTGAGGTCCGGTGGACTCACTTCGGTCACGGTCGGCGGGGTGGTGTCACCGGTGGCACCGGTGGTAAAGGTCCACACATGGTTGCCGGCGCTTGGTGCTGTGGCCGTGTTGCCCGCCAGCGAGTTGCCTGCCAAGTCGGTGGCGGCCGTGGTGACGGTGGCCGTGAACAAGCTGCCGCTGGCCAACACGGCGGCAGGCGCGAAGGTGGCTGTCATCGAGCCCGCGGCATAGCTCACCGTACCGGGAACCGCGGTGCCCAGCGTGGTGTTTATCAGCGTGAAGCTGCTGCTGCTGAGGCTGGATGCATTCATCGCCTCGCTGAAGGTGGCGGTGACGGCGGTGTTGTTGGCAACGCCAGTGGCACCGCCGGCCGGCACGGTGACGGTCACCGTCGGCCGAGTGGTGTCAGGCGCCGCGCCTGTTGTGAAGCTCCAGACATGGTTGCCCGCAGCCTGCGCCACGGCCGTGTTGCCGGCCAAGGCGTTGCCGGCCAAGTCCGTGGCCGCGCTGGTGAGGGTGGCCGTGAACTGGCTGCTGGCGGCCAGGCCGCCGGGGCTGGACGGGGTGAAGGTGGCGGTGCGCGAGCCAACGGCATAGCTCACCGTTCCGGTCACCGCGGTACCCAGGGTGGTATTCGTCAGGATGAAGTTGGCGCCGTTGATCGTGGCCGGATTCATGGCCTCGCTGAAGCTGGCGCTGATGCCGGTGTTGGCAGCGACCGCAGTGGCACCCGCAACAGGCACGGTGAGGGTCACCGTGGGGCGTGTGGTGTCGGGTGCGGCGGCGGTGGTGAAGCTCCAGATGAAGTTGACGGCCAGGGCGTTGCCGGCCAGGTCGGTGGCAGCGGTTGTGACAGTCACCGTGTACAGGCTGCTATTGGCCAGCGTGGCGGGGGCGGTCGGCGTGAAGACGGCGGTGGACGAGCCGGCGGCATAGCTCACGGTGCCGGCCACTGGGGTGCCCAGTGTGGTGTTGGTCACTGTGAAGCTGGCGTTGGTGAATGTTGCCGGGTTCATGGCCTCGCTGAAGCTGGCACTGATGGCGGTGTTGGTGGCCACCCCCGTGGCGGCTGCGGCAGGCAGAGTGAGTGTCACTGTAGGTCGCGTCGTGTCGGATGCCGCGCCGGTGGTGAAGGTCCAGACGTGGTTGCCTGCACCCGGTGGCACTGCCAAGTTGCCGGCCAGCGCGTTGCCCGCGAGGTCGGTGGCAGCGCTGGTGATCGTGACCGTGAACAAGCTGCTGCTGTCCAAGGTGGCGGGGGCTGTCGGCGTGAAGATGGCTGTCTGCGAGGCCGCCACATAGCTCACTGTGCCGGTCACCGGGGTGCCCAGCGTGGTGTTGGCTACCGTGAAGCTGGAGCCGGTGATCGTGGCCGGGTTCATGGCCTCGGTGAAGGTGGCACTGATGGCCGTGTTGCTGGCCACCCCGGTCGCTGCTGCCGCCGGAACTTTGAAGCTCACCGTCGGGCGTGTCGTATCCACCGGCGCGGCCGGCGCGGTCAAGAAGTTCCACACAAAAGCAGCACCCATTGCGATGCCCGTGCTGTCCTGCACCGTACCCGCGACGCTGGCTTGGCAGGGCGTGTTGGCTGGCAGCGCGGCGTTGGGCGTCAGGGTCGCCGTTTGGGTGGCGGCGTCGTAGGCCACGCTGGCAGCGACCGGCGTAGCGGCCGGGCAGGTCAGGGTAAAGCTGGCGTTGGTGATCGTCGAAGCGAGCATCGCTTCACTGAAGGTGGCTGACACCCGAACGTTGCTTGCCACGCCAGTGACGATGGGCGTGCTCGCCACGGGTGAGGTGGCGGTTACGGTTGGTACGCGCCCGGCCCCCGGTGTGCCGAGGATGGGGTCGAGACCACCACCGCCACATCCGGCGGTCAGGGTCGCCAGCAGCATCACGGCGACACCTGCCACTTTCGTCGAGAAACTGGAAATCTTGCAAAACGGGTTCATTGTGGCTTCCTTGCAGGCGGAGGGCATCGCGGAACGGACGACAAGAACGCCTGAACCTGGGTAGATTCACTGCGGGCTGCGCCCGAACGCCGGAGCTCGTTGGGGATCGCACCGGCCACCGAACCATATGGACTTAACGGTGAAATCCATATACGTACGCGTACTTACAAGGCCAGCGGGGTGCCATCGATTTGAAGTTCATAAGCACTACATCGCTTAAAGAACAGCAAGTCGCCACCTCCCGGTGACTTGCGCTTCCGGACATGCTGGCAGTTATGATTTTCCTCGCTGTGACTTTCTTGGTTGACTCGCAAGCCGCTTCTCATGGCTTAAGAGGAGCTGGGCCTAAGTGCACCTGCTTGGCGAGAAATGAGGCTAAATGCTGAGCCTTGCAGGACTTGGATGCGCCGCTTTGAGGTGGCTTTTCAGGCGCCACGGCGAGAACGACATGTCGTGGCGGCGCGTCGAACTAAACGCCAACAGCGCCTACCCCATCGGCTTCCTGGTGAGATCGCCGAACGGTCACCCGGAGCCCGGTGATGCTGTCAAGACATCGTGCCCCTCATCGCCCCGCCGTCGAAC
>NZ_JANNMI010000466.1:0-2675 GCF_031397715.1 Roseateles sp.
ACGACTGGAAAGACAAGACCGGCAAGCTGTCGGAGCTGATCAAGTAACACCCGAACGCCAGACCATGGAACCGAACGCCAACGTGGAGATCACCAAGACCGCTGGCACACACGACGGCCCCATCGAAACCGATGCGGTCATCGTGGGCGCGGGTCCCGTCGGCCTGTTCCAGGTGTTCGAGCTGGGCCTGCTCGAAATCAAGGCCCACATCGTCGACTCGCTGCCCTACCCCGGCGGGCAGTGCATCGAGCTCTACCCCGACAAGCCCATCTACGACATCCCGGCCGTGCCGGTGTGCACGGGCAAGGAACTCACCGACAACCTGCTCAAGCAGATCGAGCCTTTTGGCGCGACCTTCCATCTGGGCCAGGAAGTCACTACCGTCCTCAAGCAAGAGGACGGCCGTTTCTTCGGTGAGACGTCAAAAGGCACACAGTTCCTGACCAAGACCATCTTCATCGCCGGCGGCGTGGGCTCGTTCCAGCCGCGTACGCTGAAGGTCGACGGCATTGAGAAGTATGAGGGCACGCAGTTGCATTACCGCGTTCGCAACCCGGCGCAGTTCGCGGGCAAAAACCTGGTGATCGTCGGCGGCGGTGACTCCGCACTCGACTGGGCGCTGAACTTCTGCGCCGGCAATGCCGACGGCGGCACCAACAAGGCCGAGAGCGTGATCCTCTTGCACCGCCGCGACGGCTTCAAGGCCGCGCCCGCCTCGGTCGCCAAGATGCGTGAACTCTGCGAGGCCTACGAGATGCAATTCGTGGTCGGCCAGGTGACGGACATTGTTGAGTCGGATGGCGTTTTAACTGACATCAAGGTCACCGGCGGCGACGGCGTCACGCGCGTGATGCCTTGCGATCAGGTGCTGGTGTTCTTCGGCCTGAGCCCAAAGCTGGGCCCGATCGCCGAATGGGGTCTGGCGCTGGAGCGCAAGCAGATTCTGGTCGACACCGAGAAGTTCCAGACCAATGTGCCGGGCATCTTCGCGGTCGGTGATGTGAACACCTATCCGGGCAAGAAGAAGCTGATTTTGTCGGGCTTCCATGAGTGCGCCTTGGCGGCATTTGGTGCCGCGCCTTATATCTTCCCGGACAAGCGGATTCATCTGCAGTACACCACCACCAGCCCGAAATTGCACAAGGTGTTGGGCGTGGAATCGCCAGTCTTCGACTAAGCGAAAATCGCTTGAGCAAAGGCCCGCTGCACGCGGGCTTTTTTCATGGGCCGGGGTGGGCATCACCAGTTGTTGGCGCCTAGGCCCGCAGAAGGTGGTTTTCCCTAGGGACCCTCAGGAGTTGATGAGGGCCTTTGCCGCTGGAAGCATCTCTCCCAGGATGGCCTGCATAGCATCCGCGTCCGATTTGCTGATGGGAGGTATCGGTGCCCGATACGTCACTCGATTTCGGATGTCATGGAGCCTACCGAGAGCGCTTTGCTTCGCAGGGTCGAGCTGTAGGTCGTCCGCAACGCGTTTGAGGGCCGTCACCCTGTGACCGCCAGTGTCGCCTGGACGTACTTCGTAAAACTCGAGCACAGCCATCACCACATTGAACATCCCCTCGTATGCGAGCATGAACCTTGCCGACTCTGGCTGTGGCGCAGACATTGCCGTTGCCATTTCTTCTGCGATGCGCAGGAACTGCGCAATGGAAGCTGGCTCCGACGCGGCCTCTTTGAAGCTGCCAATTTTTACCAGAGCGTCATACGTTGCGGGTCTCGGCATGGATTGCCTCCATCAAGTCAATTCTCGGCCCGGTTCGGATGGCGGCCAAAACAGGGTCATTCGAAGCCCACTCTTGCTCCGAATAGACGTTCACGTGAATTGTGCGGCCCAACTCAAGCTCAGCAGAATCGACCAAAGGAGACACGTCGAAGAGGTTGACGTCTCCAACGACAACAACATCGATATCGCTCACACTGCTGTCTTTACCCGCCGCCACTGACCCAAAAACAAATGCTTCGGTCACACGCGAGCCAAGGGGAGCAAGTGCTTTGGCTAGCGGCTCGGCCATGCCAACTGTCTTGAGCACCATTTGCCTAAGCTCGGTGTACAGCACAAACTTTGGATTGGCTGACAGCCGTCGTTGGTTCCCAACCCTTTGCTCTCGCAAAAGGCCCGCTGCAATCCAGCGCTTAAGCACGGCGCTTCCGGCCCCTCGGCCGTTGCCCATGCGCTTTAAGAGCTCCAGGGTTCCAAAGTCTTGGTCAGGCCGAAGCAGAATCGCGCTCATGAGGCGCTGTTCAGGCTTCGATAGTAGGGCGTCGAGTGGCTGCATATTCCTAATTCTGGTACTGTTGTACCACATTCAAGAACAAAGACGGGCGCGTTGAGCACGGCAAGTTCCTTAATTAGGTACTTATGTACCCATTTGAGGAACATTAAGAATCTACCCGCGCCGCAGTCAAGCTCACCTGTGAGACAGAGCTTGCCTCATACAGCGACCCACATCGCCCCTGAAATCGGCATCTCCCAGGGCGCCACCGGCCTGTTACAAGGTTTGGGCCAGCTGCGCAGTAAGACCCATGGGCCGATACAATGCGGCCCAAGCAGCGATTCAAGTCGCTGCCCACGCTAGGGGTGCTGATTCAACTCACGTTGAATCGGCTGAGAAAAAACCCTTTGAACCTGACTGAGGTAATCCTCGCGCAGGGAAGCAAGCATCACGGCCCAC
>NZ_JANNMI010000468.1:0-11936 GCF_031397715.1 Roseateles sp.
CGGCGCCCGGCTTGCACCTGCTCGCCGTCTTGTGACACCACCTCAAGCACGCGCCGAAACTGCTCAAAGCCTTCGGGCACCTCCGCACCCAAGTTCAACAAAACGTCGCGATGGCCAAGCTCGACCGCGCGCTCAAGCAAAACGATCGGTGTTGCGGCAAGCAAATGAGCGGCGACCTTGCCGGCGGACAAGTCCAAATGCGGCACAAACTCGGCCGGCTCGAACGTCCACAGGGCCGCATCCAAGCGGCGCAATGAGGCCGCCGGACCGCAAACGCCGATCTGCGCCCCCGACTGCTGCGCCTTGCGCAGCAGTCGGCAGACATAGGCCAGTCGCTCGGTCACGCCGGTATAAAAATTGACCTGCGTCATGGCTTAAATCGGCCCCTCAAATGACGGCATTTCAACGCTCTTTTCAGCGCTCTTTTCAACGCTCTTTTCAACGCTCTTGCGAGAGCACAAAATGAGTCAGCAAGCCGACCGGGCGACCGGTACCACCCTTGGCCGCGCCGCCCTTCCAGGCGGTGCCGGCGATGTCCAAATGGCCCCAGCGGAACTTGCCCGCAAAACGCTGCAAGAACTTGGCCGCGGTGATAGAGCCACCGGCGCGCGAGCCGACGTTGGCCACATCGGCAAAGTTGCTCTTCAGGCCTTCTTCGTATTCATCATCCAAAGGCATGCGCCAGCAGGGATCCAAGGCCGCCTCGCCGGCCGCCGACAAGGACGCGGCCAGCTCATCGTCGCTGGCATACATGCCGCTGCGCACACCGCCCAGCGCGATCACACAAGCACCGGTCAGGGTCGCCACGTCCACCACCACCGCGGGCTTGAAACGCTCGGCATAGGTGAGCGCATCACACAGAACCAGGCGGCCTTCGGCGTCGGTGTTGAGGATTTCAATCGTCTGACCGGACATCGAGGTCACCACATCACCGGGCTTGAGCGCACGGCCGCTGGGCATGTTTTCGCAAGCGGCGATGATGACGACCAAATTCAGCTTGGGTTTGAGTTCGGCCACCGCGCGCAAGGCCCCGATGACGCTGGCAGCACCACCCATATCAAACTTCATCTCATCCATCTCGGCGCCGGGCTTCAAGGAGATACCGCCCGAATCAAAGGTAATGCCTTTGCCGACCAGCACCACCGGCGCCTCGGTCTTCGCGGCGCCGTCATAACGCGCGACGATGAAGCGCAGCGGCTCGTCCGAGCCTTGCGCGACCGACAAAAACGAACCCATACCGAGCTTCTCGACGGCTTTTTGATCCAGCACCTCGACCTTCAGCCCATGGCTTTTGCCCAGGGCCTTGACCTGCTCGCCGAGAAAGGTCGGCGTGGCGTAATTGCCGGGGCGGTTGGCGCATTCGCGCGCCAATTCGATCCCTGCACCAATCGCCTGACCGCGCGCAAGACCGAGTTTGGCGGCCTTGGCCGCGCCGCTGTCGGCCTTGTCGAGCAACAAGGTCACTTTGGACAACTTGCCCGCCTCGGGGGCACTGGGCTTGGTGTGGCGATACAGGTAGACAGCGTCGCTGGCGGCCAACACGAACTGCTCGGCCAAGCAGTCGTTCATGGCGTCAAAACCGACGAAAGCCACAGCAGCGTGGACGGCGCCGCGCCCCTTCAATTGGGCCAGGCCGAGCTGAAGCGCCGCGCGGGCGCCCTTCAGCGTTGGCTTGCCGGCGGCAGCCAGAATCAGCCGCGGCGCCTTGACGCCAAGCGGGCGCTGCAAGGCAATCGCTTTGCCGGCCTTGAGCTCAAAGTCGCCGAGCTTCAGCGCATCCTTGGCCAACGTCGCCAAGGTGGCGTCCAGATTGGCGGGCAGCGCCTCACCGGCAATCAGCACGATCAAGGCATCGGCGTTGCAGCCGGCCATGGCGTCAAGTGACGTGGTCTGTGTACGAAAGTCCATAATGTCGCCGAATAGATAAAGTGCCCGGATGTTATTCGATTCCTCAGTACGTTCAGAACTCGCTCGCAGCTTCGGTGTCACCTTCGTGGTGATACTCACCATCGTGCTGACGATGATGTTGATACGCTCTTTGGGCCAAGCCGCCGGCGGCAATATTGCGCCGCAAGATGTGCTGCTGTTGATGGCCTACGCCTCACTCGCCCACCTGCCCACCATGTTGACCTTGTCGCTGTTTATTGCCGTGGTGGCTTCCTTGGGCCGGATGTACCGGGAGTCGGAAATGACGATCTGGTTCTCCAGCGGCATCGGCTTGAGCCGCTTCGTCAAGCCGGTGCTCCGCATGAGTTTGCCGGTCTTGCTGGTCGTGCTGGTGCTGGAGTTGATCGTCTGGCCCTGGGGCAATCAAAACAGCGCGCAGCTGCGGGAGCATTATCAAAAGCGCAGCGACCTTTCGCGCGTGGCGCCCGGCCAATTCCAGTCCTCACGCGACGGCGCCAGCGTCTTCTTCATCGAGCGTGACGCCGAGGACGAGCGGACCGGGCGCAATGTGTTTATCTTGTCCAATAAAGACAAAACCGAATCGGTCACCACCGCCTCGCGTGGCCATATTGAGTTGACCGAAACCGAGCGCTTTTTGGTGCTCAACGACGGCCAGCGCAACGAAGCCAATGCAGCAACGGGCGAGCGCACACGCGCGAAATTTGAGCAGTACAAAATCCTGGCCGACAGCCAGGTTCTGCGCAGTGCCGACACACTCAACCCCAAGGCTACACCGACATTGGAGCTGCTGCGTACGCCCACGCCGGGCAATCACGGCGAGCTGACCTGGCGCTTCGGCATGTGTTTGGCCAGCTTCAATATGGTGCTGCTGGGCATGGGGCTGGCGGCGACCAATCCGCGTCGACCCAACAACTGGAATCTGCTGTTTGCGCTGTTGTCTTTCGTCGTCTACTTCAATTTGATTGGCCTGAGCCAGGGCTGGGTCAGCAATGGGCGATTCGGCATCGGCGCCGCCTTGGGCATCGTGCACGGCGGCGTTTTGCTACTGGCCATGGTGGTGCTTTGGCTGCGCGATCAGGGCAACTGCATAGGCCGGGCCAAGCGCAAGCCCGCAGGAGTTAGCGCATGAAGACGGTGCGCCGCCTGCTCTACCGGGACATCGTCGGCTCGGTATTTTTTGTCTCCTTGGCCTTCTTGGCCCTGTTCTTCTTCATCGACTTTGTCGACGAGCTGGACAATATGCGCCGCGTCGAAGCCGGTGCGCTGAAAGCGGCGCTGCTGGCCCTGATGGACATTCCCGGTCATTTCTATCAGCTGTTTCCTATCGCCGTCCTGATTGGCAGCATTTATTCGCTGGCCGGCATGGCGCAGTCAAGCCAATTCACAATTTTGCGCACCGGCGGGCTGGGGCCGGGGCGTGCGCTCGGTTTGCTGGCCTATTTGGCGGCCGCGTTTGCGGCCCTGACATTTTTTGTCGGCGACTTTGCGGTGCCCTACTTCGATTTGCACGCCGACACGATGCGCGCCAAGTTCGTGGGGGCTACCGCGCAAGGCCGCCGCGGCGCGTGGTTGAAAGATCACCAACAAATCGATGGCCAAGAACGCAGTTTTTCCATCAATGTCAGCCAGGCCGACGCATCGGGTCGGCTGCAAGGCGTGCGAATTTTCGAGTTCAATGACAGCGGTGGCTTGGTGGCCAGACTGGCGGCCAAGCAGGCCCTGGTGGACAGCAAGGGCTACTGGCGCTTGTTCGATGTGACGCAGACCGAATGGTTGAGCGTCGCGGTGGGCGCGCCGGCAAATGGCGGGCTAGACGACGGCGAAGCGCGCCGCGTGGTGCGCGAAACCAAGCTGGCCGAATTGAACTGGAAAAGCTCCCTGCATGCGGGTGTGATCGCCGCTGCCGTGCTGCCCGCGGCCTCGATGTCGACGCTTGAGCTGTATCGGTACACCCAGCATCTGTCGGCACAGGAGCAATCCGCACAGGTTCACAAAATTCAATTCTGGCGCAAAGCCATCTACCCTTTGGCCTGCTTTGTGATGGTGGCGCTGGCGCTGCCATTTGCCTACCTGCACGGGCGCGCCGGTG
Organism: Roseateles sp.; assembly: GCF_031397715.1. GTDB lineage: Bacteria > Pseudomonadota > Gammaproteobacteria > Burkholderiales > Burkholderiaceae_C > Paucibacter_A. The sequence goes on from NZ_JANNMI010000468.1 coordinate 3,998, forward strand.
GTATCAGCCTGAAGGTTTTTGGCGGCATCATGCTGGGCATCAGCTTTGTCATGCTCAACAATGTCGCCGGCCATATCGGCATCTTGCGAGACTGGGTGCCGTGGCTGGTCGCCGCTGGCCCCAGCTTGTTTTATCTAGCCCTGTCACTGGCGGCCTTCGGCTGGCTGGTGCGTTACCGATGAAATAACGATATCTATGGACGGTTTACTGCTTTTTGCTCATGGCGCTCGCGACCCCGACTGGGCCAAGCCTTTCAAGGAAGTGGCAAGGCGGGTGGCCTTGAGTCGACCTGAGCTTGCTTTGCGATTGGCCTACCTTGAATTCATGCAGCCCGAGCTTGAAGCGGCGGCGCGTGAGCTGGTCGCGCTCGGCTGCAAACGCGTCCATATCGTGCCGATGTTTCTGGGCACCGGTGGGCATGTGAGGCGCGATATTCCGCCCATGCTGGAGCGGTTGCGGGACGAATGTGGGCCCGAGGTCGAATGGCTGCTGCACGCCGCCCTGGGTGAACAGGAAACTGTCATCCAAGCGATGACGGCGTCTAGCCTGGCCTGGCTGAACCTTGGGGCCAGCGCCGGCCCTGAGAGTCAAGCATGAATTTGCACCAGTTCCGCTTCGTGCAGGAGGCCGCCCGGCGCAACCTCAATCTGACCGAGACCGCCAAGGCCTTGTTCACCTCTCAGCCCGGCGTGTCAAAAGCAATTTTGGAACTGGAAGAAGAACTCGGCATCGACATCTTCTCGCGCCATGGCAAACGCCTGCGCCGCATCACAGAACCTGGCCAGCAAGTGCTGGCAGCGATCGAGATCATCATGCGCGAAGTTGGCAACCTCAAACGCATAGGCGAAGAGTTTTCAAAGCAAGACAGCGGCACCTTGTCGATCGCCACCACCCATACGCAGGCACGTTATGTTCTGCCCGGTCCGGTGGCGCAGCTGCGTCGGCAACTGCCCCTGGTGAGGATCAGCTTGCATCAAGGCACGCCCGACCAAGTGGTGCGGATGTTGCTGGACGACAGCGCCGATGTGGGCCTGGCGACCGAATCACTGGCCCATATTGACGAGCTTGTCAGCCTGCCCTGCTACGAATGGCAGCATGTTTTGGTGGTGCCCGCGGCCCATCCCTTGGCGCAGGTTGAACGGCCGACACTGGAGCAGTTAGCGAGTGAGCCGATTGTTTCCTACCACCCGAGCTTTACGGGCCGCACGCGAATTGACAAGGCCTTCGCGGCGCGCAACCTGCATCCCAATTTCGTCTTGGAGGCGATCGACTCCGATGTGATCAAGACTTATGTCCGGCTGGGCATGGGCATCGGCATCGTGGCCGAAATGGCGGTGCGCGAGGACCCACCGGGCGGCGATTTGGTGTCGCGCCCCTTGGGCCATTTGTTTGGGCAAAACGTGACCCGGATTGCCTTCAAACGCGGCGCCTACCTGCGCAACTATGTCTACAGTTTTGCAGAGTTGCTGTCTGACCGGCTGAACCGCCATCTGCTGGAGCGCGCCATGAGCGGCAACGCCAGTGATTACAGCTTGTGACGGGCTGAGCGCTGCTTAAACGCCGAGGCCAGGCCTGGGGTTGGGGTTGGGGTTGGGGTTGGGGTTGAGGCCATCCAGCAAAATATCCACTTCCACAGGCGTCGCTGCCGTACCGGGCTGGCCTTGCCATACTATGGTCGCCATCAAATCAAAGCCGGCGGGCTCGTCGGCATGGGCACCGGACTCCAGCGGCAAGAACAAATCGATTTCCTCGCCGCGCACCTCATGTTCGGAGCGGTCGCGTGCCACGCTGTAGAGCAAGAGCAGATCGCGCAAGGCCGGCAACTCGAACCTCACTGAACGACCATCAGCGGCCGACAACAACTTCTGCAAGGCCGACATGCTGGCGCCGCTATCGGCCCAGTGCGCTTGCAAACCGATCATCACGTCCCCGTAAGCCTCCAGCCCTCGGCCCAGTTCCAGTTCCGCCTCCCAGGCCGGCGGCACGGCATCGAACTGCACCGCATAACGCCCTGCGATATCGGCAAAGGCCAAGGCGTCACCGCGTTGCTGGCAAATTTCCATCAATTTCAGATAGGCCAAAGCCGAGCCCTTGCCTTGTGCGCCAGCACTGTTCAGTTGCGCGCCAGCACTGTTCAGTTGCGCGTGCAGCAAGTCAAGGGCGGCCTCGTCCTGACCCAAGACCAGGAAGAAGTCGACCTGCTGTTCGAGGTCAATCAATTTCTCGACGCTGACCAAGTCTTGTCCAGCCGGCGACGGGCTGCTGCTCGCAACCGGCGACACCGCGTGCCCGTCCGACGAAGGGTCAATGAACTGCACGCTGAGTGGTTCCAGACTCAAATCACCGTCCATCAAATGCGAGATCCGCGCCAGGCCCGACAGCTCGGCGTCCGGCGGCTCAACCGCCACAGCGCTCTCCTGCGACGCATACTCAGGCTCAGCACTGTGCGCAAGCGCCATGGTTGGTTCGTCCGCGCCGGCGAACCTAAGCAGACCGAGGCTGCCTTCAGAGGGGCGCCCATCATCATCATGCTTCGCGGCCTTGCTCAACTGCGCTTCGCCAACCGGCTGCGACGGCGCCATGGCAGGCTCGGCAGCCGGGCTGTCGTAGGTGCTTTCCTGCACTGACTCTTGGCCCCACCAATGAGTGTCGGGGCCGCGCTGCTGGCGGGGCCGGCCGCGCCACAGATAAACCACCATGCCGCCCAGCAACAAGGCCAAACCGCCCATCACCCAGGCCAGGGCCATCGCATCACCGGACGGCGCCTGCACCGACTCAGCCGCGACCTCCTGCCGCAGCGCATTGAGCTTGGCCGCATTGCTGCGATAGTCGGCCTGCAGCCCGAGCAGCCCGGACTCGACCGACAGCAAGCGAGCCATGGCGGCTTCGGCGGCCGACGCCGCCGAAGCCGCTGAATCGGCCGCTGGCGAGTTCGGCTCGAAGGCCTCCAACCTGAGCTGTGGCTCCGATGAGCTCAAACTCGCGGTCGGCACTGACGGCGCCGCCGCTTTTTTTAACTTCGCGCCGCCGCTGCTTGACGGTTTGGACTTGCTCGCTGTTGAGCCTGGGATTCGGTCTGGACTTGTTACGGTTTCTTGTGCACCCCCCGGTTTGGCCGCCGTCAGCCGCTGCTGCCCAAGCGCCTCCGACGGGTTGGCCCCCATCAAAGCCTTGGGCTTGGCATCGGCTGTAGCCAACGCCGCTCGCAAGGCCGCCGACAAGGCCCGCGGACTAGCCACAGCCACAGCCGCAGCCGCATCAGGCGCTGGCGCGTCGTGTCCAGGCGGGGGGTCCATCAAGGCACTGAATTGCCGAGTCAATCGAACCGGGCAACCCAGACTCAAGGAGACGTGGAGAATCGGCTCCTCGATCGGCACCGAGCTCAATACGCGAATCGCTCGCAGCGCGGATTCACTCTCACCTTCAAGTCGCACGCTGACCTTGCTCGGCGCCAGCTTGGTGGTGCCGGCCGTCACCTCCGCAAACACGCAGTCCAGCGAGAGTGATTCGCCAGCCCGCAGGCTGAGCGGAAAAGACAACAGCAAGGGTTGCCCGAGCGACGAATACGCTTGAGGGGCGCCCAAGCCGAGCGCCTGCGCATCACCCACCCAGCCAAATATCAAACTGGCCAGCAAGCAAGCGCCGAAACTGGGGGTACGCAAAAGAAATGGGGGCGCTACGGTATCTCGGTCCATCCCGGGTGCCAATATATATTCGATCGACTCTAGCATGGCCGGCCGAGCATCAAAGCCAGCAAAAGCCGGGCGTTGTATCTGCACCCACACGCCTGTGCAGGCACGCAGGCTGTTGGCTTCTGGCACGCCGATGTCGGACGCCCAACGGCCCTTGGGCCCGGCCGCTGCGGCTCATGGACAATGGCGCTCTCAAGAAGGCAGCCTCCCTGCTGTCACGTCAGCGACAAAGCATGAATAGCACAGTTCTTACACTCAGCGAACGCAACAGTATTGACGCGGGCTCTTGGTTCTCCAAGCTGTCCGAGCCCTTGCGCGGCGACATTTTGTCGCGCGCGACGGTGCGCCGATTGGGCGATGACGCCATGCTGTCCTGCCGCGGTGAGCCCGCCGAAGAATGGGTGGGCGTGGCCAAAGGCGCTGTGCGCATCAGCTCGGTCTCGTTGGCCGGCAAGCAAGTCTCATTGACCTATGTGGAGCCCGGAACATGGTTTGGCGATATCTCCTTGTTCGACGGCATGCCACGCACGCACGACGCGACGACGCACGGGGAAACGACCTTGTTGATGGTGCGCAAGCCGGACTTCCGGGAACTGCTGCAGCGCCACACCGAACTCTACGAAGCCTTGCTGCGCCTGAACTGCCGCCGCCTGCGGCTGATGTTCGACGCGATCGAGGACCTCAACACCCTGCCCCTCGCGTCGCGTCTGGCCAAGCAAATCCTGTTGCTGGCCCGCTCCTATGGTGTCAAGCAAGGCAACGAAATCCGCATCGGCCTGCAATTGGCGCAGGAGGATCTGGCGCAATTGCTGGGTGCCTCACGCCAGCGGGTCAATCAAGAATTGAAGACCCTGGAACGCGATGGCGCGGTCCGAGTCGAACCGACTCGCCTGGTGGTTCTGAGCAAGGAGAAGCTGCTGGCGCTGGCCAATCGCTGAGCGCTTGCCGGCCGGGCGGGGCACGATCCAATTTCATCCAAGCTAGAGAGAATTATGGAAGCCTTCACAGGAACGCGCACGCCCACACATGCTATCGAAACCGAGGCACTAACGCGCTGGCTCAGCGCACAGGTCGAAGGCTTTGCCGGACCGCTGAGCATTGAGCAATTCAAGGGCGGGCAATCCAACCCCACCTATAAGCTGGACACCCCCAGCCGCAGCTATGTGATGCGCTCCAAGCCTGCGCCGGCGGCCAAGCTTTTGCCGTCAGCCCATGCGATCGAACGCGAGTTCCTGGTGATGTCGGCCCTGCAGGGCGGCGACGTACCGGTGCCGCGCATGTTGGCGTTGTGCGAAGACGAGGCCGTGATCGGTCGCGCTTTCTACATCATGGAGTACATGCCCGGCCGAGTGCTGTGGGACCCGGCCTTGCCGGGCCTGACGCCGGCCGAGCGCGGCCTCATGTTTGACGAAATGAACCGTGTCATCGCGGCTTTGCACCGCGTTGATCCGGTCGCCATCGGCTTGGCCAACTACGGCAAGCCGGGCAACTATTTTGAGCGGCAAATCGGCCGTTGGAGCAAACAGTATCTGGCCTCAATCACCGAACCGATAGCGGCGATGGACCAGTTGATGGCCTGGCTGCCCGCCAATATTCCAGCCTCGGCGCGCGACGAGAATGAGCTTGCCATCGTGCATGGCGATTTCAGGTTAGACAATCTTGTCTTTGACCCCGAACAAGCGCGCGTGATCGCCGTGCTGGATTGGGAGTTGTCCACCTTGGGCCATCCCTTGGCCGACTTCAGCTACCACTGCATGACCTGGCACATCAAGAGCTCGGCCGCGGCGCGCGGCCTTGGTGGCCTGGATTTGGCCGCACTGGGCATCCCGGCCGAGGCCGACTATGTGCGCCGTTACTGCGAGCGCACCGGTCGAGGCGATGTCGAGCGGGTGATGCAAGATTGGAACTTCTATTTGGCCTACAACCTCTTCCGCATCGCCGCTATTTTGCAAGGCATCGCCAAGCGCATAAGCGCCGGCACGGCCTCCAGCGAGCAAGCGCGCGCCACGGCCGCAGGCGCCAAGCCACTGGCGGAACTGGGCTGGGCATTCGCGCAGCGGCTGACGCCGCCTCAAGTCTGAGCCGGGTCCTCCTCGGGCCGCGAACTCTGCCACGCAATCGACGTGGTGGTCGGCCATGGCCCGCGGTCGGTGAGCTTGTCATTTACCTTCAGCAGCTCACGGCATGCCAACTCCAAGACCTTCACCAGGCCCTGGATCTGCTGCATTGAGGGCGCGGCCATGGCGGTGCGCAGATAGGCGTTGCCGCGCATCGTCATCAGCACAAAGGCCTGCCCCTCGGGCAGCAGGTCTTGGCTGGCCTGCGCCAGCACCTCACTCAAATCACCCTCCAACCAAGCGGCGACCAGATCCTTGTTGACGCCGACCGCGCCAAAGCGCTGCCTCACCAACTTGGAGCTGATCTGGTTGAACTTGGGGAACATCACCAACCAACGCATTTCCTCGGGCGTGTCGGTGTCAACGCGGGTTTTGAGGGTGTCGGTATAGGCCTCGAACACAGCCGACTCCAAGCGGTCCATCAATTGTCGGCACAGCACCATCATCTGCAAGTCGCCATGCAGGCGCAGCTCGCAGCGCATGCGCAGCTCATTGCCCTCGATGTAGGCGCGCTGCGAGGGGCCCCACTCAATGCGCAGGCTGCCGGGCAAGGCCTTGGACTGCTCGATCAAGAAGCCGCGACCGTCCTTGGCGATACGGAAATGAGCGTTGCGGCTTTCGGCCCAGTCTTGAATAGGCCGCCAGCGAGCGGAACTCGCCCGCGCAACAAACCAGTGTTTTACTTGCTTAAAAAACATGAGCTAGGACAATGCACTGAACGGTGAAGACGCAAGCCGCGCCTGCTTTGACCGGTGGAGAACAAAATGATCGACGTGTATTCATGGCCAACCCCGAACGGCCACAAAGTTCACATCATGTTGGAAGAATGCGGTTTGCCATATCGGGTGATCCCCGTGGACATCGGCAGTGGCGCTCAATTCGAGCATAAATTCCTCGCCATCAGTCCAAATAACAAGATTCCTGCACTGATTGATCCCGCCGGACCGGACCAGCGACCGATCAGCTTGTTTGAGTCCGGCGCAATTTTGCTCTATCTGGCCGGCAAGACCGGCCAAATGCTGCCCAGTGACACAGCGGGGAAGTATGAAGTTCTGCAATGGCTGATGTTTCAAATGGGCAGCGTCGGCCCGATGTTGGGGCAAGCCCATCACTTTCGCGTTTACGCCCCCGAGAAAATTGCCTATGCGATTGATCGATACAGCAGTGAAGCACAGCGTCTTTACAGGGTGATGAATACCCGTTTGGCCGCGTCCACCTATCTTGGCGGGCGCGACTACAGCATCGCCGATATCGCCGTCTTCCCTTGGCTGCGGTCCTGGAAAAATCAAGGTGTGAGTTTGAGCGACTACCCGCACCTGAAGGGCTGGTTTGACGAAGTGGCGGCTCGCCCTGCGGTGCAGCGCGGTCTGGCGGTTCTGTCTGAACAACACAAACCACTCACAGGTGAGGCGGCCCGTGAAAACCTATTCGGCGAGAACCAATACAAGCGGCATTGAAGCCCGCCCTGCTTCAAGGCGTTGCCCGACCGCCTTGCAGCAATTGCGCCATTGACTCCTGCGCCATCGCTTGGCCCAAGGTCGCGGGGTTGAGTCGCTCCAACACACGCCGCGTGAACTCGAAGTCACGCTCATAGGTGTAGAGCGGGTCTCCAATGCGCAGATCCGCATTCGCGAGCAGCGGACCTTTGACGCCCAAGACCGGATACAGACGCAAGCGCGCCTTCAGGGTCTGCATTTTTTCATCCCCGAACAAGCTGGTCTCCAACACCTGGGTGCAGCCGTTTTCTGTAGCCTCGGCCAGCAGCAGGCCTAAATTGCGCGGCAAATCGGTCGCCGACGACTTCAAGATCAAGGCAACGCTGCGCTGTCCGGCCAGCTCCATGGTTTTGACAACCTCTTGATTGAAACGAAGGTTGAGTCTGTCCCAGGCATCGTTTTGATCGTCATGCCCTGGCTCAAAATTGCGCCCATGGCCAAACACGATCACACAAGCGCGATCACACAAGCGCGATCAGTAACTGTTTGGGTTTGGGCTGCGGCGCCCTGCACGAAGCCGAGCAGAGCCACAAAGACAGCGCTGGCCGATCTTCGATTCAAAACTCGCATGTGAGTGCCGCGCAAGGCGAGAAGAAGCCGAGGTGGTCCGACCAGCAGGAATCGAACCTGCAAC
>NZ_JANNMI010000471.1:0-2963 GCF_031397715.1 Roseateles sp.
GTCCTATCTGGTGTTCGAGTATGTGCCCGGCGGTACTTTGGCTGATCAGCTGCGGGGCGGTCGCAATACCCAACTGGGCGTACGCGCGACGTTGGAGCTTTTTCTGGGTATCTTGGACGGCTTGCAAGCCGCGCACGCCGCCGGTGTGGTGCACCGTGACCTCAAGCCCAGCAATATCTTGATCGACGCCAAGGGTCGCGCGCGCGTGATGGACTTCGGCATCGCGGCACGTTTGTCGTCCGAGTTAGCGCAGCCCCAGCGTGTGGTCGGCACGCCCGGCTACATCTCGCCCGAGGCAGCCCTCGGTGAGCCGGCGAGTGCGCAAATGGATGTGTTCGCTGCGGCCGTGATGCTGGGCGAGATGCTCAGCGGCCAGCGCCTGAATTTTGATCCCGACCCCTGGGTGTCGGTGCGCCGCGTCATCGAGCAAGACCTGACCCTGCCATCCGACTTGGGGCTGGACGTTGATGACGCCTTGCGGGCGATCGTGCAGCGCGGGCTGGCGCGCAAGGCCGCCGAGCGCTGGCCGTCGGCGCAGGCTTTGCATGAGGCGCTGAGTGAATGGATGTACCCGGCTCAAACCAGCGTTGCACCGGTGGTGGACGGCGCCGCTTTGGAGTTCTTGCTGCGTCGCATGCGCCACAAGAGCGACTTCCCGGCCATGTCGGACGCGATCGGCCGCATCCAGCGCCTGACCGCCTCCGAGAACGGCAGCCTCGCCATGCTGTCCAACGAGATCCTCAAGGACGTGGCGCTGACCCACAAGCTCTTGCGCCTGGTCAACACCGTGCAGTTCAGCCATGCCGGCGGCGGCAGCATCAGCACCGTCTCCAGAGCGGTGGCGCTGGTGGGTTTTTCAGGTATCCGCAATTTGGCCTTGTCGCTGATCTTGCTGGAGCGGATGGAAAACAAGGCGCATGCCCAGCAGTTGCGCGAGGAATTTTTGCGCTCCCTGATGGCGGCCTCCTTGGCACGCGAGTTGTGCCTGAATCCGCGCGAGGCCGAGGAGGCGTTTTTATGCGCGATGCTGCACAACCTGGGCCGCTCGCTGTGCGAGTTCTACTTCCCCGAGGAGGCGCAGCAGATCCGCCGCATCACGCGCACCGAGCGGGTCAGTCAGGCGACTGGCCTGGCCGCCGCGCCGCTCAGTGAGGCGGTCGCATCGGCACAGGTGCTGGGCATGAGTTACGAGCAGTTGGGGCGGGGCGTGGCACGCCAATGGGGTTTGCCCGAGTCCTTGCAGCTCAGCATGCGGCGCCCGGACGGCGAGCCGCCGACGCGCCGGGCCGAGCACACGGACGAGCGCCAGCGCTGGCTGGCCCACGCCGCCAATGATGTGGCCGATGTGATTCTGCACACCGCCCCGGCTGACGCTCTGGCGCGCGTGCACGCGATGGCGCAGCGTTATGCGCGCGTGCTCGGCGTGACGGCCGAGACCTTTGATGTGGCCGCCGATCAAGCCCGCCAGCGGCTGGCGCAGGTGGCCGATGCCATGGGCATACAACTGCCCAAGAACTCGCCGGCGCGGCGCTTGCTGGCGCCGCTGACCCCGACCTTGGATGACTCGTTGAGCGCACATCAGCTGCAGGCCACGCAGATTCTGGAGCCGACCCAGAGCCTGAGCCGCCAACAACTGACGCGCGAGCAAGCGGCCGAAATGATGGCGGCCGGCATCCAGGACATCACCAATGTGATGGTCGAGAACTTCAAGCTCAATGAGGTGCTGCGGATGATTCTGGAGACCATTTTCAGAGCGCTGGGCTTTCGGCGGGTGGTGTTTTGCCTGCGCGACCCGAAGACGGAAACGCTGACCGGCCGCTTTGGGCTGGGTGAAGGGGTGGAGGCCGTCGCGCCCTTGTTTCGGGTGCCCTTGCGCTTGGCCAATGGCGGCAATGCGGACCTGTTCGCTGCGGTCTGCCAAAAGGGCGTCGACACCTTGATTGCCGACGCCACCGTGCCAAAAATCGCCGAACGCCTGCCGCTTTGGTACCGCGGCGATGTGCGCGCGCCGAGCTTCTTGCTCTTGCCGATGACGCTCAAGGGCGTGCCCTTTGCGCTGATTTATGCGGACAAGGCCAGGGTCGGCGGCATCGATCTGGGCGAGAAAGAGCTGCAACTGCTGCGCACGTTGCGCAATCAGGCCGTGATGGCGTTCAAGCAGGTGAGCTGAAGTTCGCTAGACTGCCAGCCTTGCCGCGGTTTGAGTGCCGCCGCCCTTAACCGACCGCTGACCCGACCGCCGACATGTCTACCCTCCAAGAATCCGCCCTGCTGCAAGCGCTGCAAACCGTCGTCGACCCGAATACCGGCCAGGACTTTGTGACCGGCAAACAACTGAAAAATCTGCGCCTGGACGCATCCGATGTGTCCTTCGAGATCGAGCTCGGCTATCCCGGCGCCAGCCAGTTCCCGGAGCTGCGCCGCCAATTGGTCGCAGCCGCCCGCAGCGTGGCCGGCGTCGCCAATGTCAGCGTGCAGATCCACAGCAAAATTGCCGCCCATGCGGTGCAGCGCGGCGTGCAATTGCTGCCGGGGGTGAAGAACATCATTGCGGTGGCCTCGGGCAAGGGCGGCGTGGGCAAAAGCACCACCGCCGCCAACCTGGCGCTGGCGCTGGCCGCTGAAGGCGCGCGCGTCGGCATGCTGGACGCCGATATCTATGGCCCCAGCCAGCCGACCATGCTGGGCGTCAGCGGCCGCCCCGAAAGCGAAGACGGCAAGCTGATGGAGCCGATGCAAGCCTACGGCCTGCAGATCATGTCGATCGGCTTCTTGGTCGAGGAAGACCAGGCGATGATCTGGCGCGGCCCGATGGCCACGCAAGCGCTGGAGCAGTTGCTGCGCCAAACACGTTGGCAAGAGCTGGACTATCTGATCGTCGACATGCCACCCGGCACCGGCGAGATCCAACTCACGCTGTCGCAACGCGTGCCGGTGACGGGTGCCGTGATCGTCACCACGCC
>NZ_JANNMI010000474.1:0-1535 GCF_031397715.1 Roseateles sp.
GCGACTGCGTGGGTAAGGTCAACGCCGACCTCGCCGAGGACAAGGTCCTGGCCGGCAGCCAGATCGGCCGCTTCTTGGTCTTGCACAAGGAGCTGGACGCCGACGACGGCGAGTTGACGCGCACGCGCAAGGTCAAGCGCAGCGCGATTGCGGATAAATATGCGCTGCTGATCGAGGCGCTGTACGAGGGCCGCAGCACCCAGTTCATTGAGACCGCGGTCAAGTTCGAGGACGGCCGCAGCGGCTCGGTCGCGGCCGATCTGAAGATCGCCGAGGCCAAGACCTTCACCCCCGTCAGGAGTGCGGCCTGATGCAAACCAAACCAATTGGCGATGTGATCTTGGAGGTCAAGAACATCTCCCTGGCCTTTGGCGGCGTGAAGGCGCTGACCGACATCAGCTTCGATGTGCGCGAGCGCGAGATCCGCGCCATCATCGGCCCCAATGGCGCGGGCAAGAGCTCGATGCTGAACTGCATCAACGGCGTCTATCAGCCGCAGCAGGGTTCAATCAGCCTGCGTGGCCGGCACTTCAAGCATATGAATTCGCGCCAGGTGGCGGAGATGGGGGTGGCGCGCACCTTCCAGAATCTGGCCCTGTTCAAGGGCATGAGCGTGCTGGACAACATCTCGACCGGCCGCAATCTGCATATGAAGCGCAATCTGCTCTGGCAAGCCCTGCGTTGGGGCCCGGCCGAGCGGGAAGAAAACGAGCAGCGCGAGAAGGTCGAGGCCATCATCGACTTTCTGGAGATCCAGGCCTACCGCAAGACCCCCGTCGGGCGGCTCTCCTACGGCCTTCAAAAGCGCGTCGATCTGGGCCGCGCCTTGGCGATGGAACCGCAGGTGTTGCTGCTGGACGAGCCGATGGCCGGCATGAATGTGGAGGAGAAGCAGGACATGTGCCGCTTCATCCTCGACGTCAATGACGAATTCGGCTGCACCATCGTGCTGATCGAACACGATATGGGCGTGGTGATGGACATCTCCGACCGCGTCGTCGTGCTCGACTACGGCAAGAAGATCGGCGACGGCACACCGGCTGAAGTCAGGCGTAACGAAGACGTCATCAGTGCCTATCTCGGCACCTCCCACTGAGAGGATTTGAGCTATGGGAGCATTCTTGGAAACCCTCATCGGCGGCCTGATGTCGGGCATGTTGTATTCGCTGGTGGCCTTGGGCTTTGTGCTGATCTACAAGGCCAGTGGCGTCTTCAACTTTGCGCAAGGCGCGATGGTCTTGTTCGCCGCGCTGGCGATGGCGCGTTTCTCGACCTGGCTGCCGGCGCTGCTGAATCTGGACAGCAAACTGCTGGGCAATTTGCTGGCCTTCGCGTGCGCGTTTGCGGTGATGGTGGCGGTGGCCTGGTTGATCGAGCGCCTGTGTTTGAGCAAGCTGGTCAATCAAGAGGGCATCACCTTGTTGATGGCCACGCTGGGCATCGCCTACTTCCTCGACGGCCTGGGCCAGACCCTGTTCGGCAGCGAGATTTACCGGATCGATATCGGCCTGCCCAAGGAGCCGATGTTCTTGCTT
>NZ_JANNMI010000004.1:0-4552 GCF_031397715.1 Roseateles sp.
CAAGAGCGGTGGCCGCAAGGCAGCAGACCAGGTGCTGCTGACCAGTCAGCAGCTGTTCGAGCGCTTTGTGCCCGGGGTTGAATCAGCGGCAGATTTGCTCAAACAAATCGTCTCGGAAGCTCATCTGATGATCAAGCTGACCGCGCTGTCGGCCGAAGAAGAGCCGCACAGCACCCTGGCCGCCTTCATGATAGGCGCTGACAAACGCTGCCATTGGATCCACTCGGGCGACTCCCGCATCTATTTATTCCGTGGGCCCAATTTGCTCAAGCGCACGCTCGACCATTCCTTTGTGCAACGCTTGGTCGATGAAGGACAGATCGCTGAGTCCGATGCCTCCTCGCACCCCCAGTCGAATCTGCTGACCGGCTGCCTGGGCACGGTGCAAGACCCGATCGGCAGCAGCGACTGCATCGAGTTGCTTGAGGAAGGCGACACGCTGATTTGCTGCAGCGACGGCCTCTGGCATTACTTCACTCCGAGCGAGTTGGGTGTGGTGCTGCACAGCCTGCCGCCGCGTGAAGCGGCTGAGCTCTTGATCAGCAAGGCGAGGCAACGCGCCCGCGGCGGCGGCGACAACCTGTCGCTGGCGATCGTCAGGGTGGAGTCGCTGGCCTGATCAGCGCTTGACCGGCGGCGCAGCGCTGCCGGCGGCCTCGATCTCAGCCGCGCTCGGGATGGGCAAGGCCAGCGGTGGCTGCTTGCCTTTTTGCTTCGCTTCGTTGATGACCCGGCGGCGTTCGGCTTCTTGTTGCCGCAGCGCTTGCTCGCTTTGGTAGTTTGCTTTTTGCAGCTCCCGGCGCTTGGCTTCGTCCTGAGCCTTGTCCGCCTTGATTTGCTTTGATTGCGGCTTGACCGATGCGGTGATCGCAGGGCCGGAGGCCGGCCCTGCCTTGGCGGCAAGCGGCAAGTCCGGCGTTTGAGCGGCCAACAGCTGCGCGGTACGTTGGCGCCCTTCGGCCTCGGCAAATTCACGCTCGCGCTGGGTCGCGCGTTCGCGTTGTGCCTCGGCTCGGGCGCGCCTCTGGTGGGTGTCCAGCACCGCCTCACGCGCCTCCAGCGGCCTCAATGCCGCGCTGCGTTTGCTCTTGGCCTCATCCAGGCAAGCGTTGACAAAAAACCGGCGCGCGCATTGCTCACTGTCGGCCTCGAATTGCTGCGCAATAACCGAGCGCGCCGCCGTCAAACGGAGCAACTCGGCGCGCTCATCACTGACGTCTGCAGCCGGGGCTGTATTCGCAAATGCCGGCAGGCACAGCCAGATCAGGAAGGAGAAAGCGGCGGCAGCGAGCCGAGCATTGCACATCATCAGCGCATCCTTCAGGTCAACGAGGTATCAACATCGCGCCTTGCCAGCGCCAAATATTCCGACGACTGCATCTCCTGCAGGCGCGAGACGGTGCGCGGGAACTCATGCGCCAGCGGCCCTTCGGTGTAGAGCGCCTGCGGGGCCACGGCCGCCGACATCACCAGCTTGACGCGCCGGTCATAGAGCACGTCAATCAGCCAGGTGAAACGCCGTGCCTCGCTCGACAAACGCGGCGGCATCTCGGGCACATTACTGAGCAAGACGGTGTGGAACTGGGCGGCCAATTCCAGATAGTCGTTTTGCGAACGCGGACCGCCACACAGAGTAGCGAAGTCAAACCACACCACGCCGCCGGCTCGGCGCCTTGCGCGTATCAGTCGCTGCTCGATGCGCAGATCCGGGTCTTCGTCGCGCGCCTCGGCCAAGGCCTCAAAGGCCGTGTTCAGCGCCTTGTCGGCGGCGTCGTCTAGGGGGCAGTGGTAGAGCTCCACCTGATCGAGCGTGCGGCTGCGGTAGTCAAAGCCGTTGTCGACATTGATGACCTCCAGTTTCTCGTTCAGCAGTGCAATCGCGGGCAGGATGCGGTCGCGGTGCAGGCCGTTCGGATACAGGCCATCGGGCATGAAGTTAGAGGTGGTGACGATGCTGACCCGGTGACGAAACAAGGCGTCCAGCAGCCGGTGCAGAATCATCGCATCGGTGACGTCCGAGACATGGAATTCGTCGAAACAGATCAGTCGGAAGCGCTTGGCAATACGCTTGCCCAACTCCTCCAGCGGATCGGCAATGCCCTTGAGCTCATACAGCTCGCGGTGCACCTCACGCATGAACTCATGGAAGTGCAGCCGGGTCTTGCGCGTCAGCGGCACGGCCTGAAAGAAGCAGTCCATCAGGAAGCTTTTGCCCCGCCCGACGCCGCCGTACATATAGACGCCGCGCGGCAGCGGCGGCCGCATCAAGAGCTTGGACACCACGTTGCCGCCCCGGGCCTTGTAGTCGGCCCATTCGTCTTGGCAGCGCTGCAGCGCTGCCACCGCACGCAGCTGCGCCGGGTCGGCCGTGAAGCCGCGCTCGGCGAGGGTCTGCTGGTACAGCTCGCTAACAGACGTCATGAGGTCAATGCGACTTTCGCGGCGTCAGAAGTTCAGCGTGCGCTTGTCGACGGCCAAAGCCGCTTCCTTCGTCGCCTCGGACAGCGACGGATGGGCATGGCAGATGCGCGCGATGTCCTCGGCCGAGGCCTTGAACTCCATCGCCACCACCGCTTCCGAGATCAACTCGGAAGCAAACGGGCCAATGATGTGCACGCCCAAGATCTCGTCGGTCGTGGCATCGGCCAAGAACTTGACGAAGCCGTTGGTATCACCCAAAGCACGCGCCCGGCCATTCGCCATAAACGGGAACTGGCCCGCCTTGTAGGCCACGCCGTCGGCCTTCAACTGCTGCTCGTTGCGGCCAACCCAGGCGATCTCGGGGCTGGTGTAGATCACCCACGGGATCGTGTTGAAGTTCACGTGACCGTGCTGGCCGGCGATCCGCTCGGCCACCGCGACGCCCTCTTCCTCCGCCTTGTGCGCCAGCATCGGGCCGCGCACCACGTCACCGACCGCCCAGACATTGGCCAGATTGGTTTTGCAGTCGCCGTCGACCTCAATCGCGCCGCGCTCGTCCAGCTGCAGGCCGACCGCTTCAGCATTCAAGCCGATGGTGTTGGCGACGCGGCCAATCGAGATGATCAGCTTGTCGAACTCGGCCTTGTGCTCGACGCCGGCGGCGTCGGTGTAGTTGACGCTGACGCTCTTCTTGCTCGCCTTGACGGTGCCGATCTTGACACCCAGCTCGATCTTCAGGCCCTGCTTCTTGAACAGCTTCAGCGCCTCCTTGGCCACGCCCTCGTCGACCGCGCCGAGGAAGGTCGGCAGACCCTCCAAGACCGTCACGTCGGAGCCCAGACGGCGCCAGACCGAGCCCATCTCCAGGCCGATCACGCCGGCACCAATAACGCCCAGCCTCTTCGGCACCGCGGCTATCTTCAGCGCGCCATCGTTGGACAGGATCATTTCCTCGTCAAAGGGCGCGCCGGGCAACTGGCGGGCGTTCGAGCCGGTCGCCAGGATGACGTGCTTGGCCAGCACGGCTTCCTCACCCGCCTTGATTTCGTACAGGCCATCCTTGGCACCGACAAAGGAGCCGCTACCGTGGAAGAACGTGACCTTGTTCTTCTTGAACAGATACAGAATGCCGTCGTTGTTCTGCTTCACGACCGTGTCTTTGCGCGCCAGCATTTTGGCCACGTCCATCTTGACGTTGTCGGCCGAGATGCCGTGCTCGGCAAAGTGGTGGTTGGCGTGGTCGAAATGCTCAGATGATTGCAGCAATGCCTTGGACGGAATGCAGCCGACATTGGTGCAAGTACCGCCGGGCGCGGGGCCGCCCTTGTCGTTCTTCCACTCGTCCACGCAGGCGACCTTGAAGCCGAGTTGGGCCGCGCGGATCGCCGCGATATAGCCGCCGGGGCCGCCGCCGATGACGAGGACGTCGAATTGTTGGGTGGTCATTGTTTTTTGCTCCGATGCGCCCGGGTTGCCCTCAGTGCGCGAGTTTGAGGGTGACGACACCGCCGACGATCATCGCCACGCCGAGGAATCTCCACAGCGTCGCGGCATCGCCGAAAAACATCACCCCGATCAAGAAAGTGCCGGCCCCGCCGATGCCGGTCCAGACCGCATAGGCGGTACCGATCGGGATCTCGCGCTGGGCCATCCATAGCAGCCAGCCACTCAGCCCCATCGAGACGATGGCGAAGGCGATACCGCTGACGCGGTACTCGGCCTGCTGCGATAGCTTGAAGCCCAGTGGCCAACCGATCTCGAACAGACCGGCCAGCAGCAGATAAATCCAGGCGAGGCTCATACCGATTTAGATGTCGAACAACAAGCGGCTTGGATCTTCCAGCGCTTCCTTCATCGTCACCAAGCCCAAAACGGCTTCGCGGCCGTCGATGATGCGGTGGTCATAGGACATGGCCAGGTAGTTGATCGGGCGCACCACCACTTGGCCGTTCTCGACCACGGCGCGGTCCTTGGTCGCATGCACGCCCAAAATGGCCGACTGCGGCGGGTTGATGATGGGGGTGGACAGCATCGAGCCGAAAGTGCCGCCGTTGGATCCGAATGTCCTTGCAGCGTTATGGTTGGGTGTTGAGGAGTTCTACTGTCCCAAAATTTAATCAGTCGATCTGCA
>NZ_JANNMI010000006.1:0-11177 GCF_031397715.1 Roseateles sp.
GTGCCCGGAGCCGTCCATGGCGCTTCCTCGGGAGGCACGGCAGCTCGGGGCGCCACCGGGCTCATGGCTTGGGGGTCGGCCCTGGCGGGCCGACTGCCTTGCGCTGCTCGCGACTTGGGGCTGGCGCCGAACTCACTGCACTCGCTGCGCTCGTTACGTTCAGACATGCGGCGCCAAGCTAGATGTTGAAGCGCGCTTCGCGCGCGGCCCCAAGTCGCTGCGCTGCTCAGCCCCTCGCAAATCGCCCGGCGACGCCCCGAGCTACCGTGCGCTTGCATCGCCAACACCGCTCTCCTTCTCCGTGCCAAACGCCCGCGCCGGAGTTGGCTCGGCCCGCCGACGGGCGATTTGTGCCCGGCCGAGGGCGCAGCGGAGCGGGTCAGGCGCGCGCAGCGCGCATCAACATCTGACTCGGCGGCACCTGTTTGAACGCAGTGAGCGCAGCGAACGAAGTGAGTTTGCCGCCGCTGACCTGCGCAGCGAGCACCGAGGGAAGTCGGTTCGCCAGAGTCGACCCGGGCACCATGAGCACGGCGGCGGGCCGAGTCAACGAAGCGTGGCAACGCCGCATTTGGATTTCCGCTCCGGGCACAAACCGACACTTCAAACTCAATCCTTCAAGTGACCCTTACCCTTGTCAGCTTGAATTGGGGAGCGCGGCTGACTTGATCGGCCGATCGAGGGCGATAGACGGCCGCCCCAGCCAACGCAATAGCCACAGATTCCGACCCTGATTGAAGCGCACAAACTGATCAAGCCCGAAGCCGACCCCGAGCCGAAATTTGCGCCTCCAGCCGGACAGCAGCGTCAAGCTCTTCTCCTGGGCGCAACCGGCCATCAAAGACGCCGAGGCGGCAGCCCTTTGGAAACAGTTTGACCGCGAGGGCCGCGCCAAGATCAGCGTCTAGGCTTGCTACTGCTCGGAGCTGGACGCCTGCTCGATCTCGGATCTGGAGGGCGCTATCCCCAAGCCGGTGGCCAGCTGCGAGCCCACCGGTCGCACCACGCTCAAGGGCTGAGCCACCAGATCCAATTGGATATGGTTGACGATCGCCTGATGGCGCTCGCTCCACTGCTGCAGCGGCAAGTTTTGACCCTCAAAGACCTGGCTGAGAAAGGCCAAGGCGACCTCCTTGGTGGCGGTCTTGACGAGCGGATTCAGCGTGACGCCGCCGGTGCCGGCGCGGTCGGTGAACATGCTGTGCGAGCCGCCCTCGAACACCACCAAAGACTTGGCCGCACTGCCGGTCGCCTTGAAAACGGCGATGCGGTCACTCGCAGTCGAGTGGTAGCCGGGGATGACGATCACGTCTTCGGTGGCTGTGATGTGCAGGGTCGGGATGGTGATGGGCTTGAGAATCTCAGCGGTGCGCTCGGTCTCGCCATAAAACGGCGGGGCCGAGATCAGGATCGCCGCCTTGAAGCGTGGGTCACGCAACTGCTCCATCACCGCGCCACGCCGCACCACCTGCGCGCCGGCCAAAAGCAGCACCGTGTTGGCACCGTAAGAATGGCCGGCCGCAATCACTCGGCTTGGGTCAATCTGGTTGCCGCGCGGCCCCAGCAGCAACTGATCCAGCGCAAAACGCACGTCGGCGACCCGACTCAAGGCCTCGCTCTCCTTGGCCGCATCTTGCAAGCGCCCGACCAGCCCGAAAGGGTTGCCCGTCCAGAGTGTGCGGTCGCTGCCCACATGCTGCACATGCAGCGTCGCATAGCCCTTGGCTGCCCAATAGGCACCCAGATAGCTGTAGCCGCGCCGCGAGCCGCCGATGCCGTGAGAAAAAACGATCAGCGGCACGCCGGCCGCTTGGGCTGAGGCGCGGCTGGGCCAGTACAAGCGCGCCGGCACCGCGCGCTGGCGCGTGCCGTCCTGCCAATCCAGATCCTCGGTGCTGACGTCCAAGGCCACGGCCGCGCTTGGCGGCGCGTCCAGCAGCGGCAAAGGATCGCCACTCAAGACGACGGCATCGGGCGTGCGACAGGCCGTCAAGCCCAAGACCAAGCTGCAGGCCAGCGCGCCACGTACCCAAATCGACCCAAGCGGTTTTTTCATCTTGATCATCATGGCTGCGTAACTCCAAATTTCAAGTCTTGACGGCGTCGTTTGAGAGCGGCGCTGGGCGTTTGAACAGGCGGGCAAAGCGCTGCGTGCCGTCATCCGTATCGCTGAACACGACCGGTATCACCAGCAAGCTCAGGAAGGTCGAGGTGATCAGGCCGCCGATCACGACGATCGCCATCGGCGCGCGTTAGCGCGGATCCACCCCCCAACCCAGCGCAATCGGCAGCATACCCGCGCCCATCGCAATCGTCGTCATCACGATCGGCCGCGCGCGCTTGTGGCAGGCGTCGAGAATCGCCTCGAAGCGCGCCAGGCCATGGTCGCGACGGGCGATCACCACATCGTCGACCAACACAATCGAATTCTTGGTGGCGATGCCCATCAGCATGATCAAGCCGATCATCGACGGCATCGAGAGCGCCGTGCCGGTGATGAAGAGCGCCAAGCACGCACCCGGGATCGACAGCGCCAAGGCGGCCAGAATCATCACCGGCCGGATGAAGTCCTTGAACAAGAGCACCAGCACGATGTAGATGCAGGCCACCCCGGTCAGCATCGCCAGGCCAAAACTCTCGAACAGCTCGCCCATGGCCTCGGCATCGCCGACGGTGGTCTGGATGATGCCGGGCGGCAGGTTCGCCAGCGTGGGCAGGCCCAGGGCGGTCTTTTCCACCAAGCCCGGCGGCTGACCGTTCAACTCGATCTCGAAATTGATATTGCGCAGCCGGTCATAACGATCTATTTGCGCGGGGCCACGGGCTATTTCCAAGCTGGCTACATTGGACAAGGCCGTAGGCCCACGGCTGCCCGGCACCGGCAAGCTGGCCAGCAGGGCCAGATCAGCGCGCGTCGGCACGCAGCTTGACGACGATAGGCACTTGGCGCGGCGCCAGATTGAGCTTGGCCAGGCCCTGGTCATCGTCGCCGGCGGGGGCATTGCGCAAGGTATCGGCAATCGCCGCCACGCTGACGCCCAGGTCGGCGGCGCGCGCAAAGTCGGGCCGCACAATCAGCTCCGGGCGCACCCGGCTGGAGGTCGAGGTGACCGCGCCGATGCCGGCAATAGCGCGCAGCTCGCGCTCGACCTTTTGCACATGCTCGGCCAGCGCGTGGCCGTCTTCACCGGCCAGCACGATCACGTACTTTTCACTGCTGCAGCCAAATCCGACCTTGACCCGTGCGCTGGGCAAGACGTCCAGCGCCGCACGCAGCTGCCCCTCCAGGTCTTGCTTGCTGAGACCCTTGCGCTCGCCGCACGGCGTCATGTTCAGCGTCAGCGTCGACTTGCGCACCTCGGGCGCGCCACTCATCGCGAACGGGTCGCCGTCGGCATTGCCGCCGCCGATGGCTGTGTAGATCAGCTTGGCATGCGGTTTAGCCGAAGCCGCTGCGCGGAGCCATTCCCCCTGAGCCCTTGCGGATGTAATGTTCATGGTCACACCGTCAATTCTGACGGTTTGATTGTGCATGAAGCACATTTCACCCAAGGAGCTCTTCACATGATGCCATTGGTCAATGCCACCCCGGCCTTCGAGCAGCGCTACGCCAGCCTCCTCAGACGCCGCCAACTGCAAGGCCTGCAGCCCAAGACAGTGGATGCCTAGGCCCGCGCCATTCGCTGCATGGGCGAGCATTTCAATTGGCAGATTGACACCCTCAGCGCCGATCAACTGAAAGATTACTTTGCTCAGCGCATCGCCTTACATTCCTGAAGCGCCGTCAAGCTCGATCTGTTTGGCTTCGTGACGGTTGAACAGGCCCAAACGCTGTTCGCCGCCACCCATGTGCTGAGCTACCGGGTGTTGTTCTTCACTCTCTAAAGCCTGGGCCTGCGGCTGAGTGAAGGTCTGGCCCTGACCGTCGCCGACATCGACGCCTCGCGCTCGCGCGTGCAGATCCGCGACTCCAAGGGCAACCGCGACCGCTTTGTGCCGCTACCCGCCGCCACCTTGGGGCTGCTGCGCCGCTTCTGGCTGATTCACCGCAACCCCGCGCTTGCTGTACCCCAATCACCACGGCGGCGTGCAAGCCGCCGCGCTGGCCCGCACGCCGCTGGACCGCGGTGGCGTGCAGCTCGCATTGCGCCGGTTGGCGCTGGCCTACGGCATCAAAAAAAATCAGCCCTCATAGTTTGCGCCACAGCTATGCCACCCATCCAATCGAAGTCGGCGTTAGCTTGGCTGATGTTCAGCACACCGTCGGCCACCACTCCATCCTCACCACCAACCGTTACTGAGTCCGGACTCAAACAGTCCTGAGGACTGTTTGTGCCTGACGAAGGCCCCGGGTCTGCGACCCGGGGCACCCACCTAACCCGCCAGACCGAAGCACTGGCCACGCAGAGCATCGACGCGCTGATGAACGGCTTCAAGCTGAGCTGGGGAGCCCTCAAGTGAGCGCGCCGACGCTCGTCCGGTCGCCTCCAGGCACCACGCTGGCCAAGGTCATCGCGCGCTTCGGGCCTGAGCTGATGGCCCAGTACGGCGATCGGCTGCTGCCCAGCCACCTCCACGCACTGACCGCCATGCAGGCCAGCCGCAGCAGTCTCGCCAAGCAGATGCTGGCGCAATGCGGCGACTGCAGCACGCAGCGACTGGTGCCGAATTCCTGCGGACACCGCAGCTACCCGCACTGCCAGCACTTTGAGAGCCAGCGCTGGATCGAACGCCAGACGCAAGCGTTGTTGCCGGGCGCCTACTTCTTGATCACATTTACCTTGCCGCAAGAATTGCGCGGCCTCGCCTGGGTACATCAGAAGTTGGTCTACAGCCTTCTGATGCAATGCGCTTGGGAGACGCTGGCCGAGTTCGCTGCCACGCTGCAAAGCACCTGCAGCAACATCGCTCGTAGCAGCTTCTCAGGCGCGATGCTGGGTCGGCCGCTCTTGAACTCGGGCTCACACATACCAGCGAACAAAGGGCCAAGCTTCACCAGTGCCATGTTTGCCATGGTGTGAATCGAGCGGAACGGGTGATTCGCAGGAACAAAGCCTTCCAGCTTCGCGAAGGCGAACAGGCTTTCGGTGAAGGTGTCGGCGCCACGCATGAATGTTGGAATTTGATCGAATAAGTAATACCGGCTATGTTAAGCGCAAACATGGAGGCGGTGCGAGGTATTTCAGCAGCCTGCCAAGTCTAACCTTTGACTACTTCATTCTAATTTCTGTCAGCTTCTGTCTTAGTACCGTTACCATTCTTCGCCTGTTCCAGTCTTGCAATTTGTTCGGCCAATTCAGGTACTAATTGTCGAAGAAAGTCAGATACCGAAATAGGTTCCTTTGAGACCTTCACGTTTGCTTTTGACTCACTTTCAAAAAGCATATAACAGAATGCGCGATGAACAGGCTCAGAAAAAGCGTAATCTCCCGTATTTTCGTCGTACGATAGTATGTTGCACCTAGCTTCGCTTTGCAGAGCCTTTAAGTGACTTAAAAGACCCGCAGCGGGATAGGCTGGTTCTACCTCACGTATTTTTTGAAATATCTCAATTCGTGTAGCGCCTTCCTGTGAAAAGCGCGTTAGTGCTCGCAAGATTACTCGTCCATGATCATACTTTCTCTTCTTCATATCTTTTACAGACTTCTCGAACGCAGTTCTAAGAGTATCCGACGAGCTTTCAAGATACTTTTCAAGAGCTGGTATCCATTTTGCCGTATCTAGATACAGTATTTCTGGTTGAGTGCACTCAATTCCACGAGCATGACAAAAATTCAAGGCGATTTGGTGCGTTACCGCAGCCAATCCGTTGGAAACGGAAACTATTCGGTCTGAGATTCTCTGATCAATTCTAATATTAAGTGCAATCTCACCTAGCCTGATTATTTGACGCAATTCATCTTCCGTCATAAGTGGAACCGACACTTCTGCTACGCGATTTCGAAGTTCGGGGTCGTACTCAACGACTTTGTGCGCTGTGTGCACAGCACCAATGAATATCATTTTTAGATCTGGATATCTCGCACTTAAGTCCATAAACATTTTCATACACTGCGCGAGCTTCGTCTTTTCAGACGTATCGATCTTATGAAAATCCTCCAAGACCCAGCACGCATTGTTGAGTCCAAGCACCTCGGCTACGATCTGCGGTGTGATCGAAGCTGCCGCAATCGGGACGGTTTTTGCAGCGTCCTCTTGGCTGTGTTCAATTGAAAATCCGACTGGAAACGCGATGTCCTTGGGCGTCCCAAGCGTTGCCCCGAATTTACCAGTCGTTTTGGCGGCCATCTCACTCACGTACATGGCCTTCAGTTGACGGAGCGGGTCAGCAAGTATCTGTTCGAACGTCATGCCCTTCATGCACGAGGTCTTAACGTGCAAAGAGAAGAGTTGCGCCAACTTGTTCTCTAGCAAGGTTGTCTTGCCGCACCCAGAATGTCCGTAAACAATCACTTGTTTACCCTTGGTACTCAGTGCATCAACTAGTTTGTTGTTGATTGATTCACGAGGAACGAAGGTGAGACTCGCGACGGATGACGGAGTAAATACGTCTCGCACGGCGTGGATCGCCTTTTCATAGCGCGTCATGAGTTGAACTACCTTTCTTCTCCGAGAAGGGAGCGGGCTGCGGGCTGTTGGACCTAGACAAAATGGCTTCGCGAATTCAGGTGGCCCGACTCCTGCGAAGCCGTAGGTTGCAGGCACAGGGCCTGTAGAGCTCTACACCAGTGCACCCGGCAGAAGTTCTGCCGGGGCGTTGCAAGTTAGCAAGGCGTCGAACCATGAGTGAACCTACCATCTTGTTTGTGGGTTTGGACGCCCCATTTAGACAGTATCGATATCGCCGTCGCGGACGCGCCGCGTGATGCCGAGATCCGACACATCGGCAGCATCAAGGGCGACCTCGCCTGGTTGGGCAAGGCGCTGCACCGCCTCATCAGCCGAGGGCAGCCGCTGCACATCGTCTACGAAGCTGAGCCCGGACACGTGCCGTCCTGAGGACGGCTTGGGCCTGGCGAAGGGCCGGGCCTCTGGCTTGGCGCGCCCTGCAAGGGGGACCCTGCGGCTTCGTGATCTCGCGCCACCTCACCGCACAGGGCTTGCGCTGCGAAGTGGTGGCGCCGTCCTCGATCCCCAGAGCGCCAGGGGACCGCGTCAAGACCGACCGCCGCGACGCCATGCTGCTGTCCAAGCTGGCACGTTCCGGCGCCCTCGTCGCGGTGCGCGTGCCCGACGGCGTGGATGAGGCCGTGCGTGACCTGGTGCGGGCCCGTGAGGATGGCGTGCGCGAGCAGCGCAATGGCCGCCATCGGCTCAAGGCCCTGCTGTTGCGCCAGGGCATCCCTTACGCCGGCAAGACCTCCTGGACGGCCGCCCACCTGCGCTGGCTGGCCAAGGTCACGCTCGGCTACCCCGCCCAACAAATCGCGTTCCAGGAATACCTGCACGCGATCACCGAGACGCAAGCCCGCATCGAACGGCTTGAGCAAGCCATGCGTGAAACCCTGCCCGCATGGGGCCTGATGCCGATCGTGCAAGCGCCGCCAAGGCGCCATTACCAAGGCCGGTAACTCCGCAGCCCGACGCATGCTGGTCGAGGTCGCTTGGCACTACCGCCACGCTCCGCAGGTGAGTCCCGTTATCGCCACTCGCCAAGACGGTCTACCCAAGGCCGTGATCGACATTGCGTGGAAAGCGCAACTGCGGCTGAACGCCAAGTTCAATCGGCTGCTGGCTCGCCGGATGTTAAAAACCAAAGCCACGGTGGCGGTGGCCCGCGAGCCGGTGGGCTTCGTGTGGGCCATCGGCCAAGAAGTGCAGCGCTCAGGCTGGAAGGGCGTCAAGTCCGAGCCCACGTCAAGCACCGCTACTTGATGCACACGCACTCAATACAGTCTTGAAGGTGAAGAATTCAAGCTAGCAAGGCACGAGGAGCTAACTCACAAAATACACAGACCAACGGCCGGATCGGGAACGTGGCGCAGCCACGGCCATCAAGGGAATCCTCGGCAACGTTATTGGTGAGCCCACACGGCAGCAATGCCGGTGCGCTATCTCAGCCCCTAGACCGAAGGTGCCTGGCAAGCCGCACCGAGCCTGAGGCTCCGCCCTTCGCCAGGCAAAGCCGTCCTCAGGACGCCTTGTGTCCGGGCTCAGCCCTGCGACGAAAACTTGTCTTGAAGGTAACCAACCCTCGAATATCAGCATGAACAACCGTCGTGCATCCACATCGGGTGACAGCAACGGGCTCCGCCACGTTCCCCGCCCGGCATCAGGTTTTTAGTTTGATCTGCAACGCAGAGGGATTGGTGTTTGCGCTTGACAGGAAGAAACCATATCAACGTTAAGGATGCTCGCCATCCTCAAGGGCGCTCGGCATAGGCCTTCAGTGACTGCATGGTGCGAGGCAGCCCGACGCGAAGCTGCTTGGCAACGCCTGGCCCAAACACCCAGGCCAGCGCACCCGTGAACCAAACCCGGTGAGTGACCTCCGACCCACCGGCCAGCGGCGCCACCCGATGCTCAAAGTGCATGCGAAAAAAAGGGATGTAAGCCTCGACGGTGAAGGAGCGACCCGCGCTACGTTCGGTCACAAGCATGGGCACGCCGATGCCCTTGCTGGGCACGATTTGGCCCCTTGCGCCAACGGCGAACGGCCCATTGAGTCGGGCCCGCTTGGTGTCCGGATCCCAAAGATGCCAACGGTCAACCTCGCTCCAAATCCGGTCGATGACCCCAGGCGGGACGGCTATCTGAATGCGCTCTTCAATCGACATAGGAGGGCTGAAACGGGTTGTGAAGCTTCAGGGCCGCGCTCGGTACAACACCACAGCCTGGGTTTGAAAATTGCATGACGCTCATGCTCGGCTGTACCAGTCGGGCATAGCCAAAGCCGCATGCCGGTAGTCATGGCTCGGCCATGCGCGCCGTCAAGTCGCGGCCACGGCGGCGGGGCTCAGTTGATGCATCACCCGCTGTGGGAACGGGATATCCACACCCAACTCATTCAACTTGCGCAGCAGGCAGAGATTGACATCGGAGCGCACGCCGGCCTGACCGTTTTCGGGGTCGGCAATCCAAAAGCTGACCGTCAGCTCCAGGCCGTCGGCGGCAAACTGGGTCAGCAGCACCGAGGGCTCTGGGCTCTTCAACACGCGCGGGATATGGCGCACGGCGTCGGTCAGCTGCGGCAGCAGCGCGTCCAAGTCGGTGCCATAAGCCACCTGCACCACGGTGCTGATCAAGACCGTGGGGTCGGCCAGCGAGGAGTTCTCGACCCGCTGCGTCACCAACAACTCGTTGGGCACGATGGACTCGCGCCCATTCAAGGCGCGGATCACCGTGAAGCGGGTCTTGATGTCGGTGATGCGGCCCTCGAAGTTATCCACCTTGACCATATCGCCGATGCGCAGCGAGCGCTCCGCCAGGATCACAAAGCCGGACACATAGTTGGAGGCGAGCTTTTGCAGCCCCAAGCCAATGCCGACGCCGACCGCGCCGCCCATCACGCCCAGCGCGGTCAAATCCATGCCGGCGGCCGACAGCGAAAACAAAATCGCCGCCAGCAAGAGCAGCGCCCGCGTCATGTTCGCGGCGATCTTGCGCAGCGACAGATCGACGCCGCTGCCTGACCCGGCAACGCGCAGCAGTCTCGACTCGATCACCGAGGCGACCCACAGCGCCAGCACCACCACGATCAAGGCCGTCACCCCCGCCTCGATCAGATTGGTGACCGAGATCTTGGTGGCGCCGAGCTTGAAGGTGATGTCGTTCAACTCATCGCGCAGCCAGGGCAAGACGCCGATCACCCACAAAATCGAGCCGCCCCAGGCCGCCCAAGACACCGACTGCTCCACCAGCTCGACCAGGGCCGACTTGGGCAAGGCGGTTCTGAGCACCTGCACCGTCAGCCGGATGATCAATAACGACACCAGCACCGGCACCGCCAGCTTGAACACCGCAGGCGAGATACCCAGCATCGGCAACACCGCCTTGGCCAACAGGGCCAAGAGCAAGGCAAGGATGGGGAACAGCACGCCGTCGACGATGCGTTGGCCGAAAAACACCGACTGTTTTTGGTGATGGATGCGCCGCTGCAGCAAACTCACCACCACCCAAGACAGGCCCAGGCAGGCCGTCAAAA
The DNA here is from genome assembly GCF_031397715.1 of Roseateles sp. Lineage (GTDB taxonomy): Bacteria > Pseudomonadota > Gammaproteobacteria > Burkholderiales > Burkholderiaceae_C > Paucibacter_A. The sequence goes on from NZ_JANNMI010000006.1 coordinate 10,145, forward strand.
TGGCCAAACCGACCAGGGAATTTGGGCTTAAAAGGGCTTCGCCCAGTTCGCGCAACTCGGCGAAGTCAATGGCTTTACTTGTCATTCAGGATCAATAATATTTTTTGAACGGCCGGCTGGTCTCAGATGCCGGCCAGTACACGCAGATGCACGCCGACACTGCGGGCCAGCGCGTCCAGGTGATAGCCGCCCTCCAGGCAAGAGACGATGCGGCCTTGGGAATGCTTGGCGGCAACATCCTTGATGCGCTGCGTCATCCATTCATAGTCGGACTCCACCAAGCCGAGCTGCCCCAGATCATCCTCGCGGTGGGCATCAAAGCCGGCCGAGATAAAGATCATCTCGGGCTTGAAGGCCTCCAGCGCCGGCATCCACATGGCCTCGATCAGGGCGCGGACTTCCGCCCCCTTGGTGTAGGCCGGTACCGGCACATTGACCATGTTCTCGCCTTTGGGCACGGCGCCGTTGTAGGGGTAGAGCGGATGCTGAAAGATGCTGACCATCAAGACCCGGTCATCGCCGGCAATGATGTCCTCGGTGCCGTTGCCGTGGTGAACATCAAAGTCAACAATCGCGACCCGCTGCAGGCCGCGCACATCCAGCGCATAACGCGCCGCCACGGCGACATTATTGAAGAAGCAAAAGCCCATGCTTTGGTCGCGGGTGGCGTGATGGCCGGGCGGGCGCACCGCGCAAAAGGCGTTCTCAGCACCGCCGTTCAAGACCATCTCGGTCGCCTGCACGGCCGCGCCGGCGGCGCGCAGGGTCGCCGCCCAGGTGTAGGGGCAGGCGACGGTGTCGGGGTCGACAGCGCGTGAGTCGCCGCTGCTCTCGCAGCCCTTGAGCAGGTCGGCGATCTCGGCCACATAACCATGGGTATGGGCGCGCTCCACGTTGGCAAGGTCGACCTTCTCGGCCTCGACATGGGTGAGGGCCTGCTCGATGCCGGTGGCCAACAGCCAGTCGTCAATCGCCGTCAGGCGCTGCGGGCATTCGGGGTGGCCGGCCCCCATATCGTGCCGACGGCAGTCGG
>NZ_JANNMI010000011.1:0-1818 GCF_031397715.1 Roseateles sp.
GCGACTGCCAGAGCTGCTTCTTGCCCTTCAGATGCCGCTCGATGCCGTCGTTGAGACGGCTGCGCAGATCGACCACTTCCTTGACCTGGCCGTAAACGCCGGGGAAGCGCAGATCCAGCCACAGCCACAGCGTGCAGGCCCGCAGCGCTTGCTCCATGCGGTCGAGCCGGCTGTGTTCGTCCACTTCCTGCAGGAACCACGGCGAGCCGGCCACGCCCTTGATCGCGTGTGAGTGCGTCCATTCGAGGAATTGCTGAACCTGGGCGTCGGTGCGGGTGTCGACCGGTGCCTGCGCGTAAATGAAGCGCTGCTTTAGGCCCAAGGAGCCAGCGCTGCGGTCCAGCTCATCGGCAAGCTCCAGCATTTGCTCCAGCTCGGCGACCTCGAAATGTGCGTCATCCAAGCGTAGCTGGTCCATGAAGACGGTCAGCACCGCATGCAGCTTGCTCAGCCCCATGCGGGTGGCGATGGTGTTGACATGCCACCAGTTCGGCGCCACCGCGGCCTTGAACTCGCGCGGCGCTCGCGGTGTCTTCGGCAGCAGCTCCTTCAAGGTGCGGGAGGCCTTGACCTCGGCCTCGCGCAGCACGCCGACAAAGCCTTCGTCATGCATGCCATAACGCCCGGCCCGACCGGCAATCTGATGCACCTCGGAGACGGTCAGGTCGCGGTCGCCTTGGCCGTCGAACTTGCTCATGGTGCTGAACAAGACGCGCCGGATCGGCAGGTTCAAACCCATGCCGATCGCGTCGGTGGCGACCAGGATATGGCTGGCACCTTGGGCGAAACGTTCGGCCTCGCGGCGCCGCACCTCGGGCGGCAAGGCGCCGTAGATGACCGAGACCGGGTGGCCCTCGGCGGCAATTTGGTCGCGCAGCATCAAGACCTCGCGGCGGCTGAAGGCCACCACCGCGTCGCCCTTTTTGAGCGCCGCGATCGGCACCGGCGCCGGCAGCAATTGCACCTCTTGCTTGCGCTCGAAATGGCGCACCGTGCAGCGCTCGCCGCACAGGCCCAACAAATTCTCGATCGCCGGCACCGCATAGGCCGAGCAGATGATGATCAGCTCGTTGGCCGGCACGGCGACGATGGCCTGCGTCCACGCCCAGCCGCGGTACAGATCGAACAGCATCTGCGCCTCGTCGATCACCGCGACGTCGATCGGTCGGGTCGTGTTGACCATCTCGATCGTGCTTGACACCACGCGCGAGCCTTCGGCCGGCACATTCTCTTCGCCGGTCAGCAAGGAGCAGGGCACGCCACGGCCGACCAGTCGGTCCCGGCCCTCCAATGCCAGCAGGCGCAAGGGTGCCAGGTAGGCACCGTCATGGGCCTGCGTCAGGCGCTCGAAGGCCGCGTGGGTCTTGCCGCTGTTCGGCGGCCCCACAAACAAGGTGACGGTGCGCTGCAGGCGGCGGGCGGCGTCAAAGGTGTCGGGGTAGCCTTGAAAGGCCAGCTCGCTGTTCAGGCCGGCCAAGGTGTTGAGCTCGGCGACGCGGTTTTCCCAGCGGTCCTGGGCACGGGTGCAGCTGGCCTTCAGCTCGGTGATGCCTTGCGGCGTTGCGCATTCAGCCTGCAGGCGCGGCAGCAGCGAGTCCATATGTTCGGCGTGCCCGGAGCTGCTGCGCGCCAGCAAGCTCTCCAGATGGGCCAGCAACTCGGCCGCATGTTCGAACGGCGGCTGCGGGCCGAGGGCGGCTAGCAGCGCCGCCTGGTCACCGTCGCGGAAAAAGTCCCACACCGGGCCGGCGTCGGCGCTCACCTTGAAAGCCACCGGCACTTGCCAGCCGCCATGGGAGAGCTTCAATGGGTGGCTGC
>NZ_JANNMI010000019.1:0-4990 GCF_031397715.1 Roseateles sp.
TGGCGCCCGACTACCTGGTCGCCCGCAAGCGCTTGGGTGAGGTGCAACTGGCGGCCGCTGACTACAAGGCTGCTCTGGCCAGCGCTGCCTTGATGCAGAAGCAAGCGCTTGGCAAAGCAGCCGGCCTGGGGTTGCAAGGTGATGTGCTGGCAGCGCAAAAGGAGTGGGTCGGTGCTGCGGCGGCCTATCGGCAAAGCCTGAGCACGGGCAATGAGGGCGCCAATGCAGATGTGGCGGCCGGCTTGGCGGCCAAGCTGCATCACGCGTTGGTGCTCGGCCCCAACAAGGGCGAGGCCGGGAAGTTTGCCGCCGCCTGGATCAAAGACCATCCCAAGGATGCCGTGTTCCAGTTCTACTTGGGCGGCGAGGAGTTGTTGCAGGGTCAGTTCGCGCTGGCCGAAAGCCGCTTCGCGGCGGTCTTGAAGCTGCAGCCTTCGAGTGCCCCGGCGCTGAACAATCTGGCTTGGTTGTTGATGAAGCAGGGCAAACCGGGTGCCTTGCCCTTGATCGAAAAAGCCAATCAGCTGGTGCCCAAACAGGCCGAGTTTTTGGATACCTTGTCGCTGGTGTTGGAGGCTGAGAAGCAAATGCCCAAGGCGATCGAGGTGCAAAACCAGGCGCTTGATCTGCAGCCCGAGAACCATGAAATGCGCATGCGTTTGGCCAAACTGTATTTGGCCTCAGGCGACAAGAGCAGGGCCGGGTCTGAGTTGCAGCGCCTGGCCAAGGCCGGCAAGCAGTACGGTGGTCAAGCCGAGGTGCAGCAGTTGCTGCGCGCGCTCTGATCAAGCTTTGACGGTCTTGGCGGGTTTCAGCCAGTCCAGCATTTGCTGGGTCAGCAGCGGGCTGCTGAGCAGCTCCATATGGTTCATGCGGTAACAGACCAGTTGCTCTGACTTGGCAAAGCCCAGATCGCGCCGAGGGTCGCTGTGTTCGCCCAAAGCGCTGTGCAAGGGCACCAGGCCATCACCGATCAAACGGTTGGCGAGTGCGCCCCTTTTGGCGGCCATGGTCGCCGCGACCGCGAAGCAGTTGACGCCGGCCGGCAGCGGCGTGATCAGGCGTTGATCGGGCAGGCGATGGAAGCGGTTGTCGCCCTGCCAGTCCTCGTCGCGCACATGGCCGTGGCGCAGGTCGGTGATGCCCGCGCTGCGCAATTGACCCAGCTTGGCCAGCGGCGCGGTGTAGCTCGTGCTGCCGAGCAGCACATCGATCCAGTTGCCGGCCCGCTCCAGCGGTGCGCCGTGATGCGGCGTACCCAGGAAGATGATGTTTTTCAGCCGGGGTAGCCAGCTCATGTTTTGTTCGGCAGCGAGTTGACAGGCACTGCGCGTCAAAAGGCCGCCCATGCTGTGGGCGACGATGCTGATCTCTTCGATCGGAGTCGGCCAATGGCGCGCCAACTGCTCCAGCTGCGCGGCCAGCTCGCGGCCGTTCTGCGAGGTGTGCAGGCCCGAGTTGTAGCGCAGGTAGATGGCGGTGTAGCCCAGCGCTTGGGCCAATGCTTGGCCATGATCGACCAAGCGGTCTTGGTGCGATGTCTGCCACTGCAAGTCATTCATGCACAGGCCGTGGATCAACAAGAGAACCTTGCCGGTCGGTGCGAACGCGGGGGGCAGGTCTTGCCAGTCCAGGGCCTGGCCTTGCCAGCGCAGGCTCATCGGGGTGGCCAGCGGATTTTGGGTCGCCAATAGATGGTCGCCCATCACGCCATTCAAGGCCGCCAACAGAGCGGCACGTTGGGGGCTTTCTTGGGCCCCAGCGGGGCTGCTAGCTTCGATGCGCCTTAACAGTGCTTGCAGGCCAACACCGACCAGGCGATTCACGCCGTGCACGCTCTTGTAGGCCAAACCGGTGATGCCGCGCGTTTGGCCGGCAGTCGGGCCACCGGGCATCCCCAAACGATCCCAGATCGATTGATGCACGCCTTCGACAATGCGTGCAATGCCGGCGGTGGCCTGGCTGCCCAGCTGGGCCATGCCGCGCAGATCCGAGGGTAGCAAATGTTTGGCGGTGCGTTTTGGGGTCGGTGAGTTCATTCGCATTGCCGGCGATGAAAAGTCGCCAGGCGGGGCCGATTGTGCGGCCGGCCGTCTAGAGGTGTGGCTCTATTCAGCTGACCAAGGTCAAGAGGGCGAAGCTGGCAAACACAAAGCTGATGCTGCTGAGGTTCAGCACAAGCAGCGCCAAGGCGCGCGGCAGGGTGCTCCACCAGCGGCAGCGGTAGACGCGCTGCAGGGCGATGAGCGGGTAGATCAGGGCCGCGGTGCCGGCCAGCGCCGACAAGGCCTCCGATTGAATCAACAGCAACAGCAGCATCGCAAACCAGAAGGCGTGCAGGTGCAGCGCGAAGGTCAGATGCTCGGTGTAGCGCAGGCGCTTGTCCCAAAAAATCAGCTTCAGCCAGAGTGCAAAACAGGGCAGCAGCACAAACATCGTGGTGCCAATATTGCCCAGCGCCCGCTCGGACAGCTGCACCATTTCCTTGGCCATGGCGGCCTGATCCAGCGTCAGGCGCCGCTCCAGGCGCTTGCACATCGACTCGGGCAGCTTTTCGCAAAAGAACACGCCGTCCTTCATGCCGGCCTTGAAGCCGCCCAGCCCGCCGATCTGGATGTTCTGGGTGTCGCCGTTTTCCAGCTGTATGGCTTTGGAGCTGCTTGTTTTATTGAGCTCCGGGGTGTTGGCTTCGATCTTGCCGCTGGTCACCACGCGCAGCGACAGTAAGGCCAGCACGCTGATGGTCAGGTACAGGCGCAGCGGCAGTACATAACGCCGGCGCCGGCCGGCCATGTATTCCAGCGTCAACTGCCCGGGCAGCAGGAGCAGGCGCCACAAGGTCCGCCACAGTGCGCCTTCGGTCGAGATATAGGCGCCGCCGAACTGTTGTAAGAACTCCAGCAGCGTCGGCGGGCGCAGATTCGATTCTTGGCCGCATGCGCCGCAGAACTTGGGCCGTGGGGCGGGGAATCTGGTCGAACAGTTGGGACACAAGGCGGGCGTTGGCGCGGTGTTGAGGGCTTCGGTGGCGGCGGTCATGGCCCGATTGTCCTGCGAAAAATCGCCGCGTCGGGCGAGAGAAACAGCACTTTCACAGTGCCTACACAGTCGCCGAGTAGGCTGCTCGCTACTTGATCAGAACGCAAAGGCTAGACATGAAAGTCACAGCGATAGGCACCGGTTATGTTGGCTTGGTGACCGGCGCTTGTTTGGCTGAGATGGGTAATCATGTGGTGTGCTTGGATGTCAACGCCGAGAAGATCCGCGTGCTCAACGCAGGCGAAATCCCCATCCATGAGCCGGGCTTGTTGGAGATCGTGCGCCGCAATGTGGCGGCGGGGCGTTTGCAGTTCACCACCGATATTGACCGCGCGGTCAACCACGGCACCATCATGTTCATCGGCGTGGGCACGCCGCCGGACGAAGACGGCTCGGCCGACCTTCAATATGTGCTGGCGGCGGCGCGCCAGGTTGGCGCGCGCATGACCGACTACAAGGTGATTGTCGACAAGAGCACGGTGCCGGTCGGCACGGCCGACAAGGTGCGTGCCGCGGTGGCGGATGAGTTGGCCAAGCGCGGCTCGACCTTGGCGTTCTCGGTGGTCTCCAACCCGGAGTTCTTGAAGGAAGGCGCAGCGGTCGAAGATTTCATGAAGCCCGACCGCATCATCATCGGCTCCGACGATGAGCAGGCCACGCTGTTCATGCGGGCGCTGTATTCGCCGTTTACCCGCAACAATGACCGCATGGTGGTGATGGACCTGCGCAGCGCCGAATTCACCAAATACGCGGCCAATGCGATGCTGGCCACGCGCATCAGCTTCATGAACGAGCTGGCGCTGCTGGCCGAAAAGGTCGGTGCGGATATCGAGTTAGTTCGACGGGGCATTGGGTCCGACCCGCGCATCGGCTACAGCTTTTTGTATGCCGGCGCCGGCTACGGCGGGTCCTGCTTCCCCAAGGATGTGAAGGCCTTGGTGCAGGCGGCTCAAGGTCAGGGCGTGTCGCTGCGTGTGTTGGCGGCGGTGGAGCAGGCCAATGAGCGGCAGAAGATGGTGCTGGTGGACAAGGTGGTGGCGCGCTTTGGCACCGACCCGGGGGGTGACTTATCGGGTCGCCACTTCGCCATCTGGGGCCTGGCCTTCAAGCCCAATACCGACGATATGCGTGAGGCGCCGGCCTTGGTGATCGTGCGCGAGTTGATTCGCTTAGGCGCAACGGTCGCGGCCTATGACCCGGTCGCCATGCCTGAGGCCAAACGCTTGCTGGGCGACCTGGCGGCCTTGAGCTTTTGTGAGCGGGCCGAGCAGGCGCTGGACGGCGCCGACGCTTTGCTGCTGGTGACCGAGTGGAAGGAGTTCAAGAGCCCTGACTTCGAGGCCATCAAGGCCAACTTGAAGCAGCCGGTCGTGTTTGACGGCCGCAATCAGTACGAGCCGGCCTTGATGAAGGCGCTGGGGATTGAGCACCACGGCATTGGCCGTGGCTTGGCCTAGGAGCCCGGGCGGCAGAAAAATCGGCGGCTACAAGTCGGCCGCAGCGGTCCATTTTTCACCGTCTTTTTGCCCCATAGCCGAGCTATGAGGCTGCAAATCGGGCAAAAACTGTCCTCGCCGAGGTCGCCTTTCGCTATCGCCGCTTTCTGCCGCCCGGGCTCCTAGTCAAATAGTTTGGTCGCGTCGGCCAACAGCGGAGCCCGGGCGTCCTTGTCCGCCAGCAGCGCCGTCACGCCGGTGTCCGGCCACTCAATGCCGATGGCGGGGTCGTCCCAACGCACCGCGCCCTCGCACTGCGGGGCGTAGTAATCGGTAGTCTTGTAGAGGAAGTCGGCCGTCTCGCTCAAGACCAAAAAGCCGTGCGCGAAGCCCGGCGGCACCCAAAGCATGTGATGATTTTCCTCGGAGAGCTCGGCGCCAGCCCATTGGCCGAACGTCGGCGACGCGCGCCGCATGTCTACCGCGACGTCGAACACCGCGCCACGCGTGACGCG
>NZ_JANNMI010000090.1:0-5443 GCF_031397715.1 Roseateles sp.
CGTGCCCCTCATCGCCCCGCCGTCGAACATGTTGGACAAGGGCTCGGGTGGCAGTGCCGCCACCCATCTGTTCTTGGCAGCACCCCGCTTGCGGTGCTTTTGTCTACCCAAACTCGCGTCCTGGTCTATCGGTCTAGCGGCGGCGCCGGTTGACCGCGGCCAGCGATATCGCCAACTAGGCTTGCGAGATCGTCAGGCCCGCGATCGCATCGGGTAGGCGATCGCTGGCTTGGTTTCGTGTCAGTTCCAACAAAAATTTGATCAACTGGCGACGCGGCGAGTGGCTTTTTGATCGACATTGCAAAGCCCGCCATCGACATGGCCCAAGGCTTGCCACCGAACCGTTGCCGAACTTCTAGCGCTTTTGACAGAGCAAAGGCCGGCCAATGTGCAGAAAACTCAGCGAACCGGCATTCACCACGAGGCTTTGTAGATCTTGCAGAACAAGGTCGGCGCGAAGCGGGCGATTGAAGTCGCCAACGAGTTGGCCGAGTGGAATTATTGGATCAACGGCTGGCCGCGCATAGGTATCCGCCTTCCCCCCTCTTGAGTCAGACCTGCTCACCCAATACGGGAACCTAGCGGCAGCCTAGTGCCGAACGGCCATCAGGACCGAGAATGGCATTGCGCGCGTAACAGCGCCCAGGATGGCGATTTCGTTCTCAGCTTTGGCCCGTTTGTCAAGCCGGTCGTCCACGATGATCAGTGGGCTCCCTCCGCCGATAAACGGGCCGTTCTGAACATCGCTCACCTTGCGCGGTACGCCGCCAGTCGCTTGAGGGCTGGCCGTTATCACGTCGATCAAGTCGTCACCATGGCGAAAATCAAAAACGTGGTCTGTGCGAGAAGCGCCCAGCACATGAGGCTTTAGCTCAAATCGAGCACGCGGGTTCCTAGCCACGATGTAGGGCTGCACTTCGGCGGCCAGATCAACAGCCAGCTCGGGAGCGTCCAACTTTTCGGCAGCCCACCGAGCAACGCTCAGCAGCCCTGTGATAGCGATCGCAAAACCTACAGCAGCGTGCTCGGCACGCGCCAGCATGAAAATCTCGCCGTTGTCGCCGACGCTGAGCTTGTGTCGCATAGCCACTTCACGCACCCCGGCCAGTTTGGCAGGCTTCCAGATATCCAGCCCCATATCGCAGGACTTCATTTACAGGCGATCCGAGCGTCAAGTCTTCAATCGTCAATCTTGGTCATTGGCTGACAACGAGCGAGGTCCATCCGGAACCTTGGGCCAGGCCTGACGCATTGACTCCGAAGAGCCAATTTCGTATGCCTGCCAGGGGAACTTGCCGCCACCCCAATCGCACTGATCGCCAGGCCGCGCAGCGCAGCCCCTTGCCGGCATAGACTGCATCCCTGTTGATGGCATTTCGGAGCCCACCATGCATGGACGCCCCTCGATCCGCAGCTTGCTCAGCGCCGCCGCACTGCTCGTTGCCGGCTGCGGCGGAGGCGGCGATTCGGCCGCCGCCCCGCCCGCCCCAATACCCGCCCCAATACCCGCCCCACCACCCACAGCCGCACAGCTGAGCACCTTGCGCAGCGACCTGCAAAGCCCCTGGGGTCTGGCACTGCTGCCCGACGGCCAAATGCTGGTGACGCAAAAGGCCGGCAGCTTGCTGCGGCTGCCGGCCGGCGGGCAGGGGCCGGCGGTGACGATTCGCGGCGTGCCCGCCGTGGCCTCGGCGGGGCAGGGCGGTTTGCTGGACGTGGCCCTGGACCCCGACTTCGCCACCACACCCTGGGTCTATCTCAGCTATGCGGAGCCCGGCCAGGGCGCTGAGGCCGGCAAGGCCGGTACGGCGGTGGCGCGCGGCCGCTTGGTCGGCGCTGCCTTGCTGGATGTGACGGTGATCTTCCAGCAGGCACCCAAGGTCAGCGGCGGCGGCCATTTCGGTTCGCGTCTGGTGTTCGGGCGTGACAAAACCCTGTTCGTTGCGCTGGGTGAGCGGCAACTTGGCGCGCCGGCGCAAGACCTGGCACAGACGCTGGGCAAGGTGGTGCGCATCAAGCGCGACGGCAGCATGCCGGCCGACAACCCGAGCTTCGGCACCGGCGCCCGGCCCGGCCTGTGGAGCATCGGCCACCGCAACCCGCAGGGCGCGGCGCTGCACCCGGTGACCGGCGAGCTGTGGCTCAGCGAGCATGGCCCGCAGGGCGGCGATGAGATCAATATCGCCCGCGCCGGTGCCAATTACGGCTGGCCGGCTAAAAGCTACGGTTGCAACTATGGCGACCCAGTCAGCGAGAGCTGCCGCATTGGCGGCGGCGTGCATACGCCTACTTATGTCGAGCCGCTGACCTTCTGGGTGCCGCTGTCGATCGCGCCGGCCGGCCTGGTCTTCTACACCGGCACGATGTTCCCCGAGTGGCAGGGCCAGCTGTTCTCGGGCTCGCTGGCCGGCCAGGCGCTGTGGCGCTTGCAACTGAGCGGCAATACCGTGGTGGCGCGCACCGAGATGGTCAAGGAGCTGGGCGAGCGCATCCGCGATGTGCGTCAGGCTGGCGACGGCGCCTTGCTGCTGCTGACCGACAGCGGCAAGCTGCTGCGCCTTGCGCGATGAGCGCGACGAGTGGGCTGGGCGGGCCGTTGCGGGTCGGCGTGATGCTGGCTGCTTTGCTGGCTGTGGTGCTGGTTGCGCTGTTGGCAGTAGGCTTGCTGTGGGTCTATAAGCGCCAGGAGCAATTGCTGTTCCAGCCCGAAGTCCTGCCGGCCTCGCACCGTTTCGAGTTCGGTGCTGACGTGGTCGAGCTGCGTATTCCGGTGGACGGCGCCGTGCTTTCGGCCTTGCAACTGCGGGTGCCCAATCCCAAAGGCCTGGTCTTCTATCTGCACGGCAATGCCGGCAGTCTGCAGAGCTGGTTCGTCAACGCTGATTTCTACCGCCGTGCCGGCTATGAGCTGGTGATGCTGGACTACCGAGGCTATGGCAAGAGCAGCGGCCGCATCGAGAGCGAGGCCCAAATGCGCGCCGACGTGCGTGCCGCTTGGGGCGCTGTGGCGCCGCGCTATGCCGGCCTGCGCTGCGTCATCGTCGGCCGCTCCTTGGGTACGAGCCTGGCCGCAGGCTTGGCCATCGAGGTCAAGCCCGAGTATGTGGTGTTGATCTCGCCCTACACCCGCATGGCCGACCTGATGCGTCAGCATTTCCCGCTGCTGCCCACCGCCTTGCTGCGCTATCCGCTCGACACGGCCGCGCTATTGCCCGCTTGGCGGGGGCCGCTGCTGCTGATCCATGGCGAGCAAGACACCTTGATCCCGCCGCAACACAGCGAGCGTCTGCTCGCCCTGAGGCCGCAGGGCCGGCTGGCGGTGATCCGTGGTGCCGGGCACAAAGATTTGCAGGGCTTTGAGCAATACCTGCAGGTGCTGCGCGAGGTCTTGCCTTGAGAAGAAACGCGAGCATTCGCGACGCAGCAAGCTGCGTTGCATCGCGTGGGCAGCGACTTCTGATGTCAGTGATGCAGGTCACCAACCCCGAGGAAACCCGCAATCACCCCTGTTTCGGGGCAAAAATTGACCCCTGTCTTTCGTCATACTGCCGCTTGCTTGCCAGAATGCCCCACCCCCGGCGCGCCGGGCCAGACCTCTCAGGACGATGACGATGACTTTCAAGAAAACAATGGCCCACAAGGCCGTAGCACTGGCCGCTTTTGCCCTGCTGGGGCTGGCCCACGCGCAAACCGCGCCGACCTATCCGGTGACGCCCAAGGTCGAGCAAACCGATACCTATCACGGCACGGCCGTGGCCGACCCCTACCGCTGGCTGGAGGACGACAACAGCGAACAAACCAAGGCCTGGGTCAAGTCACAAAATCGGGTCACCGACGCTTTTCTCGAAGCGATGCCGCAGCGGCTGCCGGTGCGCAAGCTCTACACCGAGCTCTACAACTTCGAGAAGTTTGGCATCCCCTTCAAGGAGGGCGGCCGCTATTTCTGGACCCGCAACAACGGCCTGCAACAGCAGGCGGTGCTCTACACCGCCAAATCGCCAACCGATGAGCCAACCATCGCGCTCGACCCGAATACGCTGAGCAAGGACGGCACCGCTGCGCTTGGTGGTTATGCCGCCTCGCGCGACGGCAAGTTATTGGCCTACGGCGTGGCCGCTGCCGGCTCCGATTGGCAGACCTGGAAGGTGCGCGATATGACCACCGGCCGTGACTTGGCCGACAAGCTGGACTGGGTCAAGTTCTCCGGTGCGGCCTGGACGCCGGACGGCAAAGGTTTTTTCTACTCCCGCTATGACGCGCCGGCCGAAGGCGCGGCGCTGACCGGTGCGAACTATTTCCAGAAGCTGTTCTACCACCGCCTTGGCTCCGCCCAGTCCGAGGATCAGTTGGTGGCCAGCAACCCGAGCGAGAAGGAATGGGGCTTCGGCGCCGAGGTCTCGGATGACGGCAAGGCCGTCTTCATCACGGTCTGGAAGGGCGGCGAGAAGAACGGTTTGATGCTGCTGCCGCTGGTCAAGGGAAGCTATACAGGCGGTGAGCCCAAGCCGATCAGCCTGGCTTTTGACGCCAGCTATGTGCCGGTTGCCCTGAACGGCAACACCTTGATCGTCAAGACCGACAAGGACGCGCCACGCGGCCGCCTGATCGCCATCGACCTGAAAGCGTCGGGCAAGCAGCCTTGGAAGACCTTGCTGGCCGAGAGCAGCGACGCGATGACGGGCGCCTCAAACGTAGGCGGGCGCTTGCTCGTGAGCTATCTGCGCGACGCGTCGACGGTGGTGCGCATCCATGACCTGAACGGCAAGCCACAAGGCGAAGTCAAGCTGCCCGGCGTCGGCACGGCTGCTGGTTTTGCCGGCCGCGCCTCCGACAAGGAAACCTTCTTCAGCTACACCAGCCTGACCACGCCGACCGAGACCTATCGCTTCGACGTGGCGGCCAATAAGGCGACGCTGTTCAAGCGCCCGCAAACCGCTTTTGACGCCGAGCAGTTCGAGACCCAGCGCGCCTTTGTCACCAGCAAAGACGGCACCAAGCTGCCTATCTTCATCGCCCACAAAAAGGGCCTGAAACTGGACGGCAACAACCCGACCCTGCTGTACGGCTACGGCGGCTTCAATGTGCCGATGACGCCGGGTTACGGCATCACCGCCGCGACCTGGATGAAGATGGGCGGCGTCTATGTCTTGGCCTCGCTGCGCGGCGGCGGCGAGTACGGCTCCGCCTGGCATGAGGCCGGCACCAAGCTCAAAAAACAAAACGTGTTCGACGATTTCATCGCCGCCGGTGAATGGCTGGTGGCGAACAACTACACCAAGCCCTCCAAGCTGGCCATCAATGGCGGCAGCAACGGCGGCCTGCTGGTCGGCGCGGTGGTCAACCAGCGGCCCGATCTGTTCGGCGCAGCGGTGCCCCAAGTCGGCGTGATGGACATGCTGCGCTATCAGAAGTTCACCATCGGCTGGGCCTGGGAGCCGGACTA
>NZ_JANNMI010000102.1:0-18027 GCF_031397715.1 Roseateles sp.
CCAGGCTGCCGTTGCCGGTGCACAGATCCAGCACGCGGCGGGTCTGGTCCGACAACCAGGAGTCGATCGCCTCATTGGCGACCAGCTCGGCAATCAGGCTGCGCGGCACGATGGCGCGCTCGTCAATATAAAAGGGCACGCCTTGCAGCCAAGCCTCCTGGGTCAAATAGGCGGCAGGCTTGCGGGTGGCGATGCGCTGTTCGATCAAGGCCTCAATCTTGGCCAAGTTCTCGGGGCTCAGCGCTTCTTGTTCGTGCTCGTCCAAACTGTCCAGCGGGAATCCACAACGCCACAGCACCAGCCACGCGGCTTCGTCAAAGGCGTTGGTCGTGCCGTGGCCAAAAGAAACGCCCGCTTCGGTCAGGCGGGCGGCGCTTTGTTCAATACAGTCAATCAGCTTCACAGCAGCAGGTTCTCCAGCGTCAAACGGTAAATATTCTTCAGCGGTTCCAGGCTGTCGGCGGGCAGGTATTCGTCGATTTTGTGGATGCTGGCGTTGATGGGACCGAACTCGATCACCTCTAGACAGATCTTGGCAATGAAGCGCCCGTCCGAGGTGCCGCCGGTGGTGGAGAGTTGGGCGTTCAGCCCGGTCTCCTGCCGAATCGCCGCACACAAGGCCTCGCTCAAACGCCCGACCGGCGTCAAAAACGGCTCGCCGCCCAGCGTCCAATCCAAGGCGTACTCCAGGCCGTGGCGCTCCAGCAGGGCCAGCACGCGGGCCTTCAGTCCTTCCGGCGTGGACTCGGTCGAGAACCGGAAATTGAAATCCAAGACCATCTCGCCCGGGATCACATTGGTCGCCCCAGTGCCGGCGCTGATGTTTGAGATCTGCAAGGTAGTGGCGGGGAAATAGTCATTGCCGGCGTCCCAGACCATCGCCGTCAACTCGGCCAGAGCCGGTGCCGCTTGGTGCACCGGGTTGCGCGCCAATTGCGGGTAGGCCACATGGCCTTGGATGCCCTTGACCCGGAGCTTGCCGCTGAGCGTGCCACGGCGACCGTTTTTCAGCATATCGCCGACGGCATCAACGGAGGTCGGCTCGCCGACGATGCAGTAATCCAAGCGCTGGCCACGTGCCAGTAAAACCTGGCAGCAAACCTTGCTGCCATCAATCGACGGGCCTTCCTCGTCGCTGGTCAACAAGAAGGCGAGGCTGCCGGCGTGGTCCGGGTGGGCGGCGATGAACTCTTCGGCCGCGACTACCATCGCCGCGACCGAACCCTTCATATCGGCGGCACCGCGGCCGTAGATGCGGCCGTCCCGGTAGCTGGGCACAAAAGGGTCGCTGGCCCAGGCATCCAGGCGGCCGGGCGGCACCACATCGGTGTGGCCAGCGAACATCAGCACTGGCTTGTCTGGCAAGCCATGTTTGATCGCCCAAAGATTGCTGACGCGGAAGTTCTCCGGACCGCTGTCCATGCGTTCGATCTCGAAACCGAGCGCGGCCAGGCGAGCAGCGATCAGCTCTTGGCAGCCAGCATCAAGCGGCGTGACGGACGGGCGCGCGATCAGCGCCTCAAGCAAGGCAAGGGTGTTGGACATGAATTTTTTGGGTCGTGGTATCAATCCTGGCGCACGTCCAGGGTGATCTCGGTAAAGCTGGCTTCGTCACTGGGCGTGGCTTCGGCTTGCTTGGCTGAAGCCTTGTTCGCCCCGGGCGCATCGTTTTGCAAACGCCAGAGTAAATTGGTCGGCGAGTCGGCGAAGGCCAGGCCTTCTTCGCGCGTGATGGTGCCGGCTATGATCAGTTTGGCGAAGTTCTCTTCATAGGTTTGTGAGCCTTCGGCCATGGACTTTTCCATCGCTTCCTTGACGCCGCTGAAGTCACCATGCTCAATCAACTCCGAGATCAGCTTGGTGTTGAGCAAGATCTCGATGACCGGAATGCGCCCGCCGGCCGAGGCCCGCACCAGGCGCTGCGACACAATCGATTTCAGCCCGGCCGCCAGGTCATTCAGCAGCGCCGGGCGTGACTCCGGCGTGTAGAAGGACAGAATGCGGTTCAGCGCGTGATAGCTGTTATTGCCGTGCAAGGTGGCCAGCACCAAGTGGCCTGACAGCGCGTACGAGATCGCCGAGGTCATGGTCTCGCGGTCGCGGATCTCACCGATCAAGATGCAGTCCGGCGCCTGGCGCAAGGCATTCTTCAGGGCGATTTGCAGCGAGGCGGTGTCGCGCCCGACCTCGCGCTGGTTGACCACCGAGCGCTTGTTGGTGAACAGATATTCGAGCGGGTCCTCGATGGTGAGGATATGGCCGCTCATGCTTTGGTTGCGCTGCTCCAGCATCGACGCCAGCGTGGTGCTTTTGCCGGTGCCGGTGGCGCCGACCATCAGGATCAGGCCGCGCTTTTCTTGCACCAGCTTGCCCAAGACCGGCGGCAGGTTGAGGCTCTCCAGCGAAGGGATGTTGTGCGGAATATGGCGGAACACACCGGCGATGCTGCCGCGCTGGCGAAAGCCCGAAAGCCGAAAGCTGCCGACCTTGCTGACCGCTACCGCCATATTCAGCTCGCCGGTGGCGTCCAGCTCGGCCAGTTGCGCCGGCTCCACCACCTCGGCGATCAACTGGCGCGGCTGGCTGTGCGTCAGCACTTGGTCGGACAGCTGCACGATCTGCCCGTTCAGACGGATCAACACCGGCATATTGGCCGACAGATAAACGTCGGATGCGCCCTTGTCGGCCATCAAGCGCAGGATGCGCTCCATATTGCCGCTCATGTGTGCCCCTCGTCCGATGAGTACATCGACCGATCCCCCGAGGGGATAGCCATCCGTTGGATGGCTCGGGCTCGCTTGGGGCGGCCCGGCGCTGCGCCCGAGTTCAATGCCATTGATCGCCCCTTATCGCTTGATCAGGCGCGCAGCAGGTCGTTGATGCTGGTCTTGGCGCGCGTACCGGCGTCGACCTTCTTGACGATGATGGCCGCATACAGGCTGTACTTGCCGTTGTTCTTGGGCAGGCTGCCGCTGATCACGACCGAGCCGGCCGGCACGCGGCCATAGGTGACGGTGTCCAGCTCGCGGTCATAGATCGGCGTGCTCTGGCCGATGTAGACGCCCATCGAGATGACCGAGTTCTCCTCGACGATGACGCCCTCGACCACTTCCGAGCGCGCGCCGATGAAGCAGTTGTCTTCGATGATGGTCGGGTTGCCCTGCAGCGGCTCCAGCACGCCGCCGATGCCGACGCCGCCGCTCAGGTGCACGTTCTTGCCGATCTGCGCGCAGCTGCCGACCGTCGCCCAGGTGTCGACCATAGCTCCCTCATCGACATAGGCGCCGATATTGACGTAGGACGGCATCAGGATCACGTTCTTGGCCAGGAAGCTGCCGCGCCGTGCCACGGCCGGCGGCACCACGCGCACGCCCATGGCGCGGATCGCGTCTTCGGTCAGGCCGCCAAACTTGGTCGGCACCTTGTCGAAGAAGGTCATGTCACCGGCACCCATCAGTCGGTTGTCGTTCAGGCGGAAGGACAGCAAGACCGCCTTCTTGACCCATTGATGCACGACCCACTGGCCGACCGACTGGCGCTCGGCCACGCGCAGGCGGCCGGCGTCCAGCTCGGCCATCACCTGCTCAACCGCCTCGCGCACCTCGGGCGCATTGGCGGCAGTGATGGAGGCGCGGGCGTCCCAGGCCAGATCGATGGTGGCTTGCAATTGTGTGGTCATGAATCGGCTCGAAATAGGTCAGGGAGTTGAAAGAGGTGAGTCTGAAAGCGCCGGCTTGAAAGACTGCACGAAGGCTTTGATGCGCTCGGCAGCCTCCATGCATTCGCTCAACTCGGCCACCAGGGCCAGGCGGATACGGCCGGCGCCCGGGTTGATGCCCTGCGCCGCGCGTGCCAACAAGCTGCCCGGCAGCACGGTGACATTGTATTGAGCCAGCAGACCCTGGGCGAAAGCGACATCGTCGCCGGCGTGAATATGGGCCGGCACCTCGGCCCAGAGATAAAAGCCCGCGTCCGGCAAAGCGACTTGCATAACGCCCGCCAGCAGCGGCGTCACCCGCGCGAACTTGGCACGGTACTCGGCCCGATTCGCGACCACATGGGCCTCATCAAACCAGGCCGCCACGCTGGCCGCCTGCACCAGCGGGCTCATCGCGCTGCCGTGATAGGTGCGGTAGAGCAGAAAGCGTTTGATGATGGATGCATCACCGGCCACAAAGCCCGAGCGCAGGCCCGGCACATTGGAGCGTTTGGACAGGCTGGTGAAGGCGATCAGATGGCGGAAGTCGGCGCGACCCAGCTTGGCCGCTGCCTCCAGCCCGCCCAGCGGCGCAGATGCGGGGCCTTCTTCGCCGAAATAGATTTCTGAATAGCACTCGTCCGAAGCGATCACAAAGCCATGGCGGTCGGACAGCTCGAACAGCGTCTGCCATTCGCTCAGCGGCATCACCGCACCGGTCGGGTTGCCGGGCGAGCAGACATAGAGCAGCTGAGTCTTTGCCCAAGTAGCCTCATCAATCTCGGCCCAGTTGGCCGCGAAGTTACGCGCCGGGTCACTGTTGGCAAAAGCCGTCTGCGCGCCGGCCAGCAGGGCCGCGCCTTCGTAGATTTGATAAAACGGATTCGGGCAAACGACGGTCGCGCCGGGGCGGCTGGGGTCGATCACCGTCTGGGCCAGCGCGAACAAGGCCTCGCGCGAACCATTGACCGGCAGCACCTGGGTCGCAGGGTCTAACGTCAAACCATAGCGGCGCGCGAGCCAGGCGCAGATTGCCTCGCGCAGGACCGGCTCGCCGGCGGTGGCCGGGTAGCCCGACAGGCCCTTCATTGCGCCCATCAGTGCGTCTTCAATCAGCTTGGGCGCCGGATGCTTGGGCTCACCGATGCCTAGGCTGATGGAGCGGTAGGCAGGATTCGGCGTGATGCCGGCATTCAAGGCGCGCAGGCGCTCAAAGGGGTAAGGGTGGAGCTTGTCCAGCAGCGGGTTGTGAGGAATGTTGGTCATTGAGTCTTGATTCAAAGCCAGCCGCTACAGCCCGGCTGCGCGCAGCGGCAGGCGAGGCGGCCTTCATGGTGGGTGAGGCCGTAATCCACGGTGATCTCGTCGCCGATGGCCAGATTGCGCAGCGCGAAGAACTCGATCCTGCCGTCCTCCACCTGAATGCGGGCATTGGGCGAGCAGGAATGGTTGGTAAAGCGCATCGCGTCGGCCGAGCGGGTGGCGTCGATGGCGCGGCTGGCCGACAGCTCCACCAGCATGATGCGCTGGCGCCCCTGAGCGCGGCGTCTGGCCTCGGCCACGCTGATGGCCTCGCCGGTCAGGCCTCCTAATTTTGCGCCGAGCAGTACGGTTTCATCGGCGAATACGCCGTAGCCGTCGATGCGGCTGCGCTTGACCCTGACGGCGCTATTCTGATGGGCGCTGCTGTAGGCGAAGGACATCAGCCCAGCAAGCCTGACTGGAATCCATGCGCCGGCAGGTCCACCCGCGGCAGCGGCTTCCAGCCCTTTTGACGGTGCTCGACCACCACATTGGTGTAGATGCCGCCGCGCACATACCACTTGGCGGTGATGCGGATGAAGCGCGGATTCGTCACCTTGACGATGTCGTCAAGAATCGTGTTGGTGACCTTCTCATGGAAGGCGCCCTCGTCACGGTAGCTCCAAAAATACATCTTCAGGCTTTTGAGCTCGACGCATTGCTGGTCGGCAATCATGTCGATGGTGAAGTGAGCAAAGTCGGGCTGGCCCGTCAGCGGGCAGTGGCAGGTGAACTCGGGCACCTGGAACTGGATCACATAGTCGCGCTCAGGGGATGGGTTAGGAAACACATGCAGCTCCTTGCTCGGCCGTGAGGGCGGATTCGGCGGCATTTCGCGCTGCTTGGGCGCCATCGCCATACTGACAGTTGGACTCTTCTTTGCGGGCTTGGGCTCCTCCAGCTTCAGCACCTTGCGGGTCTTGGCCTCCAGCTCCAACGTTTGGCGGCCCTTGCTGCCGGTCTTGGCTGCAGCCTTGACGGGGGACTTGTTGATGGACTTGGACGGAGGGAATATCTTGGCCATGGAATCGGTGCGCCGCAGCAAGGCCAAAGCGCAAGCTGTGTCGGTGAGTAAAAGGGGGAGGGCGCGATGGTATCATCCAGGCCCGATAAAGCGCCCGTTTGCGGCGCTTTTGTGTAAATAAATCAACGGCTTAGCTGCGCTTCAGGCAGCGCTATTTGCGGTACCCGGTCCCCATGCGTCTGAACTCGATCAAGCTTGCGGGCTTCAAGTCCTTTGCCGACGCTACCGTGTTTCAGCTGCCTGGCCAACTGGTGGGCGTGGTCGGGCCGAACGGCTGCGGCAAGTCCAACATCATGGACGCCGTGCGCTGGGTGCTGGGCGAAAGCCGCGCCTCCGAGCTGCGCGGCGAGTCCATGCAGGACGTGATTTTTAACGGCTCCGGCAACCGCAAGCCGGCCAGCCGCGCCAGCGTCGAGCTGGTGTTCTCCAACGAAGACGCCCGTGCCGGCGGCCAGTGGAGTCAGTTCGCCGAGATCGCCGTCAAGCGCGTGTTGACCCGCGACGGCAGCTCCAGCTACTTCATCAACAACCAGCCGGTGCGCCGGCGCGATGTGCAGGACGTGTTCCTGGGTACCGGTTTGGGGCCGCGCGCCTACGCCATCATCGGCCAGGGCACGATCAGCCGCCTGATCGAGAGCAAGCCCGAAGAGATGCGCATGTTTCTGGAGGAAGCCGCCGGCGTCTCCAAGTACAAGGAGCGCCGCCGCGAGACCGAGAGCCGGCTGCGCGACACGCGCGAAAACCTGACCCGCGTCGACGACATCCTGCGCGAGCTGAACGCCAACCTCGAAAAGCTCGAAAAGCAGGCCGAGGTGGCGGCCAGTTACCGTGGCCTGCAGGACGCGGGAAACCTCAAATTGCATCAGCTCTGGTTCCTGAAGCAGCGTGACGCCAGCGTCGAGCAGGCCCGCGTCAGGGCCGAGCATCTGGAGGCCACCAATGCCCTGGAGTCGCGGCTGGCCGAGCTGCGTCAGGTCGAGGCCGAGCTGGAGACGGTGAGGCAAGCCCATTACGCGGCCGGCGACGAGTTGCACGCTAGCCAAGGGCGTTATGCCGAGGCGCAGTTGGAGGTCAGCCGGCTGGAGGAGCGCATCCGCTATGTGGTCGAGGGGCGCAAGCGCGTAGAGGCGCGTCTGACCGAGCTGCAGGTGCAAAACCAGCAATGGGAAGAGCGCTCGCTGCAGTCCAAGGACGAGCTGGAGACGATTGCCGAGCAGATCGCGGCCGCCGAGGAGCAAAGCGAAATCCTCGCCGCGCAGGCCGAGGAGCAGGGCGGCAATCTACCGAATGCCGAGGATGCGGTGCGGGCCGCGCAGGCGCGCGCCAATGAGCAGCGCGCCCTGGTCGTGCAGGTGCAGCAGCAGATCCAGGTGCTGGCGGCCGAGAGCCGCAGCGTCGAGGAGCAGACGCGGCAATTGCGCACCCGGCGCGAGCGTCTGACGACTGAAAGTCAAGGCCTGGCCGCGCCCGATCAAGACAAGCTGGCCGAGCTGAAACGCAACAGCGAGGCGTTTGATGAGGCCCGCGATATGGCCGATGCGCGCTTGCATGAGCTGGGCGAGCAGGTCCCCCAATTTGAAGAAGCCAGGCGGGCCGCGCAGGCCGACGCCAACCAGCAGCAGGCCAAGCAGTCGACCCTGTCGGCGAGGCTAGACGCCTTGCGCGCTTTGCAAGAAAAAGTGCAAACCGAGGGCAAACTAAAACCTTGGTTGGCCAAGCATGGCTTGGACGGTCTGGCCGGCCTGTGGACGCGATTGCACATCAAGCCGGGCTGGGAGAACGCGCTGGAGGCCTCGCTGCGCGAGCGCATGAGCGCGCTCGAAGTCGGACGGCTGGAGACGGTGCGCGCCTTTGAGTCGGACGCGCCGCCGGCAAAGCTGGCCTTTTATTCGCCGCCGGCCGCAGCGATTGCCAACACGCACCAGACCCTGGCGCGCCTGAGCGATCTGCTGCGCCTGGATCACGCCGGCTTGAGTGCCTTGCTGAATGACTGGCTGGAGGGCGTCTACACCGCCGACTCGCTGGACGATGCCCTGGCCAACCGCGCCAAACTGACCCATGGCGAGCTGATCATGACGGCCGCCGGCCACGCGGTCAGCCAATTCGCGGTGAGCTTTTACGCGCCCGATTCCGAGCAGGCCGGCATGCTGGCGCGGGCGCAGGAGATCGAGCATTTGGTGCTGGAGCTGCGCGCTCAAGTGCTGATCGCCGAGGAGTCCAAATCGGCCCTGGTGCGCGCCGAGGCCGGCTACACCGAGGCCACGCAGCGACTCTTGGGCCTGCGTCGCGAGGCGGTCGAAACGCAGAACCGCGCCCACCAATTGCATGTCGAGTTACTTCGGCTGACGGCCCAAGCGGAAGCCGCCAGCAGCCGCCGCAGTCAGCTGGAGGACGAGCTGTTCGAGATCGACGCCCAGGGCGAGGAATTGCAGGAGCGCCGCAGCACCGGCGAGGCGCGCTTCGAGGAACTCGATATGCAGCTGGCGACGACGCAGGAGCGCCATGCCGAGCTGGATGATGCGACGCTCTTGGCCGAGCGCCGCTTGGCCGAGGCGCGCGAGCAGCTGCGCGGCCTGGAGCGGCGCGCGCAAGAGGCGCAGTACAGCGCCCGCGCGCTGGCCTCGCGGCGGGCCGAGCTGCAGCGCGCGATCGAGACCGCCGCCCAGCAGATGCAGACCAACCAGCAGTCGATCGCCAGCCTGCAGCATGAGCTGGATACGCTCAATGACGCGGCCGCGCAGGCCGGCCTGCAAGACGCCTTGGCGCTGAAGATGGAGCGCGAACATGCGCTGGCCGGCGTGCGCAGCGGCTATGACGATTTGAGCCTGCGCCTGCGCCAGATGGATGAGCAGCGCCTGGCTTTCGAGCGCAGCCTGGATCCGCTGCGCGAGCGCCTGACCAAGCTGCAGCTTGAAGAACAAGCCGCCCAGCTCGGCGGCGCGCAGTATCTGGAGCAACTGGTCGCCGCCGGCGTCGACATGGCCGCGCTGGCGCTCAGTGTCGAGGAGGGGCAGGTCAAACTCTACGGCCTGCAGGGCGAGATCGACCGCATCAACCGCGAGATCGCGGCCCTCGGCGCCGTCAATCTGGCCGCACTCGACGAGCTGACGTCGGCGCGCGAGCGCAAGACCTTCCTTGATTCGCAATGCGCCGATTTGCAGTCGGCCATGGCCACGTTGGAGGACGCGATCCACAAGATCGACCTGGAGACGCGCGACCTGCTTAGCGCCACCTTCGAGCAGGTGAATCTGCATTTTGGCCGCATGTTCCCGATCCTGTTCGGTGGCGGCCAGGCCAAGCTGATGATGACCGGCGACGAAATTCTCGATGCCGGCGTGCAGGTGATGGCCCAGCCGCCGGGCAAGAAGAACAGCACCATCCACCTGCTCTCGGGTGGCGAAAAAGCGCTGACGGCGATTGCTCTGGTGTTCGCCATTTTTCAACTCAACCCCGCCCCGTTCTGTTTATTGGACGAGGTGGACGCCCCATTGGACGACGCCAACACCGAGCGTTATGCCAAACTGGTGGCCCAGATGAGCAGCGGAACCCAGTTCCTCTTCATCTCACACAACAAGATCGCAATGGAAATGGCAGAACAATTGATTGGTGTGACCATGCAAGAGCAGGGCGTTTCACGCATAGTGGCGGTGGACATGGACAAGGCGCTGGCCCTTGCAGAACTGACATGACGCTCACGGAGATGCTTGCTATAGCCGGTGGCGTGGTGCTGGCCGGCGTCGTCGCCCACGGCGCCTGGAGCGCCCGCAAGGCCGGCCCACGCCGCGCCGATGCGCAGCTGGAACCTTTGATGGATGGCGACCGGCTGGAGCCCGGTCTGGACGTTCCGGCGCTGGACGGGGCTGCGGTGGCATTAGATGGGACGCTGCCGGCCGTGGCTCGCGTGCGCAAGCCCTCGGCCCGCATCGATGCCTTGATCGACGCGATCGCCACCCTCACGCTGGACGCGCCGGTCAGCGGCGAGATGGCGCTCGCGCATCTGCCGGGCAGCCGCCGTGCCGGCACCAAGCCCTTTCATATCGAGGGCCTGAATGCCGAGACCGGCGAGTGGGAGTTGCCCGTACCCGGTCAACGTTATGGCGAATTCCAGGCCGGCGCGCAGATGGCCAACCGCAACGGCGCGATGAACGAGATCGAGTACTCGGAATTTGTGCAGAAAGTGCAGAGCTTCGCCGACGGCGTCGGCGCCTTTGTGCAGTTTCCCGACATGCTGGATGTGGTCGGGCGGTCGCGCGAACTGGATCAGTTTGCCGGCGATCATGACGCGCAGCTGGCGGTGATCCTGCGCGCCAAATCGGCCGCCTGGACCTTGGGTTATGTGCAGCAGGTGGCCGCGCGGCACGGCTTTGTGCCGGGTTCAATGCCGGGGCGTTTGGTGCTGGCTTCCGAGGAAGAAGGCGCGCCTCCGATTCTGACGCTGAACTTCGAGTCGCAGGCGGCCTTGGCCGAGAATCCGCAGGCTTCGTCCTTGCGCGAGTTGTCGCTGTCGCTGGACGTGCCGCAAACGGCTGAAGCGCTGGAGCCGTTCGCGTCATGGCAAGAAGCGGCGCGAGGGCTGGCGCGCGACATTGAGGCCGATGTCTGCGACGACCGGGGTCAGGTCTTGAATCTGCATGCCTTCGCGTCGATCGGTCAGGACCTCACCACGCTCTACCGAGCCCTGGCCTCACGTGATTTGGCGGCCGGTAGCTTGGTCGCGCGGCGTCTTTTCAGCTAAGGAGGAAATGCATTGACCACCAGCCTGCTTTTGATTGCGGCCCTGATCGCCGCCAGCGCCTTCTTCTCGGTGGCGGAGTTGGCGCTGGCCGCCTCGCGCCGGCTCAAGCTGCAGCAGCTGGCCGATGACGGTGATGCGCGCGCGCTGCGGGTGTTGGCGGTGCAGGAGCAGCCGGGCCACTACTTCACCGTGGTGCAGATCGGCGTCAACACGGTCGCCATCCTGGGCGGCTTTGTCGGCGAGGGCGCGCTGACCCCACATTTCGAGGCGGCTTTGCGCTTGATTGTGTCGCCCGAGCAAGCCTATTCGCTCGGTTTCAGCCTGTCCTTTCTGACCATCATCAGCTTGTTCATTGTGCTGGCCGACCTGGTGCCCAAGCGCCTGTCTATGAACGAGCCCGAGCGCATGGCTCTGGTCGTGATCGGGCCTATGCAGGCGTTAGTGACCCTGCTCAAACCCTTGGCCTGGGCCTTCAGCGCGATGACCGAGGCCTTGATCCGCATGATGGGCCGGCCGGCGCAGCGTGACAACTCGATCACCCATCTGGACATTCTGGCGCTGGCCGAGGCTGGCAATCTGGCCGGTGTGGTGGCTGACTCCGAGCAGCAGATGATAGAAAACGTCTTCGAGCTGGACACCCGCCGGGTCGAGAGCACGATGACGACGCGCGAGCACATCGTGTTCTTCTCGATCGAGGACGATGACGCGCTGATCCGCAACCGCATCGCCGAGGCGCCACATTCGACCTATCTGGTCTGCGACGGCGGTGTTGACAACATAGTCGGTTATGTCGACGCCACCGACCTGTTCCAGTCGGTGCTGCGCGGCGAGGTGATCGACCTGCGCGCCGCATTGGCCGCCGGCCAGCTGAAAAAGGTCTTGATCGTGCCGGACCGCCTGACCCTGTCCGAGGTGCTGGTGCAGTTCCGCCAGGTGCACGAGGACTTTGCCGTGATCGTCAATGAGTACAGCCTGGTGGTTGGTGTGATCACGCTCAATGATGTGATGAGCACGGTGATGGGCAGCCGCGCGGTGTCGGCCGAAGAGGAGCAGATCGTGCGCCGCGACGATGGCTCCTTCCTCGCCGACGGCATCACGCCGATCCCCGATGTGCAGCGCGCGCTGGGGCTGGACAGCCTGCCGCATGCCGGCCAGTACGACACCTTGGCGGGCTTTTTGATGGTGATGTTGCGGCGCATCCCCAAGCGCACGGATCAGGTGGTCTGGGAGGGCTGGCGCTTCGAGGTCGTTGACGTGGACAGCCACCGGGTTGATCAGGTGATGATCGCGCGAGTGCCTGTGCCAGACCCTGACAAACCATCGGCATCAGACCGCTGAGCTGGCCCTGGGCGGGCCGCTGGACTCAGCAGCGCCAGCGACTGCGGCAGAAGAGCCGCCACAGCCATGGCACCGCGTCTGAATCAGCGCGGCGAGGCCGCCAAACTGGCTGCTTTAGCCGCGAATTGCTTGCGCTCTGCCTCAGGCATCGGGATCAAACCGCGCCCTGAGAGATAGCCTTCAGGCCCCCAAGACTTTTCGCTGGTGAATTCGATGACGTATTCGCGAATCCCAGGAATCACGCCGACATGCGCCTTCTTCACGTAGAAAAACAGCGGGCGCGAGACCGGGTATTTCGTGCTGGCAATCGCTTCGAAGCCGGGCTTGATGCCCTCAATCGCCACACCCTGAAGTTTGTCGCGATTCTGATCGAGGAAGCTGAAGCCAAAGATCCCAAAGGCATGAGGGTTCGCAGCCAATTTCTTGACGATCAGGTTGTCGTTCTCACCGGCCTCGACAAACGCACCGTCCTCGCGCATCGTCTGGCAGGCTGGTTTGTGGCCTTTTGAGTCGGCAGTCTTCAGCGCGCGCATCACCGGAAACTCGTTGCAACCCACGTCCATCACCAATTCAGTGAAGGCGTCCCGGGTGCCCGATGTTGACGGCGGACCGTAAACCTCAATTTTCACATTTGGCAACTGTGGGTTAATTTCTTTCCATGACTTGTAGGGGTTGGCCACCAGTTTGTGCTGACCTTTGGGGTCAGGCACATGCTTGGCAAGAGCCAGCCAAAGGTCGCTGCGCTCCAACGCGATGGGTTTGGCCGAACTGGCGTGAGCCACGCTGATGCCGTCGTAGCCGATCTTGATTTCGGCGACCTCGGTGACGCCATTCTTCGCGCATATCTCCATTTCGGACTTGGTCATCGGGCGTGAGGAGTTAGCAATGTCTGGATACTGCTCCCCGACGCCGGCACAGAACAACTTGATGCCGCCACCCGAACCGGTTGATTCAAGCTTTGCGGGCTTGAAGCGCTGCGCCTTGCTGAACTGTTCGGCCACGACGGTGGAAAAGGGGAAAACTGTCGACGACCCGACGATGCTGATGTAGTCGCGCGGAGTTTGCGCCTGCACACCGCCGCTGCCGATAGCTGCGCCCAACGCAAGTAGCGCAAGTGGCGCAAGTTCTGCGACCCGGATTTTTTTAGTCATGAGGAAGTCCTTGCTTGAATAAATGGCACACGCGGCACTCTCGATTATGAATGTGTCAGTGTCGTGACGCCTGTACGGCTCGGCCACAATACGCGCTATGACTGAGAATTCTTCCCTCTTTGAGACGGCCGGGCAACGCGTGGCGGAGCTGCGTGAACAACTGAATCACCACGCCCATCTGTATTACGTGCTGGACGCGCCGACGCTGCCGGACGCCGAATACGACCGGTTGTTTCAAGAACTGCAGGCGCTGGAGGCCGCGCATCCTGCGCTGCTAACGCCAGATTCCCCAACCCAGCGGGTGCTGGGCAAAGTGCTGGAGGGCTTCTCGCCGGTGCGCCATGCCGTCGCGATGCTGAGCATACGCACCGAGACCGACACCGAGGCCACGGGTGCGCTGAGCTTCGATCAGCGCGTGCGCAAGCAGTTGGAACTGGCCGAGGATGCGCCGCCGGTCGAATATGCGGCCGAGTTGAAGTTTGATGGTCTGGCCATCAATCTGCGCTATGAGCAGGGTGTGCTGAAGCAGGCCACCACGCGCGGCGACGGCGAGACCGGTGAGGACGTGACTCAAAACATCAAGACCATAGGGCAGATTCCACTACGCCTAAAAAATGCCAGCGCTGCGGTGATCGAGGTGCGCGGCGAGGTCTATATGCGGCGCGATCACTTCGAGGCCCTGAACGAGCGCCAGCGTCAGGCGGGTGACAAGACCTTCGTCAACCCGCGCAACACCGCCGCCGGCGCGGTGCGTCAGCTTGACCCGGCGCTGGCCGCCCAACGTCCCTTGAGCTTCTTTGCCTATGGCCTGGGCGAGGTGAGGGGCTGGGAGCTACCGGCCACTCACAGCGGACTGCTGGACGCGCTGGCGGAGTTGGGTCTGCCGGTCTGCGCCGACCGCGTGGTCGCTTACGGGGCGGCTGGATTGGTCGCGTTTCATCGGGCGATGGGGGCCAAGCGCGACGGCCTGCCGTTTGATATCGACGGCATTGTCTACAAGGTCAACAGCCTCGCCTTGCAGCAGCGGCTGGGTTTCGTCAGTCGCGAACCGCGGTGGGCGGTGGCGCACAAATACCCGGCGCAGGAGATGCTGACCCGGTTGAATGCGATCGAGATCCAGGTCGGCCGCACCGGCAAGCTCACCCCGGTGGCCAAGCTGGAGCCGGTCTTCGTGGGCGGCACGACGGTCTCCAACGCCACGCTGCATAACGTCTTCGAGCTACGGCGCAAGGGCGTGCGGGTCGGCGATCAGGTGATCGTGCGGCGCGCCGGCGATGTGATTCCCGAGGTGGTCGGCAGGGTGGTGGAGCCCAGGACTGCTTATGTACCCAACTTCCGCATGCCACGTGCCTGCCCGGCCTGCGGGAGCGCGGTCGTGCGGGAAAAGGGCGGCATCAACCACAGCTGCAGCGGCGGCCTGTTCTGCCCGGCGCAGCGCAAGCAGGCCTTGCTGCATTTTGCCGGCCGCCGCGCGCTCGACATCGAGGGCCTGGGCGACAAATTGGTGGAGCAGCTGGTCGACGAAGGCCTGGTCACCAGCCTGCCGGGTCTGTACAAATTGGGCGTTGCCAAATTGTCGGCGCTGGACCGGATGGCCGACCGCAGCGCCTTGAATCTGCTGGAATCGCTGGAGAAGAGCAAGCACACCACGCTGGCGCGCTTTCTCTATGGCCTCGGCATTCGCCAGGTCGGCGAGGCCACGGCCAAGGATCTGGCGCGTTACTTCGGCGGTATTGATGCCTTGATGGATGCCAGCGTGGAGCAGTTGTTGCAGGTCCGCGATGTCGGCCCCATCGTGGCGCAGAGCATCCACACCTTCTTCGCCCAGGCGCATAACCGCGAGGTGATTGAGCAACTGCGTGCGGCCGGCCTGAGCTGGCCCGAAGGCGCCGGCGCGGCGGCAGAAATCGGCCCTCAGCCGCTGCTCGGCAAGACCCTGGTGCTGACCGGCACCTTGCCCACGCTGTCGCGCGACGCGGCCAAGGACTTGATCGAAGCGGCCGGCGGCAAGGTCAGTGGCTCGGTATCCAAAAAGACCCATTACGTGGTGGCCGGCGAGGAGGCCGGCTCCAAGCTGGACAAGGCGCGGGAGCTGGGTGTGACGGTGCTGGATGAGGCGGGGCTGCAGTCTTTGTTGGCTGCTACTTGAGCGATTTGAGTCGCTGCAAAGTGCCCGACGCGGAAATCCAAATGCCGCATGCCATGCTCGTTGACTCGCCCCGCCGCCGTGCTCATGGTGCCTGGGCCGGCCTGTGGCCGGCTCCCCTCGGTGCTCACTGCGTGGGTCAGCGGCGGCAAACTCACTTCGTTCAAACAAGTGCCGCCAAGTCAGAAGTGGATGCGCCCTGCGCGCGCCTGACCCGCTCCGCTGCGCCCTCAGCCGCGCACAAATCGCCCGTCGGCGGGCCGAGCCAACTTCGGAGTGGGCGTTCGGTGCGCAGCGAGGGGAACGGCGCTCGCGACGCAAGCGCACGGCCATCCGGTCTGCCGTGCCTCACGCGGCAGCATTAGGTTCAACTGCTGTGAGACTGTATGAGTTGCTGACTCCAAGGCAACTACTGCGGGACTGGCACTTTGCGGTCGAGAGCCAATGTCAGGAACGTGCCCGTTGCGGGAGCTCGTCGAATTTCAGCATTAGGCTGAACGGAGTCAATTGGGGACGGCGGTGATGAACAGTGGCGAGGGTCACCAGTGGTCATTCAGTGTTCGACCAAGCGAGCGACCGCTTCACCTTCAAGACCGGGTATTCGTCAGTGGATAGCACCAAGCCCTCGGCAAAGGACCGTTGTCGCACGGGGCGAAGTGGCACTGCCGACCCAAAGCAGGCGCAGGCATCTTCGATCTATCCAAATTTCTAGCGTCATGAACAGCTGGTGATACCTCAGATACCGGCCGTTCTGCCCAAGAAAGGAAACACTTGACCCGACTATGGCTTCACTGTTTACAGTCGAGCTGTGGAAACTTATCGCATCACCGAACTTGGGCGACGCTGTGGCCTTTCGCGCTCAACGCTGTTGTATTACGACCGCATCGGGCTGTTGTGCCCGAGTGGGCGAAGCCAAGCGGACTACCGCTTCTACACGCAGGATGATTTAGCCACGCTCGAACGCATCTGCTTCTTCCGCGACGCTGGTCTGAGCCTTTCTGAAATCGCCCACCTGTTAAAAAATATCAACAGTGATGGCTCGATTCTGGAAGGGCGCCTGCGCAAAATCAGCCAACAGATTGCCACGCTCAAGTCACAGCAGCGCCTCATCACCAGCATGCTCAAGACGGTGGCGGTGGGGCTCGACGCCTCGGGACTGGATCAGGAGCTGTGGTTGAGCCTACAGCAGGCCAGCGGTCTCGATGAAATGGCGGCCAAGCACTGGCACATCGAGTTCGAACGCAGGGCGCCACGGGCGCATCATGATTTTCTTCTGAGCCTCGGACTCACTGAAAAAGAAGCTATTCAAGTCAGGTTGCTGACCAAAAGCGTTAAGGACAACAAGATGGCTATGAAATACTTTTTCGAACTTTTCGAAGATTTGCCACGGCAGGGGCCGGGGTGTAGGGAAGCCACCCTCAAAGCTCTTGGTTTGCTGAAGAATCTGCCAGTCAAACCCACTGTCCTGGATATCGGCTGCGGCTGCGGCTGCGGTATGCAGACACAGGTTCTTGCGCAGGAACTGGCAACAAAAATTCTTGCGATCGACAATCACCGTTCCTTGCTGGATCAATTGGATCGGTCCTCCGCGGAAAAAGGCTTGAACATTGAAACGCGAGAGCTATCGATGATCGGCATGCCCTTTGACGATGAGAGTTTTGACCTGCTCTGGGCCGAGGGATCGATTTTTATCATCGGCCTTGAGCAAGGTCTAAAGGACTTTAGGGCCTACCTCAAGCCTGCTGGTTATCTAGCCTTTACCGAGATGTGCTGGTTTGTGAGCGAGCCACCGACCGAGGTTCGGGCTTACTTGGACAAGGTCTATCCGGACATCAGAAGCGCAGACGAGGTGTGTCGAATAGCGGCCGCTAGCGGCTACAGGGTGATAGAACACTTCAATTTGCCCGAAAGCGCATGGTGGGACGACTACTACACGCCGATGCTGGAGCATCTACAGAAACTGAAGTTGAAGAATGCCGGTATAGCCGAGGCAGAAGAGGTCTACGCTGCTTGCGAGGAAGAGGTTGAGATGTTCCGACAGCATTCGAAGAGCTATGGCTACACCTTCTTTGTGCTGCAAAAGACATAAGGTGCTGTTCGTATGTTTACTACCAACTTGCCATCATGATGTTAAGCAAACTCGGCTTCAATCATTGGTTCAAGAGCCAGGCCAGTGAATTGTGTGTTTCCGGAAAGTCCATAGCCCGCGTGACGGCTGTTGACCGTAACCAATTGATTGTCAGGAATGAATTGGGCGAGCTACCTGCCGAGCTGGCGGGCAGATTTTTCTACTCCAGCAAGTCGCCTTCCGATCTGCCATGCGTCGGTGACTGGGTCGGTGTGCGGTATCACGATGGTGGAGCTCATGCGACCATCAACCACCGCTTGCCAAGGAAGTCGTCCCTGAGACGAAAAAATCCCGGGAAAATTATCGAGTTCCAAATGATTGCTGCAAATATTGATGTGGCCTTCATCGTCCAGTCCTGTCACTACGATTTCAATTTGCAACGACTGGAGCGCTATCTCGTGATGGTGAGCGAGGGGCAAATCGAGCCAGTAATCCTACTGACCAAGACCGATCTGGTTAGTCTGGAAGAGCGGGAAAAAATGATCGAAGGAATTCGCCAAGTTGGT
>NZ_JANNMI010000108.1:0-14143 GCF_031397715.1 Roseateles sp.
GAGGCCGGTCATTTCCAGGTCAATCCAGATCAGGTTTTGCTCGTTGCTGTTCAGCACAGGGTTTGGAGGCGATTCGGTGGTCATTGCGGAGTGCTTTCTAGCGTTCTTGAATCGGCGGCATTGTCGCAGCCCTACACTTCGCCCCATGTTTGCAAGCTATTTACCCTCTGTTCATCCCGGCGCCTTGAGTCTGGCCTTCGCGCTCGCGCTGCTTTTATCGCTGGCGATCAAGTTCTGGCTCAGCAGCCGCCAGGTCCGCCACGTCGCCCAGCACCGCGGCCAGGTGCCGGCCGCCTTTGCCGCCACCGTGCCCTTGGCCGCGCATCAAAAAGCGGCCGACTACACGGTCGCGCGCAGCCGCTTCGGGCTGCTGAACCTGGCCTTCAGCAGCGCCCTGCTGCTGGCCTGGACGCTGCTGGGCGGCCTCGATGCGCTCAACACGCTGGTCTATGACGCGACTTATCTGCGCTTCGGCACGATGGCTTATCAACTCAGCCTCTTGCTCGCCTTTGTCGTGATCGGTGCGCTGCTTGACCTGCCCTGGGAGCTGTATGACACCTTCCGCATCGAGCAGAGTTTTGGCTTCAACCGCATGACCTGGAAGATGTACGTCAACGACGCGCTCAAGGGCGCGCTGGTCGGCGCCGTCATCGGCCTGCCCATCGCGGCGCTGATTCTGTGGCTGATGGGCGCGGCAGGCAGCTACTGGTGGTTGTGGGCCTGGGCCAGTTGGATGGGCTTCAATTTGCTGATCCTGGTGCTCTACCCGACCGTCATTGCACCGCTGTTCAACAAGTTCGAGCCGCTGCCGGACGAGGCACTCAAAGCCCGCGTCGAAGGCCTGATGACGCGCTGCGGTTTTGCCGCCAAGGGCTTGTTTGTGATGGACGGCAGCCGCCGCTCGGCGCATGGCAATGCCTATTTCACCGGCTTCGGCCCGGCCAAGCGGGTGGTGTTTTTTGACACCTTGCTCGCGCGCCTGAACGGCCCCGAGGTCGAGGCGGTGCTGGCGCATGAGTTGGGTCACTTCAAGCACAAACATGTGCTCAAGCGCATGTTGACGATGTTCGCGATCAGCCTGGCCGGCTTTGCGCTGCTGGGCTGGCTGTCAAGTCAGAGTGGCTTTTATCTGGCCTTTGCCGTGCAGCCGAATATGGCCGCGCCCAATGATGCCTTGGCCCTGCTGCTATTCATGATGGTGCTGCCGGTGTTCGCGTTTTTCTTCACGCCCTTGAGCAGTCTGCTGTCGCGGCGCGACGAGTTCCAGGCCGATGCCTATGCCTGCACCCATGCGCGCGGTGCCGACCTGGCCTCGGCCCTGCTCAAGCTGCACGAGGACAATGCGGGCACCTTGACGCCGGACCCCGTGTTCGCCCGTTTTTATTATTCCCACCCTCCAGCCACCGAACGTTTGGGCGCCATCCTGGCAGGCCCACAAGCTCAAACAGCAACTTGATATGACCGCACCGATGAATCTCCTGATCGCCCAATGCTCGCCGCAGCGCGACGCGCTTGCCGCCGCTGATTTGGACGGCTGGCTGCAGCAAGTGCCGGGCTGGAAGTTGGCCGCGAACGGCACGGCGATCGAGTGCCGTTTCGAGTTCCACAACTTTTACCAGACCATGGCCTTCGTCAACGCGGTGGCCGAGATCGCCCATGGCCAGGACCATCACCCCGAGACGCAGGTTTCGTTTGACAGCTGCAGCCTGAGTCTCAGCACCCATTCCGCCAAGGGCCTGACCAGCAACGACTTCATCTGCGCCGCGCAGATTTCGGCCCTGCCGGAAGGCACGGTGTGAGCCGCTTCGACCACCTTGATATCGGCCTGGTGGTGCGCGGCCACGGCCGCCACTACATCGTTGAAAGCCCGGACGGCCTGCGCCGGGTCTGCCACCCGCGCGGCAAGAAAAGCGACTGCGTGGTCGGCGACCTGGTGCGCTGGGCGCCGTCGGGCAGCGACGAGGGCGTGGTCGAGATGGTGGAGCCGCGCCGCAATCTGCTGTTCCGCCAAGACGAATGGAAGACCAAGAGCTTTGCCGCCAATGTCGATCAGCTCTTGATTTTGGTCGGCGTCGAGCCGGTGTTCAGCGAGACGCAACTCTGCCGCGCGCTGATTGCGGCCGAGGCTGCCGGTATCTCGACCACCATCGCGCTGAACAAGATCGACCTGCCCGGCACGCCCGCGGCGCGTGAGCGGCTGGCACCTTACCGAGCGATGGAGCTGCCGATGATGGAGCTGGCGTTGACCGCCGACCGAGAAGGTTCCGCCGCGCTGCTAACGCCTTGGTTGGCCGGCAAGAAAACCTTTGTGATGGGCCCCAGCGGCACCGGCAAAAGCACGCTGATCAATCTGCTGATCCCGGACGCCCGCGCGCAGGTCGGCGAGATTTCGGTGGCGCTGAATTCGGGCCGCCACACCACCACCACCACGCAGTGGTACTGGGTCGATGCCGAACGCCAAACCGCCTTGATTGACTCACCGGGTTTTCAGGAATTCGGCGTCAAGCAGGTCGAGCCTATGCAATTGCCGCTGCTGATGCCGGATCTGCGCAAGCATGCCGGCAACTGCCGCTTTTACAACTGCACCCATCAACATGAGCCGGGCTGCGGCGTGCGCGACGCGGTCGAGGCGGGGCTGATCAGCGCCTCGCGCTACCGCATTTATGGCGAGATCCTGGCCGAGCTGACGACCAAGCGCTGGTAGTTTTTTCAATTCTGCGGCGGCTTGTCGGCCACTTCTCGCACCTCAACGTCGATCACCTCACCCATGGGCTTGGGCGCCGCAGCGCGCTGGCCGGCCCGGAAGCTGCGTGCCCGCGCAAAGCCCGAGGTGTCCAAGACCGGCTTGCGCCCGCGCAACAAACTCCAGATCAACAAGCCAATCATCGTGATCACGGCCACGCCCATCAGGCACAGCACCAACACAACGGTGACCAGTGCGAAAACTACACGGGCGACAAAACGTAGCAAAGCAGCAAACAAAATTCGACTCTCTTTCAGATCTTGGGAATACAGGCCTCAGCCACGACCGACAAAAGGCATCTTCGTCGCCATCACCGTCATGAACTGCACATTGGCCGACAAAGGCAGGCCGGCCATATAGAGCAAGGCGCTGGCCGCATGCGCCACGTCCATTGTCGCCTCCGCCGCGATGCTGCCGTTGGCTTGGGCGACGCCGACCGTCATCGGCAGCGCCATCTCGGTCAGCGCATTGCCGATGTCCAGCTGGCCGCAAGCGATGTCATGCGCCCGGCCGTCCAGCGCCAGCGCCTTGGTCAGGCCGGTGATGGCATGCTTGCTGGCGGTGTAGGGGGCGGAATTGGGGCGCGGCGCATGGGCCGATATCGAGCCGTTATTGATGATGCGCCCGCCGCGCGGCGACTGACTCTGCATCAGCTTGAAAGCGGCCTGCGCGCACAAGAAACTGGCGTCCAGATTGACGGCCATCACCGCCCGCCACTGCTCGAAACTCAGCTCGGCTATCGGCACGGCCGGTGCGCCGATGCCGGCGTTGTTGAACAAGAGGTCGAGCCGACCGAATTCGCTGCGCACGCGCTCGAACAGCGCCGCCACCGCCTCGGGCTGCGTCACATCCGTGCCCCAAGCAAAAGCCCGCTCGGGCGCAATGGCGGCCGCCGCAGTTTGCTGCAGCGGCTCCAACCGGCGGCCGACCAGGACGACCGTGTAGCCGGCCTCGATGAGCCCTAAGGCAGCGGCGCGCCCGATGCCGGAGCCGGCCCCGGTCACCAGGGCGAATTTGGGCGACTCAGTCATGGCGCTGCATCCTGGTTTGGCGATCAAACCCACCTTGGGTTGAGCAGGCAAAAGTCAAGGAGGACAAACACCGAAGATTTTTTGTACGCGTAGGCAGCGCCAACGGCTGGATTAGGTGGCCGCTTCCCATAGACTCCCCGCATGTCCAGTTCATGCCCTAACGCCTCGCCCAACCGTAGCGGGCGCCTGCTCTATATCGAAGACAACCCGGTCAATGTGCTGGTGGTGGAGGAACTGCTGGCGAGCCGGCCGGCGCTGACGCTGGCCTGCGAAATTGACGGCACGCGCGGCCTGTCGCGCGCCCGCAGCATGCTGCCGGACCTGATCCTGCTTGATATGCAGCTGCCCGATTTTGACGGCCACGAGGTGCTAGCGCGGCTACGCGCCGACCCCGACGCCTTGGTCGCCGCCATTCCCTGCATCGCGCTGTCGGCCAACGGCATGCCCGACGACATCCGCCGCGCCGTGGCGGCCGGCTTCCTCGCCTACTGGACCAAGCCGATTGACTTCAAGACTTTTCTACAGGGCCTGGACGAGTTCTTCGCCGCCGTCAGGCCCTGAAGCACGTTCAAGCCGGCAGCAAACCCCGGCTCTTCAGCATCGGCTCCACCACCGCGTCGCGGCCGCGGAAAGCCCGGAAAGCCCGGAAAGCCGCACCCGGCTCGACGCTGTTGCCGGTCGACAAGATGCACTCGCGCAGGCGCGCGGCCACCTGAGGGTCAAAGGCGCTGCCGGCCTCGACGAAGGCGCCGTGGCCGTCGCAGTCCAGCACCTCGGCCCACATATAGACGTAGTAGCCCGAGGCATAGCTGGAGCCTGAGAACAGGTGCTGGAAATGGGTCAGCCGGTGGTTCATGCCGATGGCGGCCGGCAGACCGTAGGCCGCCATCGTCTGGGCCTCGAACTCAACCACATCGGGCGCGGCCGCGTCGGGCAGCGAGTGAATCGCCAAATCCACCAAGGCGCTGGCGGTATAGCGCACCGTCTCATAGCCCTGGTTGAACAACTCGGCCGCCTTCAGCTTGGCCAGCAAGGCGTCGGGAATAACCTCACCGGTCTGGTAATGGCGAGCGTGCTTTTTCAAGACCTCGGGCTCGCTCATCCAGTGCTCAAAAATCTGCGAGGGCAGCTCGACAAAATCGCGCAACACCTGCGTGCCCGAAAGCCGCTCAAACTCGACGTTAGACAGCAGCCCATGCAGGCCATGGCCGAACTCATGGAACAGGGTGCGCGCGTCATCGAAGCTGAGCAGGGTCGGCTCGCCCGGTGCGCCCTTGGCGAAGTTATTGTTGTTCTGAATGATGGGCAGGCCCTGCTCGCCGACCCGGCCGTTGCGGGCCTGCCAGCGCAGCGCATTCATCCAGGCGCCGCTGCGCTTGGTCGTACGGGCAAAGTTGTCCTGCAGGAACAGGCCGCGCACCGAGCCGTCGCCGTTTTGCACCTCGTAAACCTTGACGTCCGGGTGATAGCCGGCCACTTCGGGCTTGGCCACGAACTGCAGGCCAAACAAACGGCTCGCGCAATCGAAAGCCGCAGCGACCATCGCATCGAGCTGAAAGTAAGGCTTGACCTCGGCTTCTTGCAGGTCATAGCGGGCGACGCGCACCTTCTCCGAGTAAAAGCGCCAATCCCAGGCCTCGAGCGCAAAGTCGTCGCCCAGGCTGAGCATCATGTCCTGCAAGGCTTGGCGTTCGCCCTCGGCGGCGGCCAGGGCCGGCTCCCAGACCTTGGACAGCAGGCCAGTCACGGCTGCACGCGTGCCGGCCATGGTGTCGGTCAGCGCAAAGTCGGCAAAGCAGGCGTGGCCATGCAGTCGGGCTTGCTCGTTACGTAAGCTGAGGATTTCTTGGGCGATGGCGCGGTTGTCGGTGGGGCCGGCGGAGTCGCCCGCCGGGCCGCTCCCAAGGGCGACGGCGCCCCCTCGGGGGGCCGACTGCGTACCCGCAGGCGAG
The DNA here is from genome assembly GCF_031397715.1 of Roseateles sp. Lineage (GTDB taxonomy): Bacteria > Pseudomonadota > Gammaproteobacteria > Burkholderiales > Burkholderiaceae_C > Paucibacter_A. The sequence continues at coordinate 5,727 of NZ_JANNMI010000108.1, forward strand.
GGGCTCCCATCACCTCTGCTGGTCCAGGCGCGCCAGGCCTGCTCACGCAGATCGCGGCGCTCGCTGAAGGTCAAGAACGGGACGATGTGCGAGCGCGACAGCGTGATCACATGATCGCCCTCGCCCAAGCCGCGCTCGGCGGCCGCCTGCGCGGCGCTGGCGCGCACAAAGTCAGGCAGGCCGGCCAATTCGGCCTCGCTGCGCAGCACCAGTCGGTAAGCACTTTCATCGGCCAGCACGTTTTGCGCGAACTGGGTGTTTAGCTCGGCCAGCCGCTCCATCACCTGCGCGTAGCGAGCTTGGGGCTCGCCGACCAGCTTGGCGCCGGCGCGTACAAAGTCCAGATGCACGCGCTCCAGCAGGCGCAGCTCTTGCGCCTTCAATCCCAGGGCCTGGCGCTCCTGGTAGAGCGCGGCCACTCTTTCGAACAAGGCCTGGTGCATATAGACGGCGTTGTTATGCGCCGCCAGCGGAGCGGCCAGCGCGCGCTGCACCAGTTGCAGCTCGGGCGAAGTGGCCGAAGCGGCCAGCGCATGAAACACGGTCTCCAGTCGACCCAAAAGCTGGCCGCTGCGATCAAAACTGGCCAAGGTATTGGCAAATGTCGGCGGCTCGGCCTGTGCCGCGATGGCGTCCAGCTCGGCCCGGTGCTGCGCCAAAGCCGCCTCGAAGGCGGGGGCGAAGTGCTGGGTTTGAATCGCCGCAAAGGGCGGCAGGCCGTAGGGCGTCTGCCAGTCTTGCAAGAGTGGGTTGCTGGGCAAAGAGCTCATCATTTTTTGTCTCCGCGTCGGTCGGTGAACCGCAATAAAAAAACGACGCCGACCTGATCAAGGTCTGACGTCGTTCATGGGCGAACTACTGCAAGGGCTTGGCCTACTTCGGCTGGGCCGCTGCGCGCTCTTTCATGATGGCTTTTTCATCGGCCTCGTCATAAGCCTTCTTGCTGCATTCAGCTTTCCAAGCGTCCATCTTGTCGAAATGCCCTTCTTGCCGCGCTTCCAAGGCCTTGAAGCTCGCGTTGAAGGCATCGACCTTTTCCGAGAAGACCTTGCGCTTGTCCAGATTGGCCCGGATACCTTCATTCAAGGTCGTCACGCTGGTATCGAATGCAGCCGCGCGAGCCTGATATTCCTTGTTGCGGGCCTCCAGATCGGCCTTCTCCAGCTTCGGTGCCGCCGCCTTGATTTCCTCAAACATCTGCAAGATGCCTTCGCGCTCTTTCTTCAGCGTGGCGGTGCCGGCGGCCCCGGCATCCTCGCCTTTTTGCAGCTCGGCCTTCTCGGCCTTCAAGCTGATCGCGTTGTCGTTGTAGGCGTTCTGATCGGCCTTGATTGCCAATGCTTCTTTGGTGTTGAAGTCATTGCGGTCCATGCAGGAACGCAGCTCGTCGCGCGTCATCAGCTTTTGTTTGGGCTTTTCGACCACCGGATTGCTGACCTTGTTGTTCTTCGGATCAACCTTCACGGCAGTACCGGCGGTCTGAGCGAAGGCGGGCACAAGCACCGCCGCGAGCAAGGAGACAAGGAGTCGTTTCATGGCAAAAACTTTTTCTTTCGAATGCGCCGCTGAGCGGGCGCTGACAAAAAACCAATGCCGCCGCTGGGTAGTCAGGGCATGCACATGAGCAAAAGCGCCCTCGCCGGACGCTTCGCTCACATCATGCCATGGCGGAAATCACCCGATGGCCGGCGGCCCGAAAAAATCAGGCCAGGCCTTTTTGCAGCAACTCGGCCACCAGGCCGTTGATGCCACCGGCATGGTCGGCCGCGCGCTCGCGCAGGGTTTGGGTCAGCTCGGACGGCAGCTTGCAGGCAAACGGCACCAAGCCGGCGGCGCTGTCGAGGCGGCGTTGTTCCTTGCGATCCGGCAAGTTCGCCGCGCCCTGACCGAAGCGACCCAACACCGGCGCGCCGCGCATCTGACCATCCAGCTTGATACCGGCAAGGCGGTCGAGGTCGGTTTTTTTCATGTTCATAGTGCGCTTACCTGTTGTGGGTTGTGTTGCTGGTTCAATGGCGGGATTGTCCCCCATGCGGCGGCTCAGCCGATAATCAAACGCTTCCCAAGACCGCACCTCAGCCGAGCCTCAGCCCACATGGCAATCAAAGCCACCATTCACAAAGCCCAACTGCAGATCGCCGACATGGACCGCCATGTCTACGGTGAGCACAACCTGACCATCGCCCGCCAGCCGTCGGAGACCGACGAGCGCATGATGATTCGCATCTTGGCCTTCGCCCTCAATGTGCCGGCCGACGAGATGCGCGGCAAGCTCGAATTGAGCAAGGGACTGACCGACGTGGACGAGCCCGAGCTGTGGCAGCGCGACTTGACCGGCAATATCCTGCACTGGATCGACCTCGGCCAGCCCGATGACCGCCGCCTGCTGAAGGCGCACGGCCGCGCCGAGCACGTCAGCGTGTACGGTTACTCCTACAGCACCGCCATCTGGTGGGCCGGTATCGAAGCCAAGCTGACGCGCGCACCGCGGCTGTCGGTCTGGCAGATCCCGTCCGAGCAGTCGCAGGCGCTGGCCAAGTTCGCCCAGCGCAGCATGCAGCTGCAAGTAACGGTGCAGGACGGCGGCATCTATGTCTCCAGCACGGCCGACTCGCTGGAGATCACGCCGATCGCCTTGAAGCTGGCGAGCGAATAAGCCATTATGTCGACGCCACAGCCTGCAGATCTCGACGACCCCTTGCTCTGGCTGGAGGACGTGCACGGCGAGCGCGCCATGGCCTGGGTGCGTGAGCACAACGCCGTCAGCTTGGGGCTATTGCAGGCGCATGGCGACTACCCGGCGCTGCGCCGCGAGCTGCTGGGTGTCCTGAACGCCAGCGACCGCATCCCGCAGGTGCAGCGCTATGGCCCTTGGTTCTACAACCTCTGGCAGGACGCGGACCACCCGCGCGGCCTGTGGCGGCGCACCACGCTGAGCGACTACCAAAAGCCGGCGCCGCAATGGGAGACCATGCTCGACCTCGACGCACTGGGCCAGGCCGAGGGCGAGAACTGGGTCTTCGGCGGCGTCCAATGCTTGGGGCCCGACTACCGTTTAGCCCTGCTGTCGCTGTCACGCGGCGGCGCCGATGCCGCCGTGGTGCGCGAGTTCGACACGCTGACCCTGCAGTTTGTGGCCGGCGGCTTCGAGCTGGCCGAGGCCAAGAGCTTGGTCGAATGGATCAATGCCGACGCCCTCTATGTCGCCACCGACTTCGGCCCCGGCAGCATGACGGAGGCCGGCTACCCGCGCATCATCAAGCGCTGGCAACGCGGCACGGCGCTGACCGATGCGCCCACGGTGTTCGAGGGCGAGGCCCAGGATGTGGCGGTGGCTGTGCATGTCGACCACAGCCCCGGCTTCGAGCGCACGATCTTCAGCCGCGCGCTGGACTTCTACAACGAGGCGCGCTTTTTGCTGGACGGTGAGCGACTGGTCGAGCTTGATTTACCCAGCGATATGCAACAGCAGTTCTGGGGCGCGCGCCTGCTCCTGCAGCCGCGCAGCGACTGGCATCTCAGTGACCAGACCTATGCGGCCGGCAGCCTGCTGCTGAGCGACGCGGCCGCCTATCTGCGCGGCGAGCGCAGCTTCCAGGTCTTGTTCAGCCCGACGCCTACCCGCTCGCTGGACGCCTATGCGCTGACCCGCTCGCAGGTCATCTTGAACATCAGCGACCAAGTCGCCAGCCGCTTGGAGGCATGGCGCTTTGACGGCCCGTCGCCTGTTCACCGCCGCATCGACGCGCCCTTCCCCGGCCACCTCCAGCTGGCCAGCTTGTACGACAGCGAACTGCCCGAAGGCGACGAGTTTGCCGAACACTACCTGCTCAATTACGCGGACTTCCTGACCCCCGACTCGCTGTTCCTGGCGCAGACCGGCGGCGACCAGCGCCAGCTGCTGAAAAGCCGCAGCCCGCAGTTCACCGCCGCCGGCATGAAGACCGAGCAATTCTTCGCCAGCAGCGCCGACGGCACGCAAGTGCCCTACTTCGTCGTCTGGCCAGCAGGTGCTAGCGCCGACGGCCGCAACCCCACCCTTCTCTATGGCTACGGCGGCTTCGAGGTCGCCCTACAGCCCTGGTACTCGGGCGGCTTCGGCCGCGCCTGGTATGGCCGCGGCGGCGTGTTGGTGCTGGCCAATATCCGCGGCGGCGGGGAGTTCGGACCGAGCTGGCATCAGGCAGCGCTGCGCGACCAAAAGCAGCGCAGCTATGACGATTTCATTGCCGTGGCCGAGGATGTGATTCGGCGCGGCATCAGCAGCCCGCGCCACCTCGGCATCATGGGCGGCAGCAACGGCGGCCTGCTGGTCGGCGCCACCTTTGTGCAACGCCCGGAGCTGTTCAACGCCGTGGTCTGCCAGGTGCCCCTGCTCGATATGCGTCGCTATCACCAGTTACTCGCCGGCGCTTCGTGGATGGCCGAGTACGGTGACCCGGATCAGCCGCAAGACTGGGCCTTCATTGCCAAGTACAGCCCCTATCAAAACGTCCGCGCCGGCGTCAGGTATCCGAAAGTGCTGTTCACCACCTCGACCCGCGACGACCGCGTTCACCCCGGCCATGCGCGCAGAACAGCAGCGCGGATGGAGGCGCTGGGGCATGCGGTGCTCTACTTCGAGAACATCGAGGGCGGCCACGGCGGCGCGGCCGACAACCAGCAGCGCGCCACGCTGCAGGCGCTGGAATACAGTTATCTGTGGCAGCAACTGGGACGTTAGACCATGAGCAATGACTTGAACATCCAGCACGACCCAGCCCGGGGCCGCTTCAGCGCCACGGTCGACGGCCATGGCCTGGAGCTGGACTATCTACCGCAAGGCGAGCAGCTGATCTTTACTCACACCGGCACGGCGCCGGCACTGCGCGGCCGTGGCCTGGCCGGCCGCTTGGTCTAGCACGCGCTGCAATGGGCGGCGCCGCAGGGCTTGCAAGTCGTGCCGGCCTGCAGCTATGTCGCCGCTCATCTGCAACGTTACCCGCGCTGGCAGCGGCTGACCGAGGCGGCGCCGGTGCAGCGAGTCTTGAACTACTGGTTCGGGCCTCTCGGCAGCGCCGAAGACGGCCAGATCCGGGCGCTTTGGTTTCAAAAAAGCGCGGCCACCGATGCCGAGATCACGCAGCGCTTCAGCGGCTTGATAGCGGACGCCTTGGCCGGCCGCTTGCCGGCCTGGGGTGATTCGCCACTCGCCCGGCTGGCCCGCATCCTGCTGCTGGACCAGTTCACCCGCAATGTCTACCGCGACAGCCCGCAAGCCTTCGTCGGCGATGACCTGGCCCTGCAACTCAGCCTGAGCTTGCTGGACAGTGGGGCGTTGGAGCCGCTGCAGCGCTGGTTCGCGCTGCTGCCGCTGGAGCATGCGGAGGACCTAGCCCTGCAGCAACGCTCGGTGCAGCAGTTCGAGGCCTTGGCGGCCAGCGACGCCAGAATGGCCGGCGCGCTGGACTACGCACGCCGGCATCTGGACGTGATCGCGCGCTTTGGTCGCTTCCCGCACCGCAATAGCGTCCTGGGCCGCGCCTCGACCGACCCCGAGCTGACCTATCTGGCCCAGCCCGGCGCGGGTTTCTAGGGCGCAGCCTCGCGCTCCTGCAACAGCCGCCACATCACCTTGCCCGCACCCGACTTGGGCAGGCTGTCGACGAATTCAATCAGCTGGGGCACCTTGTAGGAGGCCATGTGTTCCTTGGCCCAGGCGCTGATGTCGGCCGCCGTGGTCTTGCCCCGGCTCTCGGCGCGCAGCACCACCAGCGCCTTGACCGTCTCGCCCCGGTAGGCGTCCTTGGCGGCAATGATGCAAGCCTCTTGCACGGCAGGGCATTTGTAGAGCAGCAGCTCGACCTCGCTGGGCCAAACCTTGTAGCCGCTGGCGTTGATCATCCGTTTGAGCCGGTCGGTCAGGAAAAAATAGCCGTCTTCGTCCATGCGACCCAGATCGCCGGTGCGGAAAAACCGCTTGCCTTCGATCTCGACAAAGGCCGCCGCCGTGGCCTCGGGCTGGCGCCAGTAGCCGCCGAACAGCATCGGCCCGTGGGTGATGATTTCGCCGACCTCGCCGATAGCCATTTCGTCCAGCGTCTCGGGGTCAACGATGCGCGAATCAACGCCGTAAATCGGGATCCCCAGGCACTGCAGTTTGGCCCGCTCGGGCGGGTTGGCGTGCGAGGGCGCGGCGGTCTCGGTCAGGCCGTAACCTTCGGCAAAACTCAGGCCGAACTCATCCAGCAGGCGCTGCGCCACCGCCTCGGGCATCGCCGCCCCGCCGCCGCTCAGATAGAGCAGGCTGGAGAGATCGAAACTCCGGTAGTTGGGGCTGGCGAACAAGTCGATGATCATGGTCGGGATGCAGGTCCAGTGCGTGACCCGGTAGCGCGAAATCAGCCGCCCGGCCAGCTCGCGATCCCAGCGCGGCATGATCACCGTCGTCAGCCCCTGGTAGACAGGGCCCAAGACGCCGTACAAGAAGCCCGTCACGTGGAACATCGGCACCACGCTCAAGCTGACCGATTCGGCCGAGGCTTGAGCCCACAGCCCGCCGCCGCAGCAGTTGGCCATCAGACTGGCATTGCTGTGCATGCAACCCTTGGGCAAGCCGGTGGTGCCCGAGGTGTAGGGCAACAGCGCCAGATCATCGGATTTGGCCGTGTGCGGGCCGGGCGCTAGGCCAGCGTCCAGCGCAGCCGCCCAGGGCGTCATGCCGGCGGGCAAGGCCGGCGCGGCCATCAGCCATTGCTGCATGGTCGGCGGCATGTCCGTATCGTCAGGCAGCCCAGCCTGCGGCAAGGCGTCCAAGTAACGCGTCACCAGCACGGCCCGCAAGCGCCGCGCCAGCGGCTGAGCCTGATTGGCTGCGTCGACGATGGCGGCCAGCTCCGCGCTGCAGATCACCAGCTTGGTCTCGGGGTCGCTGATGTAATGGCCGAACTCCTCGGCCCGGTTCATCGGGTTGACCGGCACCATCACCGCATTGGCGCGGTTGATGGCGTAAAAGGCGATCAGGAACTGCGGGCAGTACTGCATAAACACGGCGACCCGGTCGCCGGCCGCCACGCCCATGGCCTGCAGCCAGCCGGCCAACGCCTCGGCGCTGGACTTCAGCTCGGCATAGCTGAGCGCCTGGCCGCCGTACAGCGTGGCGGGCTTGGTCGAATAGCGCGTGGCCGCCACCTCCAGATTGAACCAGAGCGAGGTCTGCGGTACCTGCAGCACGCGCGGCAGACGTCGCGGCCAAGATTTTTTCTGCACGGCGTGCTGCTGATGGCGGACCAAGGGATTGTTCATCGGCGATGTCTCCAAGCTGGCTCTGCCGCATCTTGTCGGCTGGCGACGCCGCCCTGCGTCACCGGCGCGACAAGGCGAGCGGCGGCAATGTGGGTGCGAAGCGACGCTCCAGCCGACCGGTTTGAAAACTGACAGAAAATACGCCGGTCTCGGCCGCGAATTCCGTCGTCGCCCGCTCGTCCAACTCAGCAGCCCATGTCAACCATTCTTCAGCAAATCCCCGTCGGCCAAAAGGTCGGTATCGCTTTCTCCGGCGGCCTGGACACCAGCGCCGCGCTGCACTGGATGCGCAACAAGGGCGCGATCCCTTATGCCTACACCGCCAATCTGGGCCAGCCGGACGAGCCCGACTACGAGGACATCCCGCGCAAGGCCATGCAGTACGGCGCCGAAAAGGCCGTGCTGGTCGACTGCCGCGCCCAGCTCGCCCATGAAGGCATTGCCGCGCTGCAAAGCGGCGCCTTCCACATCAGCACCGCCGGCGTCACCTACTTCAACACCACACCACTGGGTCGCGCCGTCACCGGCACCATGCTGGTGGCCGCGATGCAGGCCGACGACGTCAATATCTGGGGCGACGGCTCGACCTTCAAGGGCAATGACATCGAGCGCTTTTATCGCTACGGCCTGCTGACCAACCCGGCGCTGAAAATTTACAAACCCTGGCTGGACCAACAATTCATCGACGAGCTGGGCGGCCGCGCCGAGATGTCGGCCTTCATGACGGCGGCCGGCTTCGGCTACAAAATGTCGGCCGAAAAAGCCTATTCGACCGACTCCAATATGCTGGGCGCAACGCACGAGGCCAAGGACCTGGAGTTCTTGAGCAGCGGCATCAAAATCGTCAACCCCATCATGGGCGTAGCCTTCTGGCGCGACGATGTGGTCGTCAAGGCCGAGCAAGTGACGGTGCGCTTCGATGAAGGCCAGCCGGTCGCGCTGAACGGCGTCGAGTTCGCTGATCCCGTCGAGTTGCTGCTGGAAGCCAACCGCATCGGTGGCCGCCACGGCCTGGGCATGAGCGACCAGATCGAGAACCGCATCATCGAGGCCAAGAGCCGCGGCATCTACGAAGCACCGGGCTTGGCGCTGTTGCACATCGCTTACGAGCGCCTGCTGACCGGCATCCACAA
>NZ_JANNMI010000114.1:0-5766 GCF_031397715.1 Roseateles sp.
AGCACGCACAGCAGCTGGAACAGGAAGACGCGCAGCTTGGCGTCCTGCGGATGGGCGCGGACCTGCTCGGTCAGCAGCTTCAAGGCGCGCAGGGCGTCGCCATCCTTGAGGGCCTGTTCTGCGGCGCGGGTGTCGGCCATCGTGGAGTGCCTCGGGTATGCCAGTGCAAGACGGTTGCGCTGCCCATCTGCGGCGCAACCAACCAGGGGGATGCGGGGCCTCACGCAGACCGAGGCCCGGCCAGCAAATGCCGATCCAAAAACCGATCAGGCCTGTTGCGAGGCCTGATCGGGGGTCGGCGGCGTGTTCTCGGCCCGACACAGGCCGCGCCGCAAAACCCATGCGGCGCGGCCTGTTGTGGAATCAGCCCGCCACGTTCTGGGCGATGTTCCACTTGAAGATACCGGCGCTGGCCACTGCGCCCTTGGAATCTTGCTTGAAGTAGTCGAAGGCCACCTTGGCGAAGTTCAGCGTGACGTTCTCGGTCAGGCGGTCTTCGCCACCGGAGCCACCGGTGCTGACGGAGGTGACGATCACTTCCTTCATCGTGATGAGGATGTACTTTTGCTGGCCTTCGCCGGCCTTGCGCACCATCAATACCACCTCGGCGATGTGACTGCCCTTGGCCAAGGCGACCATCAGGGCGCTTGATGCAGAGTCCACATACTTGGTGAACGACAAATCCTGGAAGTTGGCCTTGCCGGCGCCGCCGCCACCGCCCATATGGGTCGAGCCGGACTGCGACATCCCCCAGCTCCAGGCCAACACATCAACGTCGCCCTTGGCGCCTTGTGCTTTGTCGCGGCTCTCGCCTTTGATGGCTGCGCCCAAATTGATGAACATATCCAATGCCATGATGCTCTCCTGAAATGCCACCCAAATTGGGCGTTAGATACTGCAAAAAACGCTCAGTTTGAGAGCGCCCCCAGCCATGCAGCCGACCGGGGAAGGTTGAAACTAAAGCGCTTGTCTAGCCCTTGACCGATGGCAGCTTGTACACCAGCCGCAGCGAGACGGTCAGCCCTTCCAACTGGTAATGCGGCCGCAGGAAAAACTTGGAGCTGTAATAGCCTGGGTTGGCCGGATCTTCTTCCACCACCACTTCGGCCGCAGCCAAGGGCTTTTTCGCCTTGGTTTGCTCGGACGAGTTGGCCGGATCGCCGTCGACATATTGCATCACCCACTTGGTCAGCCAGCGCTCGACTTCGGCGCGCTCCTTGAACGAGCCGATCTTGTCGCGCACGATGCACTTCAGGTAATGCGCGAAGCGGCAAGTGGCAAACAGATACGGCAAGCGGGCGGCCAAATTGGCGTTGGCGGTCGCGTCCGGATCGTCGTACTCGGCCGGCTTGTGCAGCGACTGCGCGCCGATGAAGGCGGCGAAATCGCTGTTCTTGCGGTGCACCAGGGGCATGAAGCCGTTCTTGGCTAACTCGGCCTCGCGACGGTCTTCAATCGCGATTTCGGTCGGGCATTTCATGTCCACGCCGCCGTCATCGGTCGGGAAGGTGTGGGTGGGCAGGTTTTGCACCGCACCGCCCGATTCGATACCGCGAATCCGCGTGCACCAACCGTTCTCCTTGAAGGAGCGGTTGATATTGGTGGCCATCGCGTAGGCGGCATTGGCCCAGGTGTACTTGCCGTGGTCGGCCGAGCCAGTGTCTTCCTCGAAATTAAAGGCTTCCACCGGGTTTGTCTTGGCGCCATAAGGCATGCGTGACAAGAAACGCGGCATCGCCAGGCCGATGTATTTGGAGTCTTCTGACTCACGCAGCGAGCGCCAAGCGGCGTACTCTGGCGTCGTGAAGATCTTGGTCAAATCGCGTGGATTGGCCAACTCCTGCCACGAGTCCATCTGCATCAGGGTCGGCGAGCCGCCGGTGATGAAGGGCGCATGGGCGGCCGCGGCAATCTTGGCCATCTCCGACAGCAGCTCCACATCGGGTGCGCTCTGGTCGAAGTGATAGTCACCGACCAGGCAACCGAAAGGCTCACCGCCGAACTGGCTGAACTCCTCGGCATAGACCTTCTTGAAGATCGGGCTTTGATCCCAGCTGGTGCCCTTGTAGCGCTTCAGCGTCTTGCCCAACTCGGCCTTGGAGACGTTCATCACCCGGATCTTCAGCGACTCATCGGTCTCGGTGTTGTTCACCATGTAATGCAGACCGCGCCAAGCGCCTTCGAGCTTTTGAAAGTCTTGGTGATGCAGGATCAGGTTGATCTGCTCCGACAGCTTCTTATCGATCGCGGCGATCATCGCCTCGATCGACGCCACGGTGTCGCTGCCGATCAGCGCGGTCTGGCTCAGCGCCTGCTGGGCCAGGGTTTGCACCGCTTGTTCGACCGCGCTTTTCGCTTCGTCGGACTTGGGCTTGAATTCTTTTTGCAGCAGCGAAGCGAGGTCACTGCCTTCCATCGCTACGCTGGCCAGCGCGGCTGATGATGCGGAGGCTTGGACGTCTTGGGAGTTGGCCATCTATTTCTCCAGTATCTTTTGGGTGAATTGTTGGGTGCGGGATGAGCTGACTGAACTCAAGCGTCCGGCGGCTTCGCCGACGAGGCCAGCGCCCCCAACAAGGCCGGGTCATTGATCAACTTGCCGATCAACTCTTCAGCGCCGCCCTTGCCGTCCATATAAGTCACTAGGTTTTGCAACTGTTGGCGCGCATCCAGCAGCTTGCTGAGCGAATCCACCTTGCGCGCCACCGCGTCGGGTGAGAAGTCATCCATGCTGTCGAAGGTGATGTCGACGCTCAGATTGCCTTCGCCGGTCAGCGAGTTCGGCACTTGCATGGCCACACGTGGCTTCATCGCCTTCATGCGGGCATCGAAGTTATCAACATCGACTTCCAGAAACTTGCGGTCCGCCACCGGCGCCAAAGGGTCGGCCGGGTTGCCGGATAAATCGGCCATCACGCCCATCACGAACGGCAGTTGAACCTTTTTCTCGGCGCCGTAAACCTCGACGTCATATTCAATCTGGACCCGTGGCGCGCGATTGCGCGCGATGAATTTTTGGCTGCTACTCATTCCAAGCTCCTGTGCGACGGTGAAGAACTACAAATATGAAAAAAACACAAACAGCGCGAATCATCACTGTTCAGGGCCGTCAATGCTGTACGGGTCGACCCCTACCAGCCCGGCGACGCCGGACAAGGCGTCAGGTGCCAGCAGCTTCATCAACTGCAAGAAGTTTTGATTGATCAGCTGGCTACCGCGGCGCAGAAAGAGCTGGGCCGGATTGGCGGGCTCGGCTCGCTCAAGATATTCGCAGACCATGGCAATCGCTCGGATCGCATCTTCCCGCGAGTTGACGCTGCCGGACAGGCCCTTCTTGCTTGAGGCACCAGCAGCCGCGCCGCCCGGCGCGCGCTCGTTCGCACCCTCAGCAGCCTGGTCGCTGGTGGCTTCGGTCGCCTCGTCCGCAGGAAGGCAGCTCAGCACGCCGTTGGAAATACTGTAGAGCGGCCGCAAATCCGGTGCCTGCTCACTGCCAAGCGCTTCGTTCAGCGCGGCCGTCAATTGCCGCACTTGTGTCACCGCCTCCTGGCATTGCGCTCGCAGCCCGGCATCCTTGGCCAGCGCGGCGGCCAGCATCTGCTTGACCGGGCCCTGCCCGAGCGTCTCTTCATCGCTGCGCGCCGTCGCCAGCCCAAGTGCGAGCTCGACCGCACGCACGCTCAGCAAGCCGATGCTGCGATCCTCGACCAACAAGGCGGCGCGCAAATCTCCCAGCAAGCCTTCGTTCTCACGCAGCAAGGTCAGGGCATTGACCCGCGCATAGGGGTCGCCGTCATCCGGGTCGGGCAGCGGGTGGATAGGGGTCCAATGGCTACTGATCAAGCCATGCAGCAACTTCAACCCGACCGGAAAGGCACCATAACCTTGAGTGTGCAGGCATCCGCGCAACCAAAGAATCGCGATCCGCAAATCGCGCGTACGCGCCATCAGCGCCTCGGCCATGCCGACCACATTGCGCCACACGGGCAACTCCGCGGGGCCAAACTGCGACTCAGGCTTGCCGGCCGCGGCCTGCGTCAACGCCAGAAATTCATTGTCGTACTCAAGATCGGGACCGCAGGGCGAGGCCTCACTCGGCAGCGGCAAGAGCCACTCGGCCACCTTGCTCTCCATCGCTTCAAAATCACTCATCAATGACTCACTCACTTGGCTTATTGGGTGAAAATTTGAGCTGTGTCAACACAGGTGGGTGACTCAAGCGCTATGCACTTTAAAGCAAGACGGCGGCGCTGAACATTAAGTTTTTCTAAAAATCCAGCGCCTTCAAACAAGGGCTATCTTCCGGCCCCAAGCCCAAGCCCAAGCCCAAGCCAGCCCAGCACGGTAGCAGCACTCCGTGACAGTCAAATTGCAGCATTCGCAGACGCTGACCGCAAGCCCCTAGCGCCGTGGCTCAGCGGACAACCTCGACAGCGAACTGTGCAGCGCCGAAATCATCGCAGTTGCTCGCCGAGCAGGCGCGGCCTAGCCCCAGCAAATATGACGTGGTCAGCTGACCGTTTGCCTTCAGCGCTTGCGTCAAGGCGGCGGCCTGCTCGCCGGTCGGCAGCTTCAGGAACATCTCGTCGCGCTCTTTGCTCAGCGCACTGTAGTCACGCGGCTGAGCGCTGACGATCACCAAAAACTGCTGGGGTCCCGGCGGCTCGGCGGTCTCCAGCGGCCAGCTGTTCTGCGGCAACGCCAGCGGCCTGCCCGCCTTGATCCGGTTGTCGGGCGCCTGAGCATTGGGGAACAGCAGCAGCAAGGCCCCGTCTTGGCCCAGCATCAACACGTTGACGAACCCGTCACGCGCGGACTCGACCGTGAAGGCCAGCGGATCTTTGCCAATACGGAACTGCTGTTTGGCACTTGTCGCCGTGACCTTGAATCCCGCCGTTTGGGCTTGCAAAATTTGCTCAAACGCTTGGCTCGGTGCAAGGCTGGCCGCTGCGGCGGTGGTCAAAGCGGGCGTCGGTGTCGGCAGAGCCAGCGCTGGCTTGACCACGGCCGGCTCGGCCAGCGCCGGGTCTTGCCCCTTCTCTTGTCCGCTTAACACATAGACGCCGCCACCAGCAGCCGCCAGCAGCAAGGCACCCAGGCCCAGCCAAACAGCCTTGCCTGACTTTGCTACCGGTGCCGGCGCCGGCGCAGTTGCAGTTGCAGTTGCAGCGTGGGCGCTGATCTGCGTCGGCGCATCCAAATGACTGCGGAGGGACTCCGGTTGGGCGGACGCGGCGCCGCCGAGACCCAAATCGGCGCGCAAATCGGCAATCGACGCCGTACGGTCCTCAGGCCGCACCCGCAGCGCGCGGTCAATGGCCTGCAAAAACTTCGGGCTGTAGCGCCCCGCGGCCGACTCCGCCAGCGGCACATAGCTGTCGCTCATCAACCGCCCGACCGAAGTCGGCGGCGTGCGGCCCATGATGGCAAAGTGCACCGACGCCGCCAAGGCGTAGACATCGGTCCAGCCGCCCTGCTTCATATTGGGCGCTTCGGCGTACTGCTCCACCGGCGCGTAGCCGGGCTTGAGAATAACGGTCAAGGCCTGCGTCATGTCACCGATCACGCGGCGCGCCGCACCAAAATCCAGCAACAAGGGCTGCTGACTGGCGCCCAGCAAAATCACATTGTCGGGCGCGATATCGCGGTGAAAGCAACTGGCGGCCGAGGTCACCAAAGAGATCAGCGGTCTCAAGGTCAATATGAACCTGCTCCGTCTCGACCTCAGAAAGGTCCGCATCGACGTCCACCACGCCATGGACGCAG
>NZ_JANNMI010000117.1:0-24668 GCF_031397715.1 Roseateles sp.
CCGACTCCTCGCGCTACTGGCCGGTCGAGAGCTACAGGCAAGGCATCAATCCGCCCAGCTATGACAAGCAGTTTGTGCGTGACTGGTTGGAGCAGGCTTCAGTTGATGGCAAGCCTTGGGGCAAGACGGCGCCGGCGCCGGCGCTGCCGGCTGCGGTGATTGCCAACACGGCGGCCAAGTACATGGAAGCCTTGCAGCGTTTGACGCAGGCATGAACATCAAGAGCCGTTTGCTGAAGCGGCTGGACGCCGATATCGCAAAAGCGGGAGGAGCAGCGCAAAGTGCCAGCCTGAAGGTGCAGCGTGCCGTGGCACGCATGCGGCATGGGCAGATGAGCCAGGCGCGGGAGGATTTGACGGCCTTGCATCTGCTGGCTTTTCAACACCCGAACCCCGAGATCGCGGCTTGGCTGCATTACGCCGAAGGCCTGATGAGTTACTACACCGACTTCAGCAGCGCTGCGCAGGAGAAGGTGGTGCGCGCGCAGCAAATGGCCAAGGCCGCGGCGCTGGCCGAGTTGGGGGCGTTGTGCTCGGCATGGCTGGCGCAGTTTGCGTATCTGCGCCACGACTTGCCGGAGATGCTGGCGCAGGCGCAGGTTTGTGATGAGCAGGCCATGCCGAATGACCATGACGCGCGCTACCGGCTTTGTACCGTGATGGGCCTGGCCTACGATTTGACCGGCCGCGCCGATTTGTCGCGTGACTGGTATGCCAAGGCGCGCGCGCACGCGCTGGCCGACGGCGACGATGCCTCACTGTCGGCGCTGATGTACAACATGGCCGCGACCCGCACGGCGCAAGTGCGGCGTGATGCTTTGTCGCATGGCTTGGTGCAGGGCTCGGGGCTCTTGCTCGGCGCCGACTCGATCAGTCATTACGACGCTGCGGTCGGGGGCTCGGTGCTACCGGATTTGACCTCTATTTTGCGGGCCCAGATTCTGACCGTTGAGGGCAACTACGAGCAGGCCCGCAGCTTGTTCGAGACCCATCTGCCGCAGACGATGGCGGCCGGCTTGGCGCGTTGGAGCAGTAGTTTGCTGGCCGATTTGGCTTGGTGTCGGGCCAACACCGGCCAGGCCGCGCTGGCTTTGCAGCAGGCGCATGAGGCCGAGTCGGAGCTTGACGCGCTGTGTGACGCCGACGACAGGGCGGCCGCGCACAGCCGCTTGGCTCAGGTGTTCACGGCCTTGAGTGAAACGGCGGCCGCTGCTCGGCACGATGCGCAGGCCAATGCCGGCTGGCTGGCATTTGCTGAACAGCAGCGGCAATGGAGCGAGGCCCTGGCCCAGTGCGAGCTGCGGCCCCGCTAACCCATCAGTTCAGCGCCATGCTGAGCTTGCGGCGGTACTGATCCAGCAGCGGGTCGCGCGGAACCACTGCGGCCTGACCGGCCAACTCCAGGGTGCCCTTGGCCTCGGCGGCGGCCACTTTTGGCGCAGGTCGGCTCATCAACTCCAAAATTGCCACATAGGTCTTGCGCGCCAAGCCGTTGTTCCAGGCCTTGTCGCGCATGATGATTTCCAGCAGCTCATCCATCGCCTCGGTATAACTCTGGCGTGCGAACAGACCTTGGGCCAGGGCGAAGCGGGCGTCGAAGTCGCGCTTGTTGGTGGCGACGGCAGCTTGCAGTTCGCTGCTGTTCAAGCCAGCTGCCGCGCGCTCGGCGGCCGCCAGCCAAGCCCCAAGCGCGGCAAAGCGGGCATGCGGTGTGATGGTGTCCACCGCTTTGGCGGCGACCGGCTCAAAGGCTGTCTTGGCATCGGCCAAAAGGCCCAGCTCCAGCAAGGCTTTCACATAGTCAAAGCGCGCCGTTTCGTTGGCAGGGTCGGCGTCCAATGCGTTTTGCAGCCTGGCCAGCGCGGCTTCCAAGTCGCCCTCGGCCATCAAGTCCTCGGCCGCGGCGACTTCTTCTTGCGCTTCCAGCACTTCGCCGGCCGGCACATGCTTGTCCAAAAACTCGCGAATCTGCGCTTCCGGCACGGCGCCGACGAAGCCGTCGACCGGCTGGCCGTCGACAAACATCACGCAAAACGGAATGCTGCGCACGCCGAACATCTGGCTCAGCTGGTTGGAGATCTCGGGCACTTCGTCGGCATTCACCTTGGCCAGCTTGAAGCGGCCAGCATAGGCGATCTCCAACTGCTCCAGCATCGGCCCGAGCGTGCGGCAGGGCCCGCACCAGGGTGCCCAGATGTCCAACAGCATCGGCTGCTGCATCGAGCCATTGATCAGTTCGGATTCGAAGTTTTGTAAGGTGATGTCAATCATGGCGGCGTGGCTGAATGGCGGATCGAAAATGGCTGGCAGGGAGCAAATGGCGCTCGCCGCCTACAATTCAAGGCTTTAGTGCTTACTGGCTTAGCGGACTTGCCGAGCTTCTCAATGAACATAGCAGCAGCAACTCCTTTGGTCGGCGTGGTGATGGGTTCCAGCAGTGACTGGGACACCATGAAGCATGCGACCGCCATTCTCGCCGAGTTCGGCATCGCCTTCGAGGCGCGCGTGGTGTCGGCCCACCGCATGCCGGACGATATGTTCGCCTATGCCGAGCTTGCTGCCGAGCGCGGCCTGCTGGCCATCATCGCCGGGGCCGGTGGCGCCGCTCACCTGCCTGGCATGTTGGCCGCCAAGACCGTCGTGCCGGTGCTGGGCGTGCCGGTGGCCAGCCGCCATCTGCAGGGCGTCGATTCACTGCATTCGATTGTGCAGATGCCCAAGGGCATCCCGGTCGCCACTTTTGCGATTGGCAATGCCGGTGCTGGCAACGCGGCCTTGTTCGTGGTCGCCATGCTGGCCACCCGCGACGCCGAGTTGCGTGCGCGACTGATGGCCTACCGCGCCCGCCAGACCGAGGCGGCGCGTGCGATGACGCAGGATTTGGTCTGATGCTGGACACATGCTTGCCGGGTGAAGCCAGCCTCGGCGTGATGGGCGGCGGCCAACTTGGCCGTATGTTTGTGCATGCGGCGCAAAGCCTGGGTTTTCGCACCGTGGTGTTGGACCCGGATGCTAACAGTCCCGCTGGCTTGGTGGCACATCAACATATCCGCGCCGATTACCTGGACGCAGCGGCCTTGAACGAGCTGGCCCGGCAATGCGCCGCCATCACGACCGAATTCGAAAACGTGCCGGCGCAGGCGCTGGCGCAGTTGGCGCAAACCCGCTTGGTTGCGCCGGCCGCGGCGGCGGTGGCGATTTGCCAGGACCGCGTCGCCGAGAAGGCCCATTTCGCCGCCAGCGCCGTCGCCTGTGCACCCTATGCGGTGATTGCCACCGAGGCCGATTTGCTGGCCGTCAGCGACGACTTGTTGCCGGGTATTTTGAAGACGGCCACGCTGGGCTATGACGGCAAGGGCCAGGTGCGCGTGCGCAGCCGCGCCGAGTTGGCTGACGCTTGGGGCCAGCTCAGACAGGTGCGCTGCGTGCTGGAGCAGCTGCTGCCGCTGGCGCTGGAGATCTCGGTCATCAGCGCACGCAATGCACAGGGTGCCATCGTGCAGTTTCCGGTTCAACAGAATCTGCATGTGGCCGGCATCTTGGCGGTCACCCAAGTGCCCGCGCCCGACGTCAGCGCCGCGCTGCAGAGTGAGGCCTTGGCCTCGGCGGCCCGCATTGCCGCCTCGATGCACTATGTCGGCGTGCTTTGTGTGGAGTTCTTTGTGCTGCAAGACGGCCGCCTGATCGTCAACGAGATGGCGCCGCGCCCGCACAACTCGGGCCACTACACGATGAATGCCTGCGATCTGTCGCAGTTTGACCTGCAGGTGAGGTCGATGGCCGGCCTGCCGCTGGTGCAGCCGCGCCTGCATTCACCGACCGTGATGCTGAATCTGCTCGGCGACCTCTGGTTCAGCCCGGCTGCGCCGGACATTGAGCGCACACCCGCCTGGGACCAAGTGCTGGCGCTGCCCGGCACGCATCTGCATTTGTACGGCAAGGCCAGCGCCCGGCCCGGCCGCAAGATGGGGCATTTGAATATCACGGCGGCCACGCCGGAGCAGGCCAAAAGCCGCGCGCGCCAAGCCGCCGCGCTGTTGGGTTTGGCGCTTGATTGGTGATGTCGCCCCAATGTTGCTGAACGGAGTCGATCCCCGCGCCATCGCGCTCGCCGCCGCCCGCTTGGCGGCCGGCGAGCTGGTCGCTCTGCCGACCGAGACGGTCTACGGCCTCGGCGCGCGCGCCGACGACGACGTGGCGGTGGCGAAGATTTTTGCCGCCAAGGGCCGGCCCGCCGATCACCCCTTGATCGTTCACGTGCTGGACGCGGCCGATGCGGCTTGTTTCAGCACCGAGTTGCCGCTGCTCGCCAAGCGATTGATGGCGGCCTTTTGGCCCGGCCCGTTGACGGTGATCGTGCCGCGCGCGCCGGCTATTGCCGCGGCGGCGGCCGGCGGCCAGAACAGCATCGGCCTGCGTTGCCCGGCGCACCCGGTGGCGCGCGCTTTGCTGGCGGCAGCGCGGGAGCAGGGCGTGCTCGGCGTGGCAGCGCCCAGCGCCAACCGCTTTGGCCGTGTCAGCCCGACCCAGGCGCAGCATGTGGTGAGCGAATTCGACGCCGATTTGCTGGTGCTGGACGGCGGCGAATGCGCGGTCGGCATCGAGTCAAGCATTGTTGACTGCAGCCGCGGCGGCGCGGTCTTGTTGCGACCTGGCGTGCTGACGGTGGCGCAGATTGAGGCGGCATTGGGCCAAACTTTGCAAGCCCCGGATGCACAAGCGCCGCGAGCGTCGGGGACCTTGGCTGCCCATTACGCGCCGCGCGCTACCGTGCGTCTGTACAGCGCGGTGGACTTGGCTGGACGCTTGACCCGGCCGCTTCCCTTGGGCCTGGCGGTATATTCCCGTACCGTGGCGGCGGCGCAGGTCGGCTTGAGGCGGCAGATGCCGGCCGATGCGCTGGCAGCCGCGCAACAGTTGTTCGCTGTGCTGCGCGAGCTGGATGCGGCCGGTGCGCAGGAAATTTGGATTGAATTGCCGCCGCTCGGCAATCAGTGGGACGGGGTCCGGGATCGGCTGACCCGCGCCGCTGCGGCGTTTGAGGCCTAGGCTTGAATTGTGTTTGGAATTATTGGACGGAGTTTTCATGAAGAGTATTCAGCGTAGCGCATACCGCTACGGTCGGGCTTTGTTGTCGATGGCTGCTTTGGCCGTGCTGGCAGCCTGCGGCGGCGGCACCGAACAAATCGATCCCTTCAATCCGACTCGCATCATTGCACTCGGCGACGAGTGGAGCTTGATCACGCCTGAGGGCAAGAAACACAGCATCAATGCGCTCAACGCCACCACCGGCGTGCTGGAATGTGAAAACAACCCGATCTGGGTGCAAACGCTGGCTTCGTCTTTTGGCCTGGTGTTTGCCGAGTGCAATCCCGGTAAGGTGGCCGCACCGCAAGGTTTGATGCGCGCTCAAACGGGCGCCAAGGTGGCCGACTTCAAGCTGCAGATCGATAGCCTGCTGGCCACAGGCATTGGCCCACGGGACCTGATTTCGGTGTTGGTGGGCGTCAATGACGTGATGGAGCTGTACGCCAAATATCCGGCGCAAAGCAAGCAATCCCTGCTTGCCGAGGCGCGCGCACGCGGCAAAGCCATGGGCGGGCAAGTCAATCGGCTTGCCAGGGCCGATGGCCGGATCATTTTGTCGACGCTGCCGGACATGGGTTTCTCGCCGCAGGCGGTGGTGGACAACAAGCTCGACGCCACGCGGGCGCAATTTTTGAGCGATTTGACGCGCGAGTTCAATCTCGAAATGCGCGTCGAAATCATCAATGACGGCCGCTTGATCGGCTTGGTGCTGACCGATGAAAACACCCAGGTCATTGCCCGTTTTCCGAGCAGTTTTGGCATTTCCAATTTCACCGATGCGGCCTGTCTTGCCAGCCCTGCCTTGCCCGATTGCACGGTCAAGACCCTGACCCCGGAGGCCACCAAAGACAATAGCTGGACCAGTTATTTGTGGGCCACCGACCGGCTGTATGCGCCCGCCGGGCATTCGCAGATTGGCAACATGGCGGCGACCCGCGCTCGCAACAACCCTTTTTGATTTTCTGCCCAGCCAACGAGCCCGGCCGCGCTCAACCGGCCGGGTTTTTTCGTTCGGTGGGGCCGCCAATTACACTGCCGACATGAGCATATTGCTGGCCCTGGATAGTTCCACTGAAACGATGGCTTTGGCGCTGACGAGTCCTGAGGGGCGTTGGCTGTTTGAAGCCGAAGGTGGGCCGCAGGCGTCGGCCCGTTTGGTCCCACAAGCGATGGCTTTGTTGGCGCAGGCCGGCCTGTGCTTGGCCGATGTCGACGCCATTGGCTTCGGCTGTGGCCCCGGGGCGTTCACCGGTTTGCGCGCGGCCTGCGCGGTGGTGCAAGGCTTGGCATTCGGGGCGGGCAAGCCGGTTTTGTCGATTGACAGCTTGATGCTGGTGGCGGAAGCCGCCCGTCAACAAGCCGAGCTTGACGCGGCGTCGCTGGGCGGCTCGATCTGGGTTGCCATGGACGCGCGCATGGGCGAAATCTATGCCGCCCACTATGCGTGCAAGCAGGGCGTTTGGTCGGTGGAGCGTGCGCCGGCGCTGTACACACCGGCGGCCTTGTGCGCGCTGTGGGCTGCGCAGCCGCCGCTGGCGCTGGCCGGCTCGGCCTTGACGGTGTTTGCCGAATCACTCGATCTTGTTGACGTGCCCAGTGGCCGCCGCTGGCCCCGCACAGATTTGCGGGCCGCAGCGCTGGCCGCCTTGGTCACCCAAGCCTGGGATGCCGGCTTGCAGATGGACGCCGCCGAGGCGATACCACTCTATGTGCGCGACAAGGTGGCGCAGACCACGGCGGAGCGCCTGGCGGCGCGCGCCAGCGTATGAGTGTCAGCCCATGAGTGCCCAGCTTGCGGACGATGCAGCGCGCTTGTGGCCGATGCGCATCGCCGATATTGAAGAAGTTTTGGCCATCGAGCGGCAGGTGTATGCAATGCCCTGGTCCGAGGGAAATTTCATCGACTCGCTGGCGGCCGGCTACGCGGCCTTCGTGCTGCGCAACGCCCCCATCTTGCGCGCGCCGCGCAGTCAGATGCTGGGCTACGTGCTCGCCATGAAGGGCGTGGACGAGATGCATTTGCTCAATCTTTCGGTGGCGCCGGAGCTGCAAGGTCGGGGCCTGGCGCGTCTGATGCTGGATGCCTTGTGCGGCACTTGTCGCGAGCAGGCCTGCACACAGCTGTGGCTGGAGGTGCGGGTCGGCAATCAGCGCGCGCGCGAGGTTTATCGGCGCTATGGTTTTGTAGAAATGGGTTTGCGGCGCGCCTACTACCCGGTGCCGCAGGGCGCACGTGAAGATGCCGTGCTGATGAGTTTGGCGGTGCCGCCATGAGTTGGGACGCCCGCCAGCGCGCGATGTTGGCCGAAATGGGTTTGCGGGTTTGGACGCCGGCAGTCGTGGCGGTACCCGTGCCTCAGGCCATCGCGGCGGCGGATCTGCCGGCCGCTTCACCCGCCCGGACCAGTTTGCCGATCGCTGCTGTGCAAGCCTTACCGGCGGCGCTGCGGCTGAATCCCGAGCAAGACCGGCCCGAGCGCGGCGCGCGCGGGCCCGCGATTGCCCAAATGGGCTGGGAAGAACTGCGCCGCAGTGCTGCCGAGTGCCGAGCCTGCGGGCTTTGCGGTGGCCGCAGCAACAGTGTTTTTGGCGTCGGCCAAACCACGGCGCAATGCTTGGTCGTTGGGGAGGCGCCGGGCGAGCAAGAAGACGCCCAGGGCGAGCCGTTTGCCGGCCAGGCCGCACAGTTGCTGGGCAATATGTTGCGGGCGATCAATTTGTCGCTTGATCAGTCGCCCCAGGCCGGCATTGCGGCCGAGCGGCAGGTCTATCTGAGTGCTGCGTTGAAATGCCGGCCGCCACCGGGCAGCACACCGGGGCCGGATGAATTGCAGCAATGCCTGCCCTATCTGGCGCGGCAGATCGAGTTGCTAAGACCGCGCATTATTGTGGCCCTGGGTCGCCTTGCGGTGCAGACCTTGCTGGGCAGCAATGAGCCCTTGGGGCGGCTGCGCGGGCGTGTGCATGCCTATCAAGGCATCCCGGTGATCGTGAGCTTTCCGCCCAGCTACTTGCTGCGCAATTTGGCCGACAAGGCCCGCGCCTGGGAGGACCTTTGCCTGCTGCGGGCGACGCTGGACGGGCTGGCTCCGCCATGAGCGCCGCCGCTGCTTCGGCCTTCAGCCTTGACTCGGCGTCGCTGCCTTGTCCGGTCGCCTTGCTGGATAGGCAGGGGCGCGTCTTGCAGGCCAACGCCTTGTGGCCGCAAGACTGGCGCGACGATTGGGCGGCCTTGCTGCCGGTGGAGCGTCAGCTGTTGCTGCAAGCGCTGGGCGCCGCGGCGGACTTTGAGTTGAATTTGCAGGCCGGCGTGGTGTTGCAGGCCCGCTGGGATAGCGCCCAACAAGCCTTTGTCTGCGTCCGGCAGGCCGCGCTGCCGGGCGATGCGGCAAAACTGGAATCAGAGGCGCGGCTGGCGAAGTTCATGCAAGCGTCGATGGAGGGCATTGCGTTTCATTGCGACGGCGTCATTACCGACGTCAACCCACCGCTGTGCGAACTGTTCGGCTACCGACCGCAAGAGTTGCTGGGCCGGCCGGCGCTTGATCTGGTGTGCCCCGACGAGCGGGCCAAGGCGGCAGAAATCATGCAGTCCGGCCGCGAGCTGACCTATGAGACCGCCATGCTGCACCGTGACGGTCACCCCATCGCGGTCGAATTGAGCGTGCGGAGCTTGGCCTGTGGCGGCGAGATATTGCGCATGTGCATCATGCGTGACATTCGCGAGCGCCAAGCCACGCAGGCCCGCATCCAATTTCTGGCTCATCACGATGGCCTGACCGGCCTGCTCAATCGCAGCGCCTTTATGGAGCAGGTGCAAGCCTTGATTACGGCGCCGGTGGCGGCACCCGAGCGCCGCAGCATGGCCCTGCTTTTCATCGACCTGGATAACTTCAAGCGCGTCAATGATTCGCTCGGCCATCTGGAGGGCGACAAGGTTTTGAAGACGGTGGCTGGGCGCATCAGCGATTGCCTGCGTGCGTCCGATCTGGTGGCGCGTTTCGGCGGCGACGAGTTCGTCATCTTGCTCAGTGATGTGCATGAGCAGGCCGATGTGCTGGTGGTGCTGCTGGCCTTGCTGGCCGTGGTCGAAGTGCCGGTAGATGCCGATGGCCACGGGCTGACCGTCACGCCCTCGATCGGTGTGGCGATGTATCCGGCCCATGGCGCCAGGGTCGAGGACTTGATCCAGCATGCCGATATGGCGATGTATCTGGCCAAGGCCAAGGGCCGCGCCAGCTATTGCTTTTATGAAGCCAGCCAAGCGGACGGCGCCTATGCGGAGCTGGTGCTTGAAAGTCAGCTGGTGCAGGCGATCGAACGGAACGAGTTTGTTTTGTACTTCCAGCCCCAGGTGGCGGCCGCCAGCGGTGAGTTGTTGGGCGCCGAGGCCTTGCTGCGCTGGCAGCATCCGCAACGCGGCCTGCTCAGCCCGGACGCCTTCATCGATGTGGCCGAACGGCACCGTTTGATGTTGGATCTGGGCGCTTGGGTGATGCGGGCGGCGGCCTTGCAGGCGCGTGCCTGGCACCAGCACGGCGTGGCGCCGGTGCGGATTGCGGTCAACCTGTCGCGCATGGAGTTCCGTCTGGATGGTTTTGCCGAATGGGTCGCCAAGCTGCTGCATGACTTGGGCGTGCCCGGTGAATGGCTGGAGCTGGAGCTGACCGAGCGCATGTTGATGGACGAGATTGCCAGCGCCCCGGCCACCTTGGCCGCCCTGCGTGGCTTGGGGCTGACGGTGTCGGTGGATGACTTCGGCACCGGCTACACCTCGCTCGCGCATCTGACCCGCTTGCCGCTGGACAAACTCAAGATTGACCAGAGCTTTGTGGCGCCTTTGCCGGCCGACCAAGGCGCCGCGGCGATCGTGCGTGCCGTTATTCAGATGGCTGCGGGCTTAGGGCTGCAGGTCAGCGCCGAGGGCGTGCGAACGCAGGCGCAGCGCGATTTGCTGGTCGAGTGGGGCTGCGATGGGCTGCAGGGCGAACTGATAGGCGAGCCGATGTCGGCGCAGGCGTTTGAGCATTGGACGGCGCAGCGGGCATGACAGCGATCACGTCCGACGGCCCGCTCGACGCTTTGATCCGCCAAGCCATCACCGAGGCCGGTGGCTGGCTGGGTTTTGATCACTTCATGGCCCTGGCCTTGTATGCGCCCGGCTTGGGCTACTACAGCAACCAGCGGCGAAAGTTCGGCCTGATGCCGGGCGCCAAGCAGGGCGGCTCCGACTTTGTCACCGCGCCCGAGCTGTCGCCGCTGTTTGGCACTGCGCTGGCTGCGCAGGTCGCGCAGGCCTTGAGGCAGACCGAAACCAGCGAAGTCTGGGAGTTCGGCGCCGGCACCGGTGCCTTGGCCGAGCAAGTGCTGCAGGCGCTGGACGCGCAGGGCCAGCCGATTACCCGCTACAACATCGTCGATTTGTCCGGCAGCCTGCGTCAGCGTCAGGCCGAGCGCTTGCAGTCCTGGGGTGACAAGGTCAAGTGGTGGGATCAGCTGCCGGACAGCTTTGACGGCGTGCTGCTGGGCAACGAGGTGCTGGATGCGATGCCGGTGCAGCTGCTGGCTTTTGATGGCCGGGCTTGGAGCGAGCGCGGCGTCGTGCTGGGTGCAGACCTGGGCTTGGCCTTTGCCGACAGGCCCACCGAAGCGCGCCCGCCGGTGGAGGGCTCCCTGCATTTCCCGCCCGACACGGTGACCGAAATCCACCCGCAAGCCGAGGCCTTTGTCCGCACGTTGGCGGCCGGGCTGCGGCGCGGGGCGATTTTCTTGATCGACTATGGCTTCCCAGAGGCCGAGTACTACCACCCGCAACGCTCGGGCGGCACCTTGATGTGCCACCACGAGCACCGCGCCGACGCCGACCCGTTGGTCTTGCTCGGGCAAAAAGACATCACCGCGCACGTCAATTTCAGCGCCATTGCCTTGGCCGGCCAGGACGCGGGCCTGAGCGTGCTGGGCTATACCAACCAAGCGCACTTCTTGTTCAACTGCGGCCTGGTGGGCTTGCTGGAGACGGCCGGCTTGGCCGAGCGCGTGATGGCGCACAAGCTGATTGCCGAGCATGAGATGGGTGAATTGTTCAAGGTGATTGGCTTTGCCACCGGCGACGGCTTTGACGCCATCGGCTTTGCGGCCGGTGATCGCTCACACAGCCTGTAGCTCGAGCAAGGCCTTCAAACGAGCCGCCTGCACGGCCCGGCCAACCGCCGGCCCGCTCTTGCCTTCGGCCAAGGCCGCCGCACTGGCAGCGCCCAGATCGACGCCCAAGACCGCACGCAGATCGCGCAGCAAGAGTTCGCGCTGCGGATAGGGCCTGTGCTCCAGCCCCTGGCGGCCCCGGGCATCGCATTCGCAGGCCCAAAGCAGTTGCTCGAAACGCTCGGGCCGCCGCCACGCATCGCAGCGCTCCAGCAAGCGCAACCGGGCCTCGGCTGAGAAGCCCTCACACTGGTGCACATGGGTGTGCTCGCGCGTCACCAGCTCGGCCAATTCACGGCAGTCGGCCGGCACGCGCCAACGTTCACTCAGGCGCTTGACCAAGGGCAGGCCGCGGCTCTCATGGCCGATATGGCGGGGCAGCAAGTCTGTTGGGGTCAAGCCCTTGCCGAGGTCATGGCAGAGGCAGGCGAAGCGCACCGCCAGCGGCGCGGCCTGGGCGGCGCATTGCTGCAGCACCATCAGCAGGTGGATGCCGGTATCAATCTCGGGGTGATGGGCCGCGGGTTGCGGCACGCCGAACAAGGCGTCAACTTCGGGGCAAAGCCGGGCCAGGGCGCCGCAATCGCGCAAGACTTCGAGCATCCGCGCCGGCTGCGCCTCCATCAGCCCACGCGCGAACTCCTGCCAGACGCGCTCCGGCACCAGCGCGTCAATTTCGCCGCCCGCCACTATTTGCCGCATCAAGGCCAATGTTTCAGGGGCCACGCGGAAGTCTGCAAAGCGCGCGGCGAAGCGGGCCAAACGCAAGATTCGCACCGGGTCCTCGGCAAAAGCGGGCGAAACATGGCGCAAGACCTTGGCGGCCAAGTCCGCTTGGCCGCCATAGGGGTCAATCACCTGGCCCTCAGCGTCCTCTGCCATGGCATTGATGCTGAGGTCGCGGCGCGCCAGGTCTTGCTCCAACGTCACCTCGGGCGAGGCTTGAAAATCAAAGCCGTGGTAGCCGGGCGCCGTCTTGCGCTCGGTGCGGGCCAGTGCGTATTCCTCGTACGTCTGCGGATGCAAGAAAACCGGAAAATCACGCCCAACCGGCGTGTAGCCGGCTTGCAGCATCGCTTGCGGGTCGGCGCCGACGACAACCCAGTCCCGGTCCTTGACCGCCAGGCCCAACAGCCGGTCGCGCACCGCACCGCCCACCAAATACTGCTTCACGGCGACTCCGGTAGTGAGAGAACTGTCATATTCAAGTGGTAAAGTGAGTAATGAGCCGAATACCCCCCAACCGGGGGGTGCCCGAACTGAGCGCAGCGGCTACATTGTGACTTATGCGTTTTAACTGTTTCGTGCCTTCACTTGAGGTGCGGCTACTTCAAGGGAAATATGATGACACTGAATTTTGCTAAGTCCGCAGTTGCAGCGGCTGTTTTGGGTCTGGGATCGTTGGCTGCGAATGCGTCCACCATCTTCTGGGGCGAGCATGATGCGGTCGAGTTCGGCGGCTTGGTCGTTGCTGGGAATTTCACCGACTACTTCACATTTACCTTGACGCCTCCTGCGACGGTTACCAGCACGACGGTTGCCAGCAACAACTTGAACTTCCTCAACATCGTTGGTGGTCAGTATTCTTTGTGGAACAGTGGTAGCGATGGCGTAGGCGGCGACGCAGACACCTTGGTGACTACATTCAACTTTGACGGCACAACAGGTAGCACCTTCAACAGTGCGGTTTTGAATGCCGGCAACTATTTCTACAAGGTCGAAGGCAATGCCAACGGTATCGCTGGCGGCATCTACGTCATCACCTCGACTTTGGCTCCAGTTCCTGAGCCAACCACCTACGCTCTGCTGCTGGCAGGTTTGGGTGTTGTCGGTTTCGTGGCCCGCCGCCGTAAGTCTGTCTAATCAACAGACAAACGCTAGATTTGGCCGCAAGGCCGGTTTAACAAAGAGCGCCCTGGTGGCGCTCTTTGTTGTTTCAGGGGCGCGGATTTAACGGCAGCGCAAAATGTTTTAGCCGTCTTCAGTTGTGCCGACCCCTGCGCGTTCATGGGCATTGCCAAATATGTGTTGCAGTGCACAACTTGTTTCAATTTCCCCTCAAATCGGGGGAGGGCGACGCCGGCGCTCGTCGCTAGAGTGCGTAGCAAGGGGGCAGTAGGAAGTTCCTGAACCGGCCCAGGGTGGGCGTATTGAGTTTTTGATTAAAGAGAAAAACATGAAAAAATTGAATTTTGCCGCCGCAGCTCTGCTTGCCGTTTCGTCTTTTGCTGCGACTGCCGCTGACCAAGGTTTGAGCTTCACTGCGGACGCAGGTTCCTTTGTGTCGAGCTTCACCGGCACATCCGTCTTGCTGGAAGGTGGCAACGACGTGCTGACTTTTGCTGGCTTGGCTGCCGGCAAGTATGAGTTCACGCTCACCATGTCCAGCCAGAACGTCACCTGGCAAAACTCCACTTTCAATGGCCTGACCGTTGACTTCAGCGCCCCGCAGGGCAGGAACAAGTCGGTTTCTGGTTACCTGGAAAGCACCGCAAGCTCACCATTCGTTTTGGCGCTGAATGGCGCTGCGATGCCAAAGGGCAACTATTCCGGCGAATTGACCGTGACTGCCGTGCCTGAGCCAAGCAGCTACGCGCTGCTGTTGGCGGGTCTGGGTGCCGTCGGCTTCGTGGCTCGCCGCCGCAAGGCTGCCTGATCCCAGGCAAGTCATAGCTTTGGGCCGCAAAGGCCTGATATGAAAAGAGCGCCCTGGTGGCGCTCTTTCTTTTTTAGGTCACAGCAACTCAGGCTTGTTGCCTACCTTTTGCCGATACGGCTCCTCGAAGTCTAAAAAGTCCTGCTCAGCGACGGCGTCCTTGACCCAGGCGGCGACCGCTGGATGCTGTTCAACCGCCTGCATATAGGCGCCGGCCGTGTCGCTCAGCGGCAGACCATAGCGCGTGACGCGCATCACCACCGGCGTGAAATAGGCGTCCACCGCAGCGAAGGCGCCGAACAAAAACGGCCCGCCGCTGCTGGCCAAGGCATCGCACCACAAGGCATCGATACGCGCCAAATCGACCCGCAAGGCCGGCTCCGAGTCAAGCAGTTTGGCGCCCACGGCGCTCAGGTCGGCGTCGATATTCATCGGGCACAGGCTGCGCAGCTTGCCGAAGCCGGCATGCATTTCGGCGCACAGGCTGCGCGCGCGGGCGCGCTGCTGGCGCTCACGCGGCCAGATCGCATGCTCTGGGAACAGGTCGGCAAGCGCTTCGGTGATGGCCAGGGTGTCCCAAACCGCGAACCCATCGTCCTCTTGCAAGACCGGCACCTTGGCCGTCGGCGTGAGCGGGCCCAGGGCTTGGTAAAAGGCCGAATCCGGCGTGAAGTCAAAGCGAAGCTTGACTTCGTCAAAAGGGATGCCGAATGCCTTCAGCAGCACCCTGGGCCGCATCGACCAGGACGAGTAGTTCTTATTGCCTATATACAGCTTCATGCTGACCCTCCGATTGAATATGAGGCGTCAGCATAGCCAAGCGCTGCGCCTTGATGGGTGAGATTTGCGCAAGGCGGTGATGCGCTTGGCGCATCAATGGTGAACACCGCGCCAGCCATCAAGCCGGGCACAGCCCTGACCCAGACCCAGGTAGCTTGGCACCACAGCGGCGAGCGATTGGGGTTTGATGCCCATTGTTTCAAGCCCCGGCAGCAAGCCACTCGCGACATTCGGGACGCGCATCGAGGCCAGGTTGTCGCGCGACATCAGCGGTTCGCCCGGCATCAGTTCCATCATCAATGCCTGCGCCCAAGCCAGGGGCGCCGGCAGCGCCAAGACCGGCCGCGCATGGCCGCTGATTTGCCCGGCTAAGCGCACGATCTCGCCCAGTGTCAGCACTTGTGGGCCGGCGAGCTCAAAGGTCTGCCCGGCCGTATTGGCGTCTTGCACACAGGCGACGATCGCGGCGGCCACATCCTCGACCCAGACCGGCTGGAACTTGACCTTGGCGCCCGCCAGAGGCATCAGCGGGAAGATGGCCTGCAGCTTGGCGAAGAGATTGACGAAGCGGTCGGCAGCACCAAATACTACCGAGGGCCGCAGCACGGTCAGCGCCAGATCAGCGCTGCGCAGCACCGCCTCGCCGGCCGCCTTGGAGCGCAGATAGCGGGACGGCGCCGGCTTGCCGTCGCTGCTCACACCCAAGGCGCTGACATGAATCAGCCGCCGCACGCCCGTCGCCGAGCAGGCTTCGGCCAGGCGACGCGGCAAGTCCACATGGGCGCGCTCGAACTGTGCTTCGTTGCCCTGCAAAATGGCGATCAAATTGATCACCAGATCATGGCCGGCGAGCAGGCTTTGCAATTGCGCGGGCTGATGCACATCGGCCTGCAGCACCGTCAGCCCCGGCAAGCCCTGGATCGCTTGGGCGTGCGCCAGTCGGCGAGTCGGCACCGTGATGCGTGCACGCCCACCGAAGCTGCGTGTCAGCTGTTCACACAGGCTGCGGCCAATAAAGCCGCTGCCGCCAAGGATCAGGATATTAGGATTACTGTTCATCATTGCTGCTCTGCTGGAGTGATCGTCGGGCTGTTTTCGCGCGGGCCAATCGGCTGACCCAGGCGTGCGCGCAAGCTGACGTCTTCAAAGCCCAGCACCTGCGCATAGAGGGTCGAATTGGTGAGCACCTTTTTGACATAGTCGCGGGTCTCATTGAAGGGGATGCTCTCGGCCCAGATCGCGGCTTCCACCACCGGCCCTTCGCGCCAGCGCCGGGGCCGCCCCGGCCCGGCGTTGTAGGCGGCCGCGGCCATCGCCATTGAGCCACCAAAGTCGTCCAAAACCAGCTTCAAATAGCTGGCGCCGATCTTGATATTGAAGTCGCGGTCCGTCATCAGCTCGGGGCGGAACTCGGCGCCGATTTTTTTGGCCGTCCAGCGCGCAGTGGCCGGCATCACCTGCATCAGGCCCGAGGCACCGACATGCGAGCGGGCATCCATCACGAAGCGCGACTCCTGCCGGATCAGGCCGTAGACATAGGCCGGATCAACCCCGACCTCGCGTGACTTGGCCAATAGTTGCCGCCGGTGCGGGGTCGGGAAGCGCTGGCTGATATCGACCTCGACGCGGGTGCGCTCGCTGGTGTTGATGCAGCGGTCCCAGATCTCGCGGTCGCAGGCCTCTTGCGCGGCCGCGCGCAGTTCGCGGTCACTCATGCGCGCCAGGCTGAAGTTCCACTCCCGGACGCCTTCGTTGCGCAGGCCGATATCAATCAGCAGCAAGGCGCTGTTGAGCCCGGCATGGGCCTGCGCTCGGCCGCGCTCAGCCGGCGTCAAGGGGCTGGGTGTGGGCGGGAGTTGGAGGGCTAGGCCAATTTCCTCGGCGGCCAGGCGACCGTAGAAAGTCATCGGCGAGGCAATGGTCAACAGCGAGCCGCGCGCCTGGGCGCGAATCTGCTCGCCCGCGGCACCGTCGGCGGCAGTCGCCAACAGCGCCCGAGCCCGCCAGAACTGCCAAGCGGGGTCGGCCTGATCGGTTTCGCTCAACTTGGCAATGGCGCTGAGGACCTGCGGCCACTGGCCGCCGCGCAGTGCGGCCCGGACAGCCCAGACCCGCGTTTCTGAGCTCCATTCGGGCGGCTGCTTGTGCTTGGCCTGCAGTTTCGCGGCTCGCTCGAAGTAAGCGGCCGCCTCCGGCTGCAGCTTGAAGGCGGCCTGGCGGCCGATGTGCGCCCAGGTCCAGGCCGACAGCTCGACCGGCAACTCCGCCTCCCAAAGTCTGACCATCAGTTCCGCGGCTTGGCTCGGATCATTGGCCGCCACTCGCATCAGCGCCAATGTGGCCAACTCGGTGTGGGCGCGTACCCCGCCCTTGGCCTTGCGGCTGATGTAGCGCGACGGGTTGTCTTGCAGCTCGACCACGGCCAGCTCCGCCGGGCGGCCGGCAAGACTCGCGGCCTGCTTGATGGCGCG
Organism: Roseateles sp.; assembly: GCF_031397715.1. GTDB lineage: Bacteria > Pseudomonadota > Gammaproteobacteria > Burkholderiales > Burkholderiaceae_C > Paucibacter_A. The sequence continues at coordinate 17,196 of NZ_JANNMI010000117.1, forward strand.
CGGGCGCTGCGCTTCGACGCTCAGGCGCAGCTTGAGCCAAACATCAGCCGCGCTGAATTGCTTGGCTTCAAGCAGGGTGCTGGCCAGCAAATGGCAGCCTTCGTCGCCGTCACGCTGAGCCAGCCAATTGGCGCGTGCCTGCTCGGTCACATTACGGCCATTCAGGTGCTCAATCAAGAGCGCATAGCAAGCGACCTCGCGGTCGTCGCGCATCTGATAACGCTGATGATCGACGGCGAAATTCTTCCAGTCGCGCCGCCGCCCCAGCTCCAGCAACCAGTCGTTGCGCAGCCTGTCCTCCACATAGCTGCCGGTCCAGCGGGCATAAAAAGCCGTCACCTCGGGCTGGCTGACCTCGCCCAGCCGCAGGCCCAGCTCCCAGTAATCGACCCAAGGCGCGAGTGGGTGGCGCTGCGCCTGCGCGACCTCGTTGATGGCTGCCAGCCGTTTGCGGTCCTTGCGACGCTGCGCGTCATGGGCATCCAGCACCAGACTGCCTTGAGCTATGGCGGCGGTGGTGGTGGCGGAGGTTTGGGCCTGGGCTCGGCCGGGTATAGCCAGGCACAAGGTCAGCGCCAACGCACTCATCGCTCCATATACTGCTATAAAAACATTCCTCTTGCGCATCAAAGGGTACCCAGTTGTCCAACTCTCAATCATCATCATCGTCGTTGCCGCACGAGCGCCCGGCTTTGCGCGCCCAGCTCTTGGCCCAACGCACGGCCTGGGCCGCCACGCCGGCAGCGCACGCGGCCGCCGCCAGTTTGGGGCATCAACTGCGCGCACTGATCGAACAGCTGGAGCCGCAATGCCTCGGTTTGTTCTGGCCCTTGGAGGGGGAATTTAACGCAGCCGAGCACTTGATGGCATTGTTGGGCCCAGGAAACCTTGCCCTGCCATTCGGTTCCATGCCAATTGCGGCCGACCGCGCGGCCGCGGCGGACACCGACGACGAGGAAAATGATGAGGACAACGACGAGGAAATAGCCGCGCCCGAACCGCTGCAATGGGCCTTGCCCTACGCCTATAAATCGCCGCGCCGCATGGACTACCGGCTCTGGGACGGCGCCGCGCCCAGCCTGCAAGACGAGTGCGGCATCGGCAGCAGCAAGGGCGCCGTGGTGGTGCCTGATGTGGTGCTGGTGCCCTGTGTGGGCTTCACGCGCGAAGGCTATCGGCTCGGCTACGGCGGCGGCTACTTTGACCGCTGGTTGGCGGCCCACCCCGGCGTGACCAGCATTGGCCTGGCCTGGAGCCTGAGCGAATGTCACTTCGCGGCCGAGCCGCATGACCAGCCGCTGACCTTGGTCTTGACCGAGGCGGAAGTGATTTCGCCTTAGCCTTAGGGCAATGTTTCGCTAATGGCTATGCGCGCTTGGCGCGCCTGCGCCAGCAGCCAGTCATTGAACAGCAGCACCTCGGGGCGGTTCATGCTGTGGCGCGAAAGCAGCAGCCAGTAGGCAATCGGGCTGCTCATGCGGCCGGCCAAGCCAAAGGGTTCGATCAGGTCGCCGCGCTGCAACTGCTCACTGACCAGGGCCAAGCGCGCCAGCGCCACCGCTTGCCCGCCCAAAGCTGCTTGAACCTGCTGGTAGGTGAAGTTGAGATACATCCAGCGGCGCGGCTGCAGGTCGGCCACGCCATGCTCGCGCAGCCAGCGCCGCCAGCCGAGGAACTCGGCCGTGGGTCGGCAATCGTCTTCCTCCGCCAGGGTGTAGTGGGCCAAGTCGGCGGGTTGGCGCAGCGCAGGGCGCTCGCCTTGATCGCCTTGCGCCGACAACCAGCGGCTCACCACGGGCGTCAAGGTTTCGCCGAACAGGCGTTCGGCAGCGGGCGGGATATTGCCCGCGGCGGTGTAGCGCAAGGCGATATCAAACTCGCTGTCGTCCAGGTCGATCACCTGGTCATTGGCGGAGACGCGGATGTCGATATCCGGGTGCTCGCACTGAAAGGCTTCCAGCCTGGGGATCAACCAGAGCGAGGCGAAGGACGCAAAGGTCGTGACGTTGACGACACGACGACCGTGCGCTTGGCGCAGTTGACGCACGGTTTGATCGAGCCGTTCCAGCGCGGCAATCGTCGTTGATTGCAGGGCTGCGCCGTCGCTGGTCAGCTCGACATGGCGGGTGCCACGCAGGAACAGGCTGAAGCCGAGCTCTTCTTCGAGCGAGCGAATCTGTCGGCTGATGGCCGATTGAGTCAAAAACAATTCATCCGCCGCCCCGCGAAAACTCAAGAGCCGCGCCACCGCCTCGAAGGCGCGCAAGGGGCCGACCGAAAGTGGCCGTTGGCGAGTCGGTTTTGGCGCTGGCGCTGGTGGTGGTGGTGGTGGTGGTGGTGGTGGCGCTACGGGGGCTTGATTCATGCGTGAATGGTATCAATGCCGTGCGTGCATCTCATTGGACGTTGCGCCCAGCGATCCCTAGTATTCATGCCCATAGACGGCGCAGATGGGGTCGTGAACTGGAGTTGAAATCATGAGTCATTCGCAAGCATTGTGGTTCTTGGCGCCGGGTGAGGCCCTGAGCCTGGAAATCGGTCCGGGCGCACGTGAACTGGCCGTTGCCAAGGGGCGCGTCTGGTTGACGCGCCAAGGCCGGGTACAGACGCCGGCCGAGGACGAGTGGCTGGAAGCCGGCCAAAGCGTCGCGCTGGCCGCCGGCAGCCGAGTCGTGCTGGAGGCGTGGCCGCAGGCCGCCTTTCAGTTGCTGGTGCCGCCGGCGGCCTGCAAATTCAGGACGCCGCCTTCTAAATCAGCCGCTTGAGCGAACGGCCCCAAAGGCGCCTGCAGTTCCAGGCAGTGAGGGCGTAGGTCTTTGTTGACCATGACTCAAATGTATTGGCACACAATCGGGGCCACCGGGTTGGAGGGAGATTGTCCGTGGACTTGAACGACCGCAGCGCTTTGCGCCACAAGCTGATCCAAGCGCGCCTGAATCTGCCGAACCGGCCGGCGCTGGCTGACCATTTGCAGGAGGTCTTGCGGGTCTGGTTGCTGCGCCGACCCGAGCTGACGATTGGCGCTTACTGGCCGATCAAGGGCGAGTTCGATCCCTTGCCGGCGCTCTATCGCTGGGGCGAGAGCAACCCTGAGCGGCGTATCGGCCTGCCGGTGGTGGACAAGGCCCATGGCACTTTGCGCTTTCACGTTTGGTATCCCGGCTGCGCGATGGAGGAGGACGCTTACGGCATCCCCAAACCCAAGCACACCGAGGTCTTCGCGCCGCAACTGCTGTTGGTTCCTTGCGTCGGGTTCGGGCCTTGCGGTCTGCGCCTGGGTTATGGCGGTGGCTTCATGGACCGCACCCTGGCAACGCTGCGGCCAATCCCGGCCACGGCCGGGATTGGCTACGCGCATGGGTTTCAGCCGCTGCTGAAGGCCGAACCGCATGATGTGCCGTTGGATGCGATGCTGACCGAGGACGGCGTGATGTGGGACCGCAATGCCTGAGAATGCCTGCATGAACACCTATGCACAACACCTGACCCTGCTACAGACGCAAGCCGAGAGTGCCTTGGCGCGTTCCGGCTTCGATGCCCTGCTGATCGCCTCCGGGATCGAGAAATTCGCGTTCCTGGGCGACCGGCCCTATCTGTTTGCCCCCAACCCGCATTTCAAGCATTGGCTGCCGCTGAGCAATCATCCGCACAGCTGGATCGTGGTGCGGCCCGGCCACAAGCCGCGCGTCGTTTATTTCCAGCCCGATGACTACTGGCATGTGCCGCCCAGCCAGCCGACCGGCGAATGGGTGGAGCTGGTCGAGCTGATCGTCATCGGCCGGGCCGAGGATGCTGCTGCACACCTGAAGCTGACTGGGCGTTTGGCCATCGTTGGCGAGGCGGATGCGGCCTTGGATGGGGTGGTGCCGAACAACCCGCCCGACTTGCTCAATCTCTTGCATTACCAGCGCGCCCGCAAAAGCGGCTACGAGTTGGCGCAGATGCGCGCCGCCTCAGGCCGCGCCGCAATCGCCCACCTGGCTGCGCGCGACGCCTTTATGGCCGGCGCGTCCGAGGCCGAGATTCACCGTGCCTATCTGGTCGCCAGTGGCCACACCGACCGCGATCTGCCCTATGGCAATATCGTGGCGCTGAACGAGCATTGCGCCGTGCTGCATTACCAGTACCAGGATGTGCAGCGCCCGCCCGAGAGCCGCTCCTTCCTCATTGATGCAGGGGCGCAGGTCAATGGCTATGCCTCCGACATCACCCGCACCTGGAGCAGCCAGGGCCGCGATGCCGATTTCGACGCTTTGTTGGCCGCGATGGAGAAGGCTCAGCTGGCGCTGGTGGACGAGGTGCGCGACGGCGTGGACTACCGCGACATTCACCTCAGCACGCATCGCCGCATTGCGGCGATTCTGCAGTCGCAGGGTATCGTCAAGATGAGCGTCGAGGCGATGCTTGAGCAGCGCGTCACTTCAATCTTCATGCCGCACGGCATTGGCCATTTACTGGGCCTGCAAGTGCATGACGTCGGCGGCTTCATGGAAGACGAGCATGGCGCCGTGGCACCCAAGCCCGAAGGCCACCCCTATCTGCGCCTGACCCGCAAGCTGCAAGCCGGCATGGTGGTGACGATTGAGCCGGGCTTGTATTTCATCCCGACCTTGCTGCGTCAGCTGCGTGCTGGCCCCGCGTCAGCGGCGGTCAATTGGCCCTTGGTCGAGCACCTGAGCCGGTTTGGTGGCATTCGCATCGAAGACGATGTGGTCTGCCGTGCCGAGGGCGGGCCGGAGAATCTGACGCGGGATGCGTTCGCGGCGCTGGTTTAGAAACGCATGCCCAAGCCCACGCCGATCAACAGCGGGTCAACCTTGAAGTCGCCGATTTTCTTGCCGTTGGAATAAACATCGGTGCCAAGTTGCACCTTTTTGACGTCCAGGTTTAGAAAGATGTTCTTGGCGATTTCGATGTCGGCACCGACTTGCACGGACAGACCCCAGCTGTCGCTGTCAATGCTTGGGTTCAAGGCCGTCACGACCGCCGGGTTGAAGTTGACCGACGAGAAATCGGTGTAGTTGATGCCCAGGCCAACATAAGGGCGAACGGTGCCGGTAGGCATGAAGTGGTACTGCGCGCTGAGTGTGGGCGGCAGGTGCTTGAGCGTGCCAATCTTCGTGCCGTTAGAGCTCAGATCATGTTTTTGTGGATAGGTCAGCACCAGCTCTGCCGCGAAGTTAGGCGTGAAGAAGTAGCTGATGTCGAGCTCAGGAATCACCTTGTTATTGACGGACAAGGCTAAGTTCGGTGTGGTGGAGCCGCCATTGGCGGAGTCCAGATTGACGGCGCGCAGGCGCACCAACCATTGACCCTCTTGCGTGGTTTGGGCTTGGGCGGCGAAGCTGGCTATGCTCAAAGCAGCAGCGGCAGCGATGCTGGCAATAGCAACTACAAAATTATTCTTCATTGATCTACTTTCAAAAAAGGCGGGAAAAGCCCCGATGAAAGAGATTTGAATGCCGCAGGGCGGGTAAACCCTTGATCTAACGCAAAGTCAAAAAAGCCCTCGTGAGGAGGGCGGCGCCGATTTGATTTGGCTCAAGAAACTCGACCGAGCTTGAGGCGTTTACACAACTCCAGCGTCAGGCCCGATTGGTTGAGCGTATAGAAATGGATGCCGGGCGCGCCGCCGGCGATCAGCCGCTCGCAAACGCGTGTCATCACGTCCAGGCCAAAGGCCCGGATTGAGGCCGCGTCGTCCATATAGCCTTCCATCTTCAGCGCCACCCAGCGCGGGATTTCGATACCGTCACGGGCCGCGAACTGCGCGATGCGGGCGTAGTTGTGGAAGGGCATGATGCCGGGCACGATGGGTGCCGTGACGCCGAGCTTACCCACCTCGTCGACGAAGTTGAAGTAGGCATCCGGGTTGAAGAAAAACTGCGTGATCGCCGAGTTGGCGCCGGCGGCCATCTTGTCGGCGAAATGCTGCAGGTCCTTGGCCGCATAGCGTTGTTGCGGGTGGTACTCGGGGTAGGCGGCGACCTCGATCTGCCAGTCGGCGCCTTGGGTCTCGCGGATGAAAGAAACCAACTCGGCGGCATAACGGAATTCACCGGCGGTGGCGGTGCCGCTGGGCAGGTCGCCGCGCAAAGCCACCACGCGGCGAATGTTCTGGGCGCGATAGGTGGCCAAGATTTCGGCGATGTTTTCGCGCGTCGAGCCGACGCAAGACAGATGCGGCGCGGCCTCGAAACCGGCCTTGGCAATCTCCATCACCGTGCTGAGCGTTTTGTCGCGGGTCGAGCCGCCGGCGCCATAGGTGACGCTGAAGTAATGCGGATTCAGCACGCTGAGGTCCTGCACCACGGTCTTGAGCTTCTCGGTCCCGACCGGCGTGTTGGGCGGGAAGAATTCAAAACTTACTGGGGTGGAAATCTTTGTGCTCATGGCCTGTCTTTCTCGGTCCCCGGCGCTTGCGCCCAGAGGAAGAATTCTTTATTGCCATCACCGCCGGTGATGGTGCTCTCAAAATAGCCCAGCACCTTCCAGCCCAGATCTTTGGCGGCGCTGCGAGCCTGGGTTTCCAGCAGCGGGTATTGCTTGACGTCCTTGACCAAGCCGCCGCGTGCCAGCGCTTTTTTGCCCAGCTCGAACTGCGGCTTGACCAGCAGCAAGACTTGACCTTCGGGTGCAGCCCAAGCCGCCAAATGGGGCAGGGCACCGAGCATCGAGATGAAGCTCAGGTCGCCAACGATCAGCGGGAAACCGCCTTTGGGGGCGTGCTCAGTCAGCGCAGAGCCGGCCAGTTCGCGCACATGCAAGTGCTCCAGCGCCACCACCTGTGGGTGATTGCGCAGCGACTCATGCAACTGGCTGTGGCCGACATCGACGCCGACCACGCGTGCCGCGCCAGCTTTGAGCAAGCAGTCACTGAAGCCGCCGGTGCTTTGGCCCATGTCGAGCACGCACATGCCGCTCACGTCGAGGCCGCTGTGCTTCAGCGCTCCTTCGAGCTTGAGCCCGCCGCGCGAGACAAAGCGCAGTTCCGCGTCATCGTTGACGCGTAACTCGCCATGCTCGTTCAGCTCCTCGCCCGCCTTGCGGACCACCTGCCAGCCCGCCGGCCCCTGCCATTCGGCAGCGCCCGCCGTGATCAGCCGGGCGGCGGCCGAGCGGGTCGGCGCCAGGCCTTTGGAAACTAACAGTTGATCTGCACGCATCGGGAATTAATAGCGGTAGGTGTCGGCTTTGAACGGGCCGGTCTTAGGCACGCCAATATAGGCCGCCTGCTCATCCGTCAGCACGCTCAACTTCGCGTTCAGCGTCGTCAATTGCAAGACGGCAACCTTCTCGTCCAGATGCTTGGGCAGCACGTAGACCTTGCCGATGTCATAAGCGTCCTTGTGCGCGAACAGCTCGACCTGCGCAATCGTCTGGTTGGCGAACGAGCTGCTCATCACATAGCTGGGGTGGCCGGTGCCGCAGCCCAGATTCACCAAGCGGCCCTTGGCCAACAAGATGATGCGC
>NZ_JANNMI010000125.1:0-17489 GCF_031397715.1 Roseateles sp.
CCGGGAGATCAGCTTTTCGACCAGCAGCAGATTGGCCGGGTTGTCCTCCACATACAGCAACGTGGCCTGCCCGGGCGCCTGCGGCAGCGGCTGCCCCATGGGGCCAAGCTCGCTGGCTTCAAGCGCGTGCAGCTGCGGCATCTCGGCCTGCAGCAACTCGATCCAAAACACGCTGCCCACGCCCACCTCGCTGCGCACCCCGATCGCGCCGCCCATCAACTCCACCAAGCGCTTGCACACCACCAGGCCGATGCCGGTGCCCTCGGTGGCGCCGCCCTCCTGGCCCAAGCGGTTAAAGGGCTGAAACAACTGCTCGACCTCGGCCGCGCTCAAGCCCGCGCCGTCGTCCTCGACACTCAGGCGCAGCCGCCGCCCCTGCTCCCCGTCACAGACGCTGCAAGTCACCCGCACCGCGCCGCCGCTGCGGTTGTACTTGATCGCGTTGGAGAGCAGATTGACCAGCACCTGTTTGACCCGCGTGCGGTCGGCCATCACAAAGGCGGGCCCATCGATGGGCGTGAAGCTGAACGGGATGCCGGCGCGCTGCGCCTGCGGCTCCATCATCGCCTGGCAATCATTCAGCACCTCGGTCAGCGACATCGCCTCGGGCGACAGCGACAACTTGCCCGACTCGATCAAGGCCAGGTCGAGAATCTCGTTGATCAGCTCCAGCAAATACCAGCCGGCCTGCAGAATCTGGTCGATGCTGGCCTGCTGGCTGGGCGTGGGCAGGGGCTCGCCCGTTTCCATCAACTGGGCAAAGCCCAGGATCGCGTTCAGCGGCGAGCGCAGCTCATGGCTCATGCTGGACAGAAAGTCCGACTTGGCCTGGTTGGCCTTCTCCGCTGCGACCTTGGCGCTGCCCAGCGCGACGTTGACGTCCTGCAGCACCAGGTCCAGCACCTTGCGCTCGGTGATGTCACGGGCGGCGGCAAACACGCCTTGCAAATTGCGGTCGCGGTCGTAGAACGTGGTGGCGTTGTACGACACCACCGTTTGCTTGCCGTCGCGCGCCAGCGCGGTCAACTCGTAGTTGGTGACCTTGTTTTCGGCCAACACCCGCTTGATGCCGGCCTCGGCACGCTGCGGGTCGGTGAAATAGTTCTTGAACGGCGCGCCGATCAACTCGTCACGGGTACAGCCCGTTAACGCCTCCATCTGCTTGTTGACGTCGGAAATGATGCCGGCCGGATCGGTCGTCATCAAGGCATCAATATTCGACTCGATCAGCGAACGGGTATAGAACTGCTGATCGCGCAGGCGCTGGTCGAGCTTTTTGCGCTCTTCCTCGATCTGCTTGCGGGCGGTGTTGTCGGTGCCGATCAGCAAATAGCCAATGATGGCGCCGGCCACATCGCGCAGCGCCGTCACCGACACGACGGCCGGGAAGCGGCTGCCGTCCTTGCGGATATAGGTCAGCTCGTAAATGTCTTCGATGCCGCGCGAGGCCTTGAAGACCAGTGCCTCAAAACCCGGCGTGATGGGCGTCTCCAGCTCCAGGCTCAGCGCGGCGGCACGTGCGACCACCTCCAGCGGGTCGGAGATATCGGCCGGGGTGATTTTGTTCATCACGTCGACGGCGGCATAACCCAACATCCGCTCGGCACCGACATTGAAGAGCTGGATCACGCCCTTTTCGTCGGTCGCGATGCTGGAGAAATTGGCGCTGTTGAGGATGGCGTTTTGCAGCGCGCCGGTCTTGAGCAGAGCGGCTTGACGGCGCTGCTCGTTGCCAAGCGCTTGGCCGACGGCGACATTTTGTGCGGCAGGTAAGTCAGGTAAATCAGGTAAAGCCGCTAAATCCGCTAAATCCGCTAAATCCGGTAAAGCTGGAGATGTTGGCGCTTGAGCATCGAACATGGTGGCAATCAAAGAGAAGCGTGTACGGACCCAGCGAAGGGGGAACGCTTTTCGGACCGACCCCTAAAGATATCGACCACAGAAGGCGGACAGGCGCCAGCTCCCTTGCGGATGCTGGCGCCTGCATGATTGCCTGCGAGTGGGCGGGTGTCTGTACGCTGACGTACATAGACCGCCAGTATCCCGCTAGTAACCCGTGCTAATCACTCATTTACTCGGCGTAAACCAATCATCGGTGGCCGAACGCTCCCACGCGCTGATCTGCTTCTCGGCCTCGTCCTTGGCCACGCCGTAGCGCTCCTGGATCTTGCCGGCCAAGATGTCACGGCGGCCGGCCACGACGTCAAAGTCGTCGTTGCTCAGCTTGCCCCATTGCTCGGTGGCACGGCCAGTGAGCTGTTTCCAATTGCCTTCGATGCGATCCCAATTCATGGCGAACTCCTCAAGTGTTGTGGGTAAATCAGCTTCAAGGACGAACGGAGATTTCGTTCTTGACGGCCTTCACGCCGTTGACCTTCCAGGTCAGGCTTTGGGCCGTGTCCTTTTCCTTTTGGTTCTTGGCGAAGCCAGACAGCATCACCGTGCCCTTCATCGTCTCCACGCTGATGGCAGCGGCGTCAACTTGGGTGTTTTCAACAAAGCGGGCCTTGACGGCGGTGGTGATGGCGCTGTCATCGATATAGGCACCGACCGGCTCCTGGCCGCGCGTGACGGCGCAACCGGTGGCCGACAGCAGAGCGACGGCGGCGGTGACCGCGAGAACAGCGGTGGCCAGGGTATTGCGAAGATTGAGTGTGTTCATGATGGTGAGTCTCCAGTGGGGGGTTAAAAAAATATATGCGCGGCCGGGCTCAGTTCGCCAGCCAGTCCTTGAGCTCGTCGGCGTGCTCCTGCTCATCGCTGAGGATGCTTTCGAGCATGCGGCGGGTGGTGCTGTCTTTGTCGCCGATCAACGCGATGAGCTGGCTGTAGCACTCAATCGCCACCCGCTCGGCAATCAAGTTAGCGCGGATCATGTCCTTCAGATCGCTGGACTGGTCATAGGCGGCATGGCTGCGTTCGGTCAGCGTCGCAGGCGAAAAATCGGGCTCGCCGCCGAGTTGCACAATCCGCTGGGCCAACAGATCAGCATGGGCTGACTCTTCATTCGCATGCACCAAGAATTCCTCGGCAATCTTCGGCGATGCCAAGCCTTGGGCGGTGAAGTGATGGCGCTTGTAACGCAGCACGCAGACCAATTCGGTGGCCAGCGAATCATTCAGCAACTTGATGATGTCGCCGGCCCAGGGCCCATAGCCCGGCGTCACCGCGCCTTGATCGAGGCTGTGTTTGGCGGCCTCGACGGCGACCATGTCCAGCTTCATCGCAGGTTGCTGTGTGGCTCTGTCGTGATCCTTGTGATGCGTCATGGCGCTGTCCTGGTTGAACTTGGGGCTGTCCCAAGCGATAAGGCCACTTTAGGAATTTGCACCGAAGCGGGCCATCAGCGCGCTTCGCCTGCGGCTGTAGGAAGACGCCGCGCCGGGCTGTGGTCCGTCGCGCCGGTGGCGGCCGGCAGCAGCGGGATCACAAAGCTGCTGTGCGCCGGCAAGTCAGGCCAAACCAGGCTTTGACCGGGCAGCAAGAGCTGGGCCGCCGCGCCGCCGCCCACCAAGGCCGCAATCGCCTCGACCGGCGTACAGCGCAGCAACACAAAGCGCATCAATCGGCCCTCGCGGTTCAGCGTCAACTCGACGCGCGGCCAGTGGCTGGGCAGGCAGGGCTGGAACGAGAGCTGGCGCGCCTCCAACCGCAGCCCGCAAATGGACTCGATCGCCGCCCGGTGCAACCAGGCCGCCGCACCGGTGTACCAACTCCAACCACCCCGCCCGACATAGGGCGGCTGGCTGTAGACATCACCGGCCATCGCATAGGGCTCGGTCGCATAGACCGCGCCGCGCCGCGGGTGGGCAGCCCGGTGCGCCGGGCTCAGATAGCTGAAGTAGCGATAGACAACATCGCCCACCGGTTCGTCCGCCCCCTGCTCGGCCGGGTCGGTCAGGCCCAGCTGCGCCTTGGCCATCAGGGCCCAGACGCCGGCATGCGAATACTGGCCGCCGTTCTCTCGCACCCCCGGCGGATAGGCCTGGATATAGCCGGCGCTCGGGACGGCCTCGGCCAGCGGCGGGTCGAGCAGGCGCAGCAGGCCGGCGTCTGCGTCGACCAGATGGGTCTGCGCCGCAGCCATCGCCATGCGCTGCAGAGCCACCGGCGCCGCCCCCGACAGCACGCTCCAGGCCTGCGCGATCAGGTCAATCCGGGCTTCCGCGTTCTGGCCGCTGCCCAGCGCCTGGCCGTCGTCGAAGAAGGCGCGCTTGAACCACTGGCCGTCCCAGGCCGGCCCGATCAGCGCCGAGCGCCAACCCGCTGCGGCGGCCTCCCAAGCGGCGGCACGGAAAGTTTCACCGCGTGCGCGCGCCAGCGGCACAAAGTCGGCCACCACCTTGCACAAAAACCAGGCCAGCCAGACCGACTCGCCACGGCCCTCGGCGCCGACCCGGTTCATGCCGTCATTCCAGTCCCCGCTGCCCATCAAGGGCAGGCCATGCAGGCCCACGCGCAGGCTGCGGTCAAGCGTGCGGGCGGCATGCTCGTAGACCGAAGCAGTCTCCGCACTTTGGGTCGGCGTGTAATAGGCGTCCTCGGCACCGGGCGGGATGGCGGCACCGTCGAGGAAGTGCACGCTTTGATCCAGCAGGCCGGCGTCGCCGCTGCAGCGCAGGTAATGCGCGCAGGCCAGCGGCAGCCACAGTAAATCGTCGGAGAAATGCGTGCGCACGCCCGCACCCATCGGGCTGTGCCACCAATGCTGAACATCGCCTTCAACAAACTGGCGCGAGGCGCACAGCACGATTTGCTGACGCAGCAGCGCCGGTGCCGCCCAGGCCAGCGCCATGGCGTCCTGCAACTGATCGCGAAAGCCGGTGGCGCCGCCGGCCTGGTAAAAGCCCGCCTTGGCCCAGAGCCGGCAGGACACGGTCTGATAGAGCAGCCAGCGGTTGACCATGGCGTCAAACAAGGGGTCGGGTGTGACCAGCTGGGTGGCACCCAGCAGCTGATCCCAGCTCGCCCGCGTGGCCGCTAGGCGCTGCGCCGGAGCCACCGCGGCGGCCTGCTGGGCCAACTCGGTGGCGGCGGCCGGGTTGGCGCCATAGCCGAGCAAAAAGACCCGCTGCGCACTCGCCCCCGGCGCCAGCCGCAGCGTCGTCGACAGCGCGGCGCAGGGGTCGAGGCCGGCGCCCTGGCGTTTGCCGAAATGATCGGGCAGCACCAAGCGGCCGCGCGCATCGAAGAACTCGCGCCGGTCGCAAGTCCAGTCCACGTCATGGCCCTCATGGCCTTCATGGGCGGCCGGCTCGGTCGGTGCGGCCAGCGCGAAGAACGCGGTGCCGTCGCCAAAGCCCATGGCCCGCTCGGCTTGCGTCGCCAACAAGGTGTTCAGCCGCTTGTCGCTGGCGCGCGTGGGCCGAGCTGCGGTCAACAGGCTGGCGCGGTCGGACCGATTGGCGCCCATCAACCACTCGGCCATGCCGATCACGCGCAGCGACAAGCTGCGGCCGCCATGGTTGACGAAGGCAAGCGTGATTTGTTTGACCGAGCTCTGCGCATCAACGCACCAAGTCGCCGTAACGCCCAAGTCGCCGCGCCGGTGCTTGATCATGCTGTAGCCCTGGCCATGGCTGAGCTGATAACTGCTCAGCTGTGCGGACCCCCAAGCGCCGGGTGCCACGCTCCAAACCGCCAGCGTCGCCATGTCCTGCAGCAAAAACCATTCGCCCGGCTGGTCCACCACCGGGTCATTAGACCAGGGCGTGAGCTGATTCATGCGGCTGTTCAAGGCCCAGCTGTAGCCGCCGCCGGCCTCCGAGATTTGCGCCCCGAAGTCGCTATTGGCCAGCACATTGATCCAGGGCCGCAGTGGCCGCGCCTGGGCGTCAATCTCAAAGTTGAAGTCGCCTTGCGGGCCGAATTGACCCACGAATTGTGAGGTCGGTTGCGCCTGCGACGGCGCCGCGGCGCGCACTGAATCGGCGCCCACTGCCGCCGTCGATGCTTCCTGGCGCGCGTCCAGCGCCTGTTCATGCTGGTCCAGCCAGTCCTGGATATGGTGCGGCAGCGGCCGGCCGTCTGCATGCAGGCGCAGGCAGGCCAGGGTCTGCAGGGTGCTGAGTTCGGCCGGTGACAGCTCGTCGGCGCGCAACACATGCAGGCCGGTCAGGTCCTGGCCGGCGGATTGGTTGGCCGCGTTCTCGGCCTGATGGCGCTCGCGCAAGGCCATCAGTTCGCGCTGCAAGGCCATCAAATAGGAGATCGGCTCGGCGTTGACGACCACCAGATCGCAGGCCACCCCACCCCAAGACCACAGCCGCAGTGCCTTGGCCAAGCTGCGCAGCAGGCCCAGGCCCTGCAACACGCCGGCCGAGACCAGGATCAGGGGCCGGTCGCCCGAGATTCCGAAGCGCCAGAGCAGGCGGCGGTCGCAGAGCGGGCCGGCCATGCCTGGCAAGCTTGGGGCCCCAAGCGCGGCGGCCGGGCTTTGCGGCCGGGTCAGCGTCAGCACCAGGGCGGTGGTCACCGACTGCAGCGCGGTCAGGCTTTCCGCGCTCAGGCCCAAAGTACGCAGGCGGATGCCGGTCAAGGTGGCCGACATCAAGGAGGCCCGCTGCACATGGCTGGGCTGGCGGTATTTGTCGATGACGGCGTCCAGCGTGGCGCGGCTGTCGGAGGCGGCGGTGGCAAAGGTCAGTGTGACCTTGGACTGCGGCGCAATGCGCAGCCGCAGCGCCAGCGCGCAAACCGGGTCCAGACCGGTGTTCAGTTCGGCGCTGTCCTGGCCGGAGTCGAAATTGGCCAAGGGCTGGTTTGCCGGGCGGTTGCGGCCCTGCCATTGCTGGCGGTCGGTCTGGCAGCGCATATCCAGCACATGTTGGCCACCGTCGGCCAAAAAATGCACGGCCAGCAAACCCCGCTCGGTGGCCAGGCGCGGTTTGCGCTCAAACAACAGCGCCTGATCTTCGGCCTGCCATTCGGCGCGCACGAATAGATTGGAAAACGCCGGGTGCGCCTCATCGGCGCGCTGCTCGGCCAGCGTCACTTCAAAGGCCGAGATCAGCTCGAACGCAAGCGTGCTGTCACTGAGATTGCGCAGCTCGACCTGGCGAAACTCGATATCGTCCTCCGGGCTGACCCAGATGGTGCTGTGGGCATGCAGCTGCGGCCACGTGGCCTCAAAGCAGACCCGGTCGGCATGAAAGCTGCTGAGGTACTGGGCCTCCGGGTCGGGCGCCGGGTGTTGGGTGATGGACACCAGGCTGGTGTCAGTGGCACCGTCGGTGCCGCCCAAGCCGCGCAGGTAGAAGAAGCTGCCCAGCGCGTCCCGCAAGGCGTCGTCGCGCCAGCGGCTGATGCCGACCCGGCCCCAGCGGCTCCAGCCCGCGCCATTGGCGCGCAGCGACACGCTGTAGCGCCCGTTCGAGAGCAGATGGGTCGGCGCCACGGCGGTCTCACCCGGCAGCACCTCGCGCAGCAAGCTGGGCCTGCGCTGTTGGCGAGCGTGGGCCTGGAGCCCTTCGGCGGGCTCGAACAGCACCGACACCTCGCGCGGCGCCCGCTCATGCAGCAGCGACGCCACCGCCTCAATCTGCGCCGGCGCCATGCCCCAGGCTTGCGCCGGCCCGCCCAGCAAAACGTTGGCCAGCGCCACCACGCTCATGCCCTGGTGATGGGCCATGAAGGTGACGACCGGGGTGAAGCGGGCATTGCCAGTTTGGATCGCGGGCGTGTAGTCCAGCGCCTCGATGAAACCATAGCGGCCTCGAACGCTCCCAGACTCACCCCCCAGCGCCTCCAAGGCGGCGAAGTTGCGGCAAGCGGCCTGCGGCGCGATCTGCGCCGCCAGCGCGGTGGCATAGGGTGCGATCACCAACTCATCGATCGGGGTGCGCCGCAGCGCCAGCCGCGGCACGCCCTGCGGCGCGTACTGGTAGGCCAAGGTGTGGTCGCGCCCGGCATAGGCCGATTCGGAAATGCCCCAGGGCGTCTGGTTCTGGCGGGCAAATTCAATCTGCTCCTGCAGCGCCGCCAGGCAAGCCTCGCGCAAGACGCTGCCATGTGGCTCGTCCAGCACCAGGCTGGGCATCAGGTACTCGAACATCGAGCCCGACCAGGAACGCAGGCCGGCCGCCGTGGCCACCGCAAAAAACGGCCGCCCGAGCGCGCCCCAATGGCGCACCGGCACATCACCCTTGGCGATGGCCAGCAAGCTGGTCAGCCGCGATTCCGAGGCCAGCAAGTCGTAAAAGCCCGAGTCCAGCTCTTGCTCGGCGACCCGGTAGCCAATATGAAACAGATGGCGCTTGGGGTGGTGGAGAAAGGTGAAGTCGGCCTCGGCGAACAGGCGCTCGAAGCTTGCGGCCAGGTCCAACAAGCGCCGGCTGGTCGTGACGTCATCAGTGGCTTGCCGGTCCAGCGCGGCCGAGCGGCGCGTTGCCCGCAGGTCGCCCAGGCACCAGCGCAGTTGCTGCCGCACAGCCGGCGTGCCGCCGCAGCGGGCGGCCAGCAAGGGGCTGAGGCGCAGCTGCGCGGCCAGCAAGGCCCGCGCACTCGCGGCAGCAGCGCGGCCAGCTTGCGGCTGGGCCGCCAAGGCCCGGCAGGCTTGGGCTGCGGCGAGCAAATGGCCGCACAGATTGCCGCTGTCCACGGTCGAGACGTACATCGGCAACAGCGCCGCGCCGCGCTCGGTGTCGTACCAGTTGAGGAAATGGCCGCGGTGGCGTTCCAGCTGCAGCATGCTGGCCAGTGTGGCCTCCAAGCGATTCAGCAAGTCTTGCGTGCCTATCCAGCCAAACTCGCGCGCGCACGCCGTCGCCAGCAGATACAGGCCGATATTGGTCGGCGAGGTGCGGTGGGCCAGCATGTCATGCGGGTCCAGCTGCAAATTGTCGGGCGGCAGGTGGCGGTCGTCCGGGCCGACGCAGCGCTCGAAGAAGCGCCAGGTGTCGCGGGCAATGCCGGCCAGGTAGACCTGCTCGGCGGGCAGCAAGACGGGCTGCTCACAGGCCAGGTTGGGCCGGCTGACCCACCAGCTGGCCAGCGGCGCGCTCAGCCAAGCCAGACATAACCATGAGGTTAACCAGGGCGACGCAGTGCCGGTCAGCAAGAGGCCGGCCCACAACAGCAGCGCCAACACCGACACCGGCCAATGCTGGCGCAACACCGCCGGCAAGGCGGTCTTGGCGGCCGCCTGCGCCGCCGCCGCGGTGGTCCACTGCAGCAGCAAGCGGCGGCTGAACAGCATCCGGTAGAGCGCCCGGCCCACGGCATCCAGCGCCATCAAGGCCTGCTGCAACAGCTGGCCCAGCAACCACAGGCTACTGAGCAAGGCGCGCAACAGGTCGGTTGCCGCACGGGTGTAGAAATGGCGCAGCGCCAGGTCATCGCGGCTGGGCGCAAAGCCGGCCAAGGCACCCAGCAGCGGCCCGGCCGACAGCGCCGCCCAGACCAGACCCAGGGCGGCCCACGCTGACAGCCCCACGCCCGCCAAAGCCGTGATCAACAAGAGCAGGGACATCGGTGCCACCAGCGAGCGGCGCAGATTGTCAAACATCTTCCAGCGGCTGACGGCCGGGAACGGGTAGCGCCAGGGGTTCAGGAATATGGGCAGTAACTGCCAATCTCCACGCGTCCAGCGGTGCACGCGCGAGGCAGCCACCTCGGCATGGAAGGGGGCATCCTCGACCACGGTGATGTCACTGACCGCCGCACAGCGAGCCAGCGCACCCTCCAGCAAGTCGTGGCTCAAGATCTGCCCCTCGGGCAGGCGCCGGCTCAGTACCGCATGCAGGGCCCGCACATTGAGCAGGCCTTTGCCGCTGAAGCTGCCCTCCTGGAACAGGTCCTGATAGACCTCGGAGCTGGCCGCGCTATACGGGTCGATGCCGCATTGGCCGGCAAAAAACCAGTGATAACGGGTGAAGTCCTTGGGCGCCGGCAGCGGCGTCACCACGCGCGGCTGCAAGATGCCATAGCCGCTGGCGATGAAGCGCCCGCTCGCGTCCATGCGTGGTTGGTTGTGCGGGTGGGCGGCCACGCCGACCAGCTCGCGCAGGCGGCCGGGCGGCAGCTGGGTGTCGCTGTCCAGCGTGACGATGTAGCGGATCTCGCTCATCGGCGTCGACAACTCGCCCAGCTCGACAAACGCGGCTTCGGTCGGCGGATCGGCCAACAAGCAGATCAGTTGCTCCAGCTTGCCGCGCTTGCGCTCCCAGCCCATCCAGGCCTGCTCGGTCGTGCTGAACTGGCGCCGCCGGTGCAACAGGATGAAGCGCGGCGTGCTTGGCTCGGTTCCGGGAGCTTGCAGATGGCGCAAATTGAGCGCGGCCAGCTCGCTGCAGGCCAGCGCCAGCAGGTGCGCGTCGCCGGGCAGTTCGGGCGTGGCCGCATCCAGCCAATCGCTCAACAAGGCGAACTGCGCCTGCGGCTCCGGGTTGGCCAGGTAATGCAGGTGCAGCCTATGCACCAGCTCGACCACGGCGGCCGGGCTGCTCAACATCGCCGGCACCACCACCAAGACCCGGTGCTCGGGCGGTATGCCGTGGGCCAGGCCCAGGCGCCGCAGATGGCTGGGCCGCGCCGACTCACTGATCAAGCGGTTGATCACCGCCACCACCGCCTCGGAGGCCGGGAACAGCATCAGCAAGGCCGCCAAGCCGGTCAGCAGCCAGGCGTCTTGCTGCTGGGGAAGCAGCCACGCCACCAGCCCGACGCTGGCACCCAGCAACGCCAGCAAATAGCCGGGCAACGCCAGGCGCCTGGCTTGCTTGACGCATTGGCTGGACAGACGCTCCAGCAGCGCCGCGCGCTCGGGCAGGCCCAGCGCCGCCGTCAAGGCCGGCCGGCCGGCACCGCTGAGCCAGTAGCCGGCATCCGCCTGGGTCTGGTTGCGCATCAGCGCCAGCAGGGCTTGCGCCACCGCCACTTCGCTGCGTGCGCTGCGGCGCGCCAGCCGCTCGATCGCATGCAGGGTTTGGTCACGCGTGACCATATGCTCGGCCTCGAACACCGCGGAGCCCATCATCAGCAGCATCACGCTGCTGCTGCGGGCGACGATCTCGGGCCAGTCGGCATCGCCGATGGCGCGCAAGCTGGTCAGCGCATTGCTGACGCTGAGGTTGTCGGCGGTCTGGTCGGCGGTTTGCTGCAGTTGCACGGTCGCCAGATCGGGCAAGACCTCACTCAACCAGCGCGCGCGTCTTGAATCACTGAGGCTGTCACCGGTGGTGCGCCGGTCTTGCAGGCGCTGCGCCATCTGGGCCAGAAAAACCCGCCCGACGCCGCGCTGCGTGAGCAGGTCCAGCAGCGTGTCCAGCGCCGGCACGGTGAAGGTTTCAATGCGGTCAAAGCACAGGTTGGCGACTTCGCGCGCCGCCTTGTTGGTGGCCACCCGCTCGGCCAAGCGGCGCAGGTTCTCCACCAACACGACCCGCAAGGTGGTCGGCAAGGCCCAGATCTCGCTGAGACTGAGTTCGCGGGTTTCCTGGTAGGCGGTCAGGAACTGCAGCAGCAGGTCCTCGTCAAAGGCGCCGTCGGTGTGGGCCACATAAGCCCAAGCGACGCCGTAGATGCGCGGCAGGCCGGCCAGTGGCTCGGCCAGCAGGACCGGCAGCGAACGGAAGTAGCTGCGCGGCAGGCCCTCGTGAACCTCCTTCAGCTGCGCCTCGATCAGATGAAAGTTGTCCAGCAGCCATTCGGCCGCCGGGCTGATGTCATAGCCGGTCTTGGCTTGCTCGCCGATATAGCGATGGGCCTGGCGCAGCACCTCGATATTGCTGCGCAGGCGCGGAAAAAAGCTCGCCGCAAAAGCGCTCGAGCGCTCGGCGCTGTGCGTGACGCCGAGGCTGCGGCCATGCTGCGCAAAGCGCTGCAGGCCAAAGATCTCCGAGCGTATCGGGGACTGCAGGGCGCCGCGCTGGTCACCCAGGATGTCGCACAGGATGGCCGATGCCTCGGGCAGCAAGCGCTGCAACTCACGCGTAGCCATCTTCGCCACCACTCAGCCGAGCCAGGCGACACCCAGCAACAACACCAGCAGCGCCAGCAGCAAGCTGGTGACGAAGCGGGGCGCCACAAAGCCGTGCAAGGTCTCGGCCGCGCAACGCAGGCGAAAGCTGTGGCCCTGGTTTGAGCGGCACAGGCCCAGATGCTCGCCCATGGCCTGCAGCTCACCCGGCGAGGTGTCGGCGCTGTCACCAAAGGACGACGTGCTCCAAACGCTACCCGAGCTGGCGTTGTTGTGTTTCATAGCGGTCCCCTGTTGTTCAGCGACGTGGACGCACGGGCTGCTCGTTGTCCGAGATATAGATCTCGACCCGGCGGTTCAAGGCCCGGTTGCTGGCGCTGGCGTTGTCGGCCACCGGGAAGCGCTCGCCATGGCCGACCGTCGAAATGCCGGTGGCGGCCAAGTTGCTGCCGGAAGCCAGCAAGGCCGCCTTGACAGCATCGGCGCGACGCAGCGACAAGCTCTCATTCAAAGCACTGCCGCCGCTGTTGTCGGTGTGGCCTTCGATCAAGACCTGCCGATTCGGCTGCTGCTGCAAAAACTCCGCCAACTTGCGCAGCGACTGCTGGGCTGCCGGCTTGACTTCGGCCCGGTTCAGCTCAAACAAGACATCGCCCAGGGTCACCAACATGCCGCGTTCGGTTTTTTGCGCCTGCAAAGCGGCCAGCTCGGCCTGCTGAGCCTGCAACTGCGACTGTGCCTTGGCGGTTTCGGCCTGGGCACCCGCGGCAACGGCGACCGCCGCTACGGTGGCTTGCTCGGCGGCAGCGGTCTGGCGCTGTGCAATGCCGGTCTGATTGCGAGCCCCCGCCAGTTCTTGCGTGCGCTGGTCGGCGCGCGCGCGTTCGCGTTCGGCGACGCTGCCGGTCACGGCCGCATCATTGCTCTTGGCCAGCGCCACCGCAACGGCGCGGCGAGCTTGCTGGTTGGCCACATAGGCGGCGCTGTCCAGCTCGGGGCCGGTGTCGCCCTTGGCCAGCATGGCATTGGCACGACTGAGCGAATCGGTCGCGGTCTTCAACTCCAGCGGCGCATGGGTGCGCACCATGGTGTCGGCTTCGGCGCTGCGCACCGCTTGGCGGGCTTCGGTCAGCACGGCCGGAGGCGTCGGCGGCGTGCTGGCACAGGCACCCAGCAACAGGCCGGTCAACAGCACGCTGCTGGTCTTGGGAGTAAAAAGAAATGATTTCATGGGGGGGGGTTTCCTGAGAGATGGGCAGCTACAGATGGGCAGCGGCAGATGGGCAGCGGCAGACGGGCAGCGGCAGACGGGCTTGTGCTGGTTTACTTGCGCGACATTTCGTCACGCAACTGGCGGATGCCTTCACGCACCTCGGCCAGCGCCTTGGCGGAACGCACCGAGCGGGCTTGGCCCTCGGCCAGTGCCGCATCGGCCTCGGCCTGCTCGGCCAGCCGGCGGGCCAGCTCGAAGTCCTTGTTGGCGAATGCCGCGTTGGCCGCAGCTAGCTTCTGGCGAGCTGCCGCCATTTCTACTGGCGCATCGACGGCGGCCGAGGCGTCGGCACGCTCGACTGCGGCCTTGCTGACCGCCATTTGGGCGGTCGGTGGTGTGCCGGCGCAGGCCGCCAGCAGCAGGACGAGGACGGCGCTCAGCGCGGCCTGGGGCAGCCGGCGTTGGTTCAATGCAGTGTTATTCATGGCTTCTCCAATGGTGTTCAAGTGCTATCGCCATGATGCCGACGGGGCCCTGCCCTGACCATCAGCCGAGCCCGCTAACAGCTGTCGGACAGGGACTACATAGCGTCTTGAGAAACAAAACCAAAACGGACGCAGAGCGAACAGCCGAGGCCCGCAGAGCGCGCAGAGGAATAGCTAAAGCCTTGCCGATCTCAGCGTGCTCCGCGTCTCAGCGGCCTCTGCGTCCCGTGTTTCTTCGCGAACGCCGGACGCAGATAGGGGCCTGGGATGCTCTCAGTCCGCATGTTTTTTGAGCCAGGCCAGGTAATGCTCGACCCAGCTCTGCATGAAGGCCAAGCTACCGGCGCCGAAGCCGCCGTCGGCATCAAACAAGCCGGCCGTGTGCTGTAAAAAGACCTCGGGCACGCCCATGGTCGGCACATCCAGACAGGCCAGCACATTGCGCAGATGCTGCTGTGCCAGGGCGGTGCCGGCGGCGCCCACCGACACACCCAGCAGCGCTGCCGGCTTGCCCGCCCAGACACTTTCACCATACGGGCGCGAGCCGTGATCAATGGCGTTCTTGAGCACACCGGGGATGGAGCGGTTGTACTCGGGCGTCACAAACAGCAGGCCCTGTGAGGCCTTGACATCGGCCCGCAAGCGCCGCACCGCCGCACAGGGGCGGTCGTCGTCGTCCTGGTTGTAGAGCGGCAAATCACCGATCTCAATCGCCTTGAAGCTGATCCAGCTCGGCGCCAAGCGCATCGCGGCGCCCGCCAGTTGTTGATTGAACGATGCACGGCGCAGGCTGCCGACGATCACGGCGACTTGATAGTTTTGCATTGCGGACTCCGGGGGAACATGGAAGTCCGAACTTAGCCCCAAAAATCCGCAATATCTGTGCGTTAGGCCACGCTAACCCCGCCGAACTAATTCCTGTCGCAATTGACAGATTTCGTCCAGCAGGTCCAACACCAGGGCCGTGCCATGGGGGCCCAGATCCAGCTCCTGCTGCAGGCGCAGGGCCAGCCGCGCGCGGTGCAGTACCGAACCCTCGAACCGCCACTGCGTCATGTCCTCGCTCATCACTCCGAACACACCCTCCTGCACCAACTCGGCCAGCCGCAAAGCGTCCGCTTGGCAGGCTTGGCTGAGCCCGCTGAGCGTGAACTGCACCTCTTGCTCGACCAGCATCGCCGGCCCTTGCACCCGATTGATTGCCATCATGGTTGACCTCAGGCTTGCGACGAAACGCGTGGATTGAAATTACTGAACTGCGCCGCCATGGCGCGGTAAGCATCCTGGGCCGTCGGGCTGTCCGCCGGCGGCAATTGCAGCTGCACGACGGCATACAGATCGCCGGCCTGGCCCGAACCCTCGGCGAAAGCCGGCAAACCGCGGCCTTTGAGTCTGAGCTTGCGGCCGCTTTTGGAGCCCGGCGGCACCGACAGCTCAAGCTCGCCGCCCGGTGTCAGCAGCGTCACCGTGGCACCCAGCGCCGCCTCCCAGGGTGCGAGCGGCAAATCCATATACACATCACCGGCCTCGACTCGAAAGCGCGGATGGGGCAAAAAGTTGATCTCAAGATAGAGATCCCCGGCCGGCGCACCTGGCGAGTCGGCCGAGGCCGCTTGGCCCTGCCCCGCCAGCCGCAAATGCTGACCCGCACGTATGCCTTTTGGGATGCTGACCAAGATCTGCTTGTTGTGCATGCGCACCGCGCCGCCCGCCTCATGCACAGGCACATGCAGGGTGATCGTGCGCGCCGCGCCCCGGTAGGCGTCGAGCAGATCAATGCTGACCTTGGCATGCTGGTCGGCGCCGGCGCGCGGCGTCGCCCCATGCGGCGCCGCACGCCCGCTTTGGCGGCCGAACAGCGACTCGAAGAAGCTACTGTGGATGCCGTCGCTGCTGTCGCCGCCCCCGGCGTTGCCCGCAAAGCCACCGCCCTTGAACGCGAAGCCATCGCTCCAGCCCGCGGCCGGCGCGAACGCGGGCCCGCCCTGAGCCTGTGCGGCGACGCTGTCGTAGGCGGCACGCCTGTCGACGTCGCAAAGCGCCTCGTGCGCCTCGGCGATGTCCTTGAAACGGGCTTCCGCGTCCGGCTCCTTGCTGACATCGGGGTGATACTTGCGCGCCAGCTTGCGATAGGCACGCTTGATTTGCTCGGCCGTGGCACTGCGTTCAAGGCCAAGCGTGCGGTAGTAGTCTTTGAAAGCCATGGCCATAGGGTTGCGCTCTGCAAGTGGAGGTGTCGAAGCACAAAGTAGCCCCGCCAACGTCCACGGTCTGTGCGCCGTCGCACATAAAAAATGGCAAATCGGCACAACATCGACCTCCTATATTCGTCAGCACACAAACCAGCCGCACCCGACACCCCTACACTGCCGGGATTGCCGCTCTGGACCCTCCACATACGGTCTCCCCGCCCTTAGCCGTTTTGGAGTTCCTCGATGATCGCCCCCCCCCATACCCGTAGGAATCACCTGCTGGACGCACTGCCGGAGCCGGAATGGCGGCGCTTGCTGCCACATCTGGAAAGCGTGGACATGCCGCTGGGGATGGTGCTGTATGAGCCCGGCAGCACGCTCAGCCATGTCTACTTCCCCACTTCGTCAATCGTGTCCTTGCTTTATGTGATGCAAAACGGCGCCTCGGCCGAGATTGCGGTGGTGGGTTTCGAAGGCCTGGTCGGCATCTCGCTGTTCATGGGCGGCGACTCCACCCCCAGCCGCGCGGTGGTACAAAGCGCCGGCCAGGGCCTGCGGCTGAAGGCGCAGACGATCAAGGACGAGTTCAACCGCTCGGGCCCGGTGATGCATCTGCTGCTGCGCTACACGCAAGCATTGATCACACAGATGTCGCAAACGGCGGTCTGCAACCGCCACCACTCGCTCGACCAGCAGCTCTGCCGCTGGCTGCTGCTCAGCCTGGACCGGCTGCGCAGCCTTGAGCTGGTGATGACGCAGGAATTGATCGCCAATATGTTGGGCGTGCGCCGCGAGGGCGTGACGGAAAGCGCGCTGAAATTGCAGCAAGCCGGCCTGATCCGCTATGTGCGCGGCCATATCTCGGTGCTGGACCGGCCCGGCCTGGAGCGCCGCTCCTGCGAATGCTATGCCGTGGTCAAGAAGGAATATGAGCGTTTGCTACCCAAAGTTTTGGCGACGTGACGCAGTTGCGGCGGCCGAGCGGCTGTCTGTAGGACAGAGTTGACAGCGGGATCAGCCGACGGCTGATGGTCAGCTGGGCGGCGCGGGGCAAAGATGGGCCATCTAAGTTCGTAGCGGAGCCCGCCTTGAAAACTAGCCCTAGCCCAAACTGCAAGCCTTGCCAAAACCAGCTGCTGGCCGGCTTGCCTGAAGCCGACTTGGCACGTTGGGTCGTCGCCCTGGAGCCGGTGCATTTAAGCCTCGGCCAAGTGTTGTGCGAATCCGGCAGCAGCGCCGCCTATGTGTACTTCCCCACCACGGCCATCGTCTCGCTGCTGTATCTGACGCAGGACGGTGATTCCTCCGAAATTGCGGTGGTGGGCCGTGACGGCGTGGTCGGCATTTCGGTCTTCATGGGCGGCAATGCCACGCCCAGCCGCTCGGTCGTGCAAAGCGCCGGCCAGGGCCTGCGTCTGCCGGCCCAGCTGGTCAAGCATGAGGTCGGCCGCGCCGGAGCGATCCAGACCATGTTGCTGCGCTACACCCAGACCTTGATGGCACAAGTGGCGCAGACGGCCGCCTGCAACCGCTACCACTCGATCGACCAACTGCTATGCCGCCGCTTGCTGCTGGGCCTGGACCGCCGGCCCTCCGAGGCCTTGATGATGACGCAGGAGTTACTGGCCAATCTGCTGGGCGTGCGCCGCGAAGGCGTCACCGCTGCGGCGCTGAAGCTGAGC
>NZ_JANNMI010000127.1:0-3820 GCF_031397715.1 Roseateles sp.
GCCGGCTGCGTCGTCCCGTAGTCGCGGGCCAGCCCGCGCACCTCGTCGGCGCCGATGCCGCAGACCGCCGCCGCGCGCTCCGGCGGCCACGCCAGCGCGCGCTCGCGCAGGCCGCCGGCCCCCTCCCAGCCATCGACATGCTGGCGCAGATAGTCATGGTCCAGCCAGTCGTTGACGATCAGCTGCTGCATCAGGCCCAGCGCCAGCGCGCCGTCGGTGCCCGGCATTAGGGCGATGTGCTGATGGCATTTATCGGCCGTCTCGGTCTTGCGCGGGTCGATGCAGATCAGTTTGGCGCCGGCCCGCTTGGCCTGATTCGCATAGGTCCAGAAATGCAGATTGGAGGCGATCGAATTGCTGCCCCAGATCAGGATCAGCCGGCTCTCGGCAAAGAACGGCAGGTGCATGCCGAGCTTGTGGCCATAGGTCGCGGTCAGCGCCGCCGCACCGGCCGAGGCGCAGATGGTGCGGTCCAGCAAGGAGGCACCGAGGCGGTTGAAAAACCGCCCGGCCATCGCCTCGCCCTGCAGCAGCCCCATGGTGCCGGCATAGCTATAGGGCTGGATCGCCTGCGGGTCGCGGGCCGCAACCGCCCCCAAGCGGGCGGCGATATCGGCCAGGGCGGCGGCCCAGCTGACGGCCTCAAAACGCGGCGCCTCATGCTTGGCGCTGACCCGCTTGAGCGGTTGCAGTACGCGCTCGGCGTGATAGGTGCGCTCGGCATAGCGCGACACCTTGGTACACAGCGCGCCGTGGGTGCTGGGATGGTCGGCACGGCCCTGCACCTTGATGACGCGGCCGTTTTCTACCGTCAGCGCCAGCGCGCAGGTGTCGGGGCAGTCATGCGGGCAGGCGCCGTTGACGACGATGGTTTGCGCGGGTATGGGGGTGGCTGAGGCTTGCATGGCCGAACTATTGCACATTGGGCGGATACTTGGCCGCGGCAAGGTCGAACGGCGGGAGCGAGCAATGGGTAGCAACGCATGGTTGATGGGCATTGGCGGCGCGCTTTTGCTGGTGGCGCTGACATGGGCAGCCGCGATGTGGTGGTTCGGCCGCAAGCTCTTGCGCGCGGCGGTGCGCACTCAAAAGCTGGAGAAGGCCCGCCAAACCCTGACGCAACAAAACTCGCAGGCGCGCCGGCAGATCGAGCAGTTGCTGATCGAGGTGGCCGAGTTGCGCCGCCAAATGAGCCGGTTGGACGCCGCCAAAGCGCAGCAAATGCGCGTCTCGGCCGCCAGCCAGGACTTTGCCGACAGCGGGCCTTTCGTCGAGGCGGCCGAGCCGGTCGAGACGCCCGCCGACGGCTTCGCTGATACGCATTTCTTCATGCCCAAGAAGCTATGAGGTCAAGGCTGGGGACCCGTATCTCCCTGCGAGGCTGGCATTAAACTGCGGTCAACAGGGTCGTTGCCTTCGCCATCGACCGCCATGAAAGAGCCCATGAAGCTGATCGATTCAATCCTGGCCGACGCGCCCAGCATTGCCAAACTGCGACGCGACATCCACGCGCATCCGGAGTTATGTTTTCAGGAGCAGCGAACCTCCGACCTGATCGCCAAGGCGCTGACCGACTGGGGCATCCCGGTCCACCGCGGCTTGGGCACAACCGGCGTGGTCGGCATCGTCAAAGCAGGCAGCTCGACGCGTGCCGTCGGCCTGCGCGCTGACATTGACGCGCTGCCAATGACCGAGCACAACAAGTTCGCCCATGCCAGCACCTACGCCGGCAAGATGCACGCCTGCGGCCATGACGGCCACACCGCCATGCTGCTGGCGGCGGCCAAGCATCTGGCGACCCAGCGAGATTTCGACGGCACCGTCTACCTGGTCTTCCAGCCGGCCGAAGAAGGCGGCGGCGGCGCCCGCGAGATGATCAAGGACGGCTTGTTCACGCTCTTTCCCATGGAGGCGATGTTCGGCGCCCACAACTGGCCCGGCATGGCGGCCGGCCAGTTCGCCGTCAAGAGCGGCCCGGTGTTCGCGTCCAGCAATGAGTTCAAGATCACCTTGCGCGGCAAGGGCGCCCATGCGGCGATGCCGCATCTGGGAATCGATCCGGTGCCGGCCGCCTGCCAGCTGGTGCAGGGCTTTCAAACCATCATCAGCCGCAACAAGCGGCCCAGCGATGCCGGCGTGATTTCCGTCACCATGATCCACACCGGCGAGGCCACCAATGTGATCCCCGACAGCTGCGTGATCGAGGGCACGGTGCGCACCTTCACGCTGGAGGTGCTGGACTTGATTGAGCGGCGCATGCGGCAGATGGCCGAGGCCACGGCCCAGGCTTTTGAGTTGCAATGCGAGTTCGAGTTCAAGCGCAATTACCCGCCGACCATCAACCATGCGCAAGAGACCGAGTTTGTGCGCGAAGCCTTGAGCGATATGGTCGGCAGCGCCAATGTGCAGGAGTTCGAGCCGACCATGGGGGCCGAGGACTTCAGCTTCTTTTTACAAGCAAAGCCCGGCTGCTATTTCCTGATCGGCAATGGCGACGGCAGCCACCGCGCCGGCGGCCATGGCATGGGGCCCTGCATGCTGCACAACCCCAGCTATGACTTCAATGACGAGCTGATCCCGCTGGGCGGCTCGATGTGGGTGCGGCTGGCTGAAGACTGGTTGAACAAGCCCAGACCATGAACGCCAGCGGCTATTTCTCGCAGAGCTATGCCGAGGCGCGGGCCAAGTTTCTCGCCGCAGCGGAAGTCGCCGGCCTCGACCCCGAGGCCCATCCCCACCCCCTGCTCGGCCGCGACGGCGAGCGGCTGGCTATCGATGTGGTCCGCTCGGGGCCAGCTGGCGCCAAACGGTTGCTGATCATCAGCAGCGCCTGTCACGGCGTCGAGGGCTTTGCCGGCAGCGGTATACAAACCGGCCTGCTGAGTGATGCCAGCTGGCTGGCCCAAGTGCAGGCCTCCGGTGTGGCGATTCTCTACATCCATGCCCTCAACCCGCATGGCTTTTCCTGGTGGCGGCGGGTGACGCAAGAAGGCGTCGACCTGAACCGCAACTGGCATGACTTCCACCGGCCGCTGCCGCACAACGCCGGCTACGACGAGCTGGCCGCCGCCTTGATTCCAGCCACTTGGCCGCCCGGCCCAGCGGCCGAGGCGGTGCTGGCCGACTATGCCGCTCGCCATGGCGACAAGGGCCTGCAAGCGGCCATCACCGGCGGCCAATATGCGCATGAGCTGGGCCTGTTCTACGGCGGACGCGCACCGACCTGGAGCCAGCAAACCTTGCGCCACATCATCCAGGAGCAGGCCCGGCACGCCGAGTCGATTGCCTGGATTGATCTGCATACGGGCCTGGGGCCTAGCGGCCATGGTGAGCGCATCTTTGCCGGCCCCGCCGATCCTGCAGCGTTGGCCCGCGCGCGGCGCTGGTGGGGCGACCAGGTCACCAGCATGGCGGACGGCAGCTCAAGCTCGGCGCCCCTGGTCGGCTTGATGTGGAGCGTGGTGCCCGAGCTGCTGCCGGCCGCCCGCTACACCGGCATTGCGCTCGAATTCGGCACCCTGCCCTTGGCCCAAATGCTGGCCGCCCTGCGTGCAGATCATTGGTTAGAGGCGCACCCGGAATGTCCAGCCGAGCAGGCCCGCGCCATCAAACAACAGATTCGCGCTGCCTTCTACGTTGACCGCGACGATTGGAAGCAGCTGCTGCTGAGCCAGGCCCGCGAAGCCTGCGAGCAAGCATTACAAGGATTGGCAAGCAATGATGACTGAGCTGGACCCCACCCGCGTTGAGACGATTCAGCGCGAGACGCAAGACTGGCTGGAGAAGGCCGTCATCGGCCTCAACCTCTGCCCCTTCGCCA
>NZ_JANNMI010000140.1:0-14271 GCF_031397715.1 Roseateles sp.
GCCGCCCGCACCCCCATCGGCGGCTTGTTGGGCGACTTCGCCGGCCTGCAGGCCTGGGAGTTGGCGGCGTTTGCTATTCAAGCCGCGGTTGAGCGCGCCGGTTTGCCCGGCGACGCGATTCAAGAGGCCTTCATCGGCAACTGCCTGATGGCCGGCCAGGGCCAGGCGCCTGCCCGGCAGGCGGTACTGAAGGCCGGCCTGCCGCAGTCGGTCGGCGCGGTCACCCTGAGCAAGATGTGCGGCGCCGGCATGCGCGCCACCATGTTCGCGCATGACGCCTTGAAGGCCGAGAGCGCCGACATCCTGATCGCCGGCGGCATGGAGAGCATGACCAACGCCCCGCACCTGATGTTCGCCCGCAAAGGCGTCAAGTACGGCGCCGCGCAGATGTTCGACCATATGGCCTTGGACGGCTTGGAAGACGCTTATCAGCGCGGCAAGGCCATGGGTGTGTTCGCCGAACAATGCGTGGCCAAGTACGGCTTCACCCGCGAGGCGCAGGACGCCTTTGCTGTCTCGTCCACCGAGCGCGCCAAGCGTGCCAACGAGGACGGCAGCTTCGCTTGGGAAATGGCACCCGTCACAGTTGCCGGCCGGGCCGGGGACACCGTCTTCAGCCGCGACGAGCAGCCCTTCAAGGCCAAGCTGGACAAGATCGCCGGCCTCAAGCCCGCCTTCGTCAAGGACGGCACCATCACCGCCGCCACCTCCTCAAGCATCTCCGACGGCGCCGCCGCCATGGTCTTGATGCGCGAGAGTCATGCCGCCAAGCTGGGGCTGACGCCGATCGCCCGCATCGTCGGCCACACGGTGCATGCGAACGCGCCGGAATGGTTCACCACCGCGCCGGTCGGCGCGATCCAAAAGTTACTGGCCAAGAACGGCTGGGATGCCAAGAGCGTCGATCTGTGGGAAGTCAACGAGGCCTTTGCCGCCGTCACGATGGCGGCGATGGCCGAGTTCAAATTGCCGCACGAGATCGTCAACGTCAACGGCGGCGCGGTCGCCTTGGGTCACCCGATCGGCGCGTCCGGCGCCCGCATCATCGTCACCTTGATCGGTGCCTTGAAGCACCGCGGCCTGAAGCGCGGCGTGGCGGCGCTGTGCATTGGCGGCGGCGAGGCAACGGCGATGGGCGTGGAGCTGATCTAAACGACGTCTAGCGTGATGCGTGATGCACCAACATCACGCAGCTGGCCAAGGAGCGCCGCATCCGCACCACCCTCGATATTGCCGACGATGTCCTGCTGCGCTCGGCCGAGCCCGTTGTGTCGCTAGCCGCCAAGGCCGAGCATCCTTGGCTGAGCCTTGGCGTCCAACCCCTGCCCAAGCGCGGCGGCGTGCTCAGCAACGAGCTGATCAACCAGCTCCGCGACGACGGTCTCTACGAAAAAAATGACCCCGGTCGGCATGGCCGCCTGATCGGGAGAAGCTCCTCTGTCGACCCACGATTTCATCACCCCAGCGGGTTCGCCGTGGCACAGCGGCGAGCGCAGCATCCATCAGCGCATGGGCTATGCCGATCAAGCGGGTGTTGAAGCTCTAGGGGCTCGGCAGTCGGTCACGCGCGACCTTGCGCAGCAGCGCCGACAGTGCCACCGCCGCGATGGTCAGGCCGACGATCAGCGCGATCCAAAAACCGCTGGCGCCCATCGCCTCGGCGGGGCGCCATGGCAGCCATGGCGGCGCCAGTCCCAGCACGCAGCCCAAGGGCAGGGCGAAACCCCAAAACGCGGCGAGGTGAATCACCATCGGCGCACGCGTGACCTTGTAGCCGCGAATCGCGCAGGCGGTGGCGACTTGCGTGGCATCCGAGAGCTGAAAAATGGCCGCAAAAATCAGCAGCTGCGCGGCCAACGCCGCCACTGCCGCGTCGCCCGTGTAAGCCCCGGCCACTTGCCGAGCAAACAGCGCCATGAAGACGGCCGATGCACAGGCCAGCACCAGCGCCGTGGCCACGCCCACCCAGGCCCGAAAGCGCGCCGCGTAGGCGTCGCCGGCACCCAGGGACTGACCCACACGGGTCAGCAGTGCAATGCCCAAACTCAGCGGCAACATGAACATCAGCGACGAGAAATTGAGCGCGATCTGGTGCGCCGCCACTTGCGTGGTGCCGAACTTGGCCACCAGCAGGGCGATCAAGCTGAAGGCGCTGCTCTCGGCAAAGTAGGTCACGCCGATCGGCAGACCTAACTTGAGCAAGCTGCGGATCTCGGGCCAGTGCGGCGCTTCCCAATGCGTGAAGGGCCAAGTGCTGCGGAAGGCCGGGCTGCGCCGCATCCACCACAGCAAGCCGCCTAAGCTGAACCACACACACCACATCGTCGCCCAAGCGCAACCCAGGCCGCCCAGCTTGGGAAGCCCCCAATGGCCGTAAATCAACAGCCAGTTGATCAACACATTGAGGCCCAAGGCGGCCAGCGCAATCAGCATCAGCGGCTTGGTCTGGTTCAAGCTCGCGCTGTAGCCATACAGCACGCGGTAGCAGGCAAACGCGGGCAGAGCCAAGCTGGTGACGAGCACAAAGTCCCGGGCCAAGTCACGCACCATCGGGTCGAGCGCCAGCAGATTGAACACCAGGCCGGCCAAGTTCGCCACGACGATGGCCAACACGCCCAGGCCCAGTGCCTTCCACAAGGCTTGGCGCACCACATGGGGCACAAGATGAAATTCCTCGGCGCCGACATGGTGGGCGACGATGGGGCTGATCGACATCATCACGCCCATCAGCGTGATGATGACCATGCTCCAGATCGACGCGCCCAGCGACACCCCGGCCAGGTCTTGCGCCGAGGCATTGCCCGCCATCGCCACATCGGCTACCGACATGCCGACGGTGGCCAACTGGCCGATCAGGATCGGCCAGGCGAGCTTCCAGAGTGCAGAAACTTCGACCCGAATTTGGGTGGCCGACGGGCGGGTGTGCAGGTTCAAATGAGTCATCGAAGGAGGTCGGTAGCGGCAGGATGGCCGCGTTTCAGGCGCTGGCGCGCCGACCCGGATTGTCCATCCCAGCAGGGCCCTGCTGCCCAACACGCCTAGAACTTGTAGCACGCGCCGATCGAGAACATGTGGAAGGCTGAGGCCGCGCCGAGCTTGCCCTTGAGCGCGAAGTCATCAAAATTGAGTGGCACGACTCAAAGTACTCAGACGACGCCGCCCGGCTTGGCGTTGCGTCGACAGTCGCTTGACCGAGAGCAATAAGCTGTATTTTAAATATTGCTTTTAACGGGCGTAGCGCTCACAATAGCTGTATTGAAAATGTACCTTTTGGCTTTTGGAGTCATCATCATCATGAATTTGTCCATCAATCATTCGAATCTATCTGCATCGCAGGCCGACGCACGGCTTGCAACTGTGCTGGCTGACTTTGAGTCGTTGCCCATGGGCGGCTGGCTTGACTTGACGATTGAAGCGCAGGAGCTGGCCTCGGTCAGGCAGCAGCTCGAGGCGCAATGGCCGGGCCAGTTTGACTGGCAGCCGCTCGCCAGTGAGCGGCTGCGCTTGAGCCGCAAGCCGGCCGCGAAGTCGGGTTGTTGCGGCTGCTGCGGCGGCGGCGGTCCTAAGTCAAACGCAGTGGCTTGATCATCATGGCCAATAGCGCCTTCATTCCGCTGCGGGAAGCGGCGCCTAAACGCGGCCCGCATGGCTTTGCGCTGTGGGAGCTGGGATTCCGACCCTTTTATTTGCTGGCGGCCTGGGTTGCGCTGCTGAGCGTGCCGCTGTGGGCCTTGCAATTCACGGGCCTGCTGCCGGTCGCCTTGCTGCGCGGCGCGGCCTGGCATGCGCACGAGATGGTGTTCGGCTATGCACTGGCGGTGGTGATCGGTTTTTTATTCACCGCCGGGCGCAACTGGTCGGGCCAGCCGACGCCTACGGGTCGGCCGCTGATGGCCTTGGCCCTGCTGTGGCTGCTGGCGCGTGTGCTGGTGCTGAGCCCCTATGGATGGGCGTCCTTGCTGGTCAATCTGGCCGTGCCCTGGAGCGCGGCCTGGGGTCTGTGGCGCGCGCTGCGCGCCGGGGGCAATAAACGTAACTATTTCTTTGTCGGCCTGCTGCTCATGATGGGTGTCGCGACGGCGGGTCTGCATCTGCAAGCGTTGGGTTTGCTGACCCTTGGCTTTGCCGGTGGGATAGGCCTGCCGCTGGCCCTGGATATCTTGATGTTCATGATCGCCGTGATGGCCGGCCGGGTCTTGCCGATGTTCAGCAATAACGGCGTTCCTGGACTGAACGCAAGACGCGATCCGCGGCTGGAGAAGCTGGCGCTGGCCAGCCTGCTGGCGCTTTTGCTGGTCGACGCCTTGGGTATTGGCGGTATGCCTTTGTTGGCCATCTTGCTTGTTGCTGCGCTGGCGCATGGCCTGCGCCTGGCGCTGTGGCAGCCTTGGCGCACGTTGAAGACTCCCTTGGTTTGGGTGCTGCACATCGGCTATTCGTGGCTGCCGATTCATCTCTTGTTGCGCGCCGCTGCCGAACTGGGCTGGTGCGCGCCGGGGCCGGCCACCCATGCGCTGACGGTCGGTTTGATTGGTATGGTGACGCTGGGCATGATCACGCGCACGGCGCTGGGCCACACCGGCCGGCCGCTGCGCGCCGGGCGCATCGAGTTGTGCGCTTATCTGGCGATGTTGATGGCGGCGCTGCTGCGGGTGTTCTTGCCGCTGCTGGCACCACCGCTCTTGATGCCTTCGGTGTTGATTTCGTCGGCGCTATGGAGTCTGGCTTTTGCGCTCTATCTATGGCGTTACACGCCGATCCTGATGCGCGCCCGCGTTGATGGTCAACCAGGGTGATGGAACCCCCCGCCCGAGGCCTACTCGGTCGGCCCCCCAAGGGGGCGGCGTCGTTCCGGTTACTCGCTCTCGGGCATGCAGCGACTTCACGGCCAGATCCGGCGCCGTGGACATGCTCTTGACGCCGACGCACATTAGGCTGGCAAACGCGCTTCTTTGCGCTTGGTGGCCACCCAGTTTGTGATGATCAACTGGCGTCCACTCGCCCTCCCAACAACCACGGCTCAGGCTCATTCCTGGGTGCAAATTCAGTCGCCGTTCAGGCGGACACCTCATTCGACAAGGCTTCGACTTGACGCCCGGCACAAAACAGGGTCAAGTCTTGCCCTCAGCTGCAGCCGGAGCCCGTCGTGGGCGTCCATGCTTGTGGCCAAACGAAGCCGAGGCCCTGAGCAATGACTGCTGCGCGTAGCCGCTTTGACTTCGCCCCCGCGGTCGCGGCCGTGTGTTCGCTGTTCGGCGGTGCGGTGGGTGCCACCGTCTGCCTGGCCATCGTCTTGACCTTGGGCATGTTGGCGCTGGCGCCCTTGGGTGGCCGGGCGGCGCAGCTGGGCGTGCCCGCCGCGTTCGCTTGCGTGATCGTCAGTGCCAGCATCTATGCGCTATTCAGCCGCAACCGCATGGCGGCCGGTGGGCCGAGTTCGCCCACGGCGCTGATCATTTCCTTCTTGCTCAGCCAGGTCTTGCGGCATGAGCAGGCCAGCGGCGGCGCGCTAGCCCTGACCCTGGCTCTGGCGGCCTTGAGCGCGGCCGTGATTGGCATGGGCTGCCTGCAAATGTTGCTGGGGGCCATGAAGCTTGGGCGCCTGGCGCGCTTTGTTCCGCAGCCGGTCTTGGCTGGTTTTATGAATGGGGTTGCCTTGCTGGTGCTGCTGGCCCAAGTGCCGGACTTGCTGGCTGTGGCGCCCGAGCTGTGGCCGGGCCAAGGCTGGCAGGCGCTGCAGCAAGCGCATGTCGGAGCCTTGGCGCTGGGCCTGGGTACGGCCGGGCTGGTTTGGCTGCTGGCTTGGCGGGCGCCGCGTCTGCCGGCGGCCTTGGCTGGCATGATGCTGGGGCTGCTGAGCTTTCACCTGGCCGGCGCCTTCTTGCCCGAGCTTGACCTCGGCGCCACGCTCGGCGCCTTGGAGGCGCAGCAATTTTGGCCGGGTTTGTGGGCCGTGTGGGCCGTGTGGGCCGAGCCTGTGGCGACCCTGTCCTTGCTGGCTCCGCACGCCCGGTCCATAGGCCTAACGGCTCTTTTGCTGGCCATGGTCGGCAGCCTGGAGTCTTTGCTGAATCTGCGCGCCGCCGATCAGCGCAGCGGTGAACAAAGTGATGAAAGCCGCGAACTTTGGGCCTTGGGCCTGGCCAATATCGGCGGCGGTTTGTTTTGTGCTTTGCCGGTGACGCGCTCCAGAAGCCGCGCCATGGCCATCGAGATGGCCGGCGGGCGTGGCGGCCTTGGCGCCATGGGCGCTGTGCTTCTCTCGGCCTTGCTGGTCGGCTTTGCCGGCGAATGGCTGGCCTATTTGCCCCAAGCCGTCTTGGCCGGCGTGATGCTGACCGTCGCCTTCAGTCTCTTGGATCGCCGCTCAATCCGGCAGCTGTTGCAGCAGCTGGGCCGCCCGAAGAGCTCGCATAGCCCAGCCAATGCGGGCGGCGCGGCCAAGCGGGAAGGCCTGCTCACCATGAGTTTGGTTTGTCTGTTGACGCTGTGGCAAGGGCCGGGTGCGGGCGTGCTGCTGGGCTTGCTGTTGTCGATATTCTTGTTCTTGCGCGGCCTGAACCGCAGCTTGGTGCGGGCCCGGTTTTCTGCGCAACAGCGCCCCAGCCGGCGCGTCTATCCGCCGCAGTTGGAGCAGCTATTGAGCGCAGCGCGGCCCCATATCCTGGTGGTGGAATGGGAGGGCGCGCTCTATTTTGGCAATGCCGACCGTGTCCAAGATGAAGCCCAGCAGGTGCCCGCTGACGCGCGCTGCTTGGTTATTGATTTGCAGCGGGTCTTGTCGATTGATGAATCCGGTGCGCTGGCCTTGCTGCAACTGCATGCCGCTTTGGCGCGCAGAGGCTGTCGTTTGCGCTTGGCCGGGCTGGGGCCAAACAGCCCGCTGCGTCGCCAGTTGATGGACCATCTGCCTGAGGCAACTTCTGCCACCGCAGGCTTGCTCTCAGGCCAGTGCTACCTGGATCTGGATCAAGCGCTGGAAGCGGCCGAGCGGCAAGCCTTGCAGGCAAGCCTTGGCCCCGGCCAAGCGCATGACTTGGGCAGCGCTTTGCCGCTGGCGCAAAGCAGCCTCTTGCGGGGCTTGTCCGCCGCGCAGCAGGCCGTCGCCACGGCTTATTTGCAGCCGCTGTGCTTGAAGGCAGGCGAGCGCTTGTTCAAGGAGGGCGACCCCGGCAACGGCGTCTATGTGCTAACGCGTGGTTCGATCAGCGTGGTGAGCGCCAGCGGCCAGCGTTTCATGAGCTTTTCTGCCGGCACCATATTGGGCGAATTGGCCATGCTGGACGGCCAAGGCCGCAGCGCCGATGCCGTGGCCGACCAGGATGCGGACCTCTTTTTGCTCACGCCTCTAGCACTGAACGCCATGGCGGCCGCCGACCCATTGTTGTGCAGCCAGCTCTACCGCAATATGGCCCTGCATCTGGCCACGCGCCTGCGCGTCGCCACCGGCGCCTGGCGCAGTGCGGCTGGGCTGCAGTGACTTGTTGTACGCCTGCGATGATGCTTGCTTTGCCGGAAACCCCAAGCATGTTCAAGTCCACACTGGCCGTTATGGCCTTGCTCATCTCATTTGGCGCTGCGGCCTCCACCGCAAAGAAGCCCGCCGCCCCTGCCGCCTCCGCTCCCTCCGTCGCAGGGGCCGTGACGACCGCCTCCGGCCTGCGTTATGAGCCCCTCACCGTGGGCAGCGGCCCGCACCCGACGGCCACCGACAAGGTGCGCGTCCATTACGTCGGCCGCTTCTTGGACGGCCGTGAATTCGACAGCTCGATCAAGCGCGGCAAGCCGGCCGAGTTCCCGCTCAACCGCGTCATCAAATGCTGGACCGAAGGGGTGCAGCTGATGCAGGTCGGCGGCAAGGCGCGCCTGCATTGCCCCTCGGCCATCGCCTACGGTGAGCGCGGCGCCGGTGGCGGCGAGATCCCACCGAACACGCCGCTGGTGTTTGAGGTGGAGCTGTTGGCGATTGTGGGGAATTGAGGGCAGGCAGGTCGGGGCAGATCGGGGCCGATCGGGGCCGGTGGGTGCGCTTGGCCGCTTGCAGGCGGCTGGGCCCAGACGGTCTGATTGACTATGGGCTCTCAGCTGGCTGCTCCGCCGTCACCAACTTGGACAGCTCGACAAATCCAATCGGCGGGCGGGTTAACCACGGAACAATGTAGCTGCGCTTGGCCAAACCGGCCGCCATGCGTTCCATCTGCTTGCGTTCAGCTGCGAGCCGAGCGACCAACAAAGGGTCTTGCGTGCCGGCTGCCAACACGCTCTTGTTGAGCACCCAGGCGAAGGGCTCGATGCCCGCTCGCCGCAAGTCATCTTGCAGCGCTGCGGCCTGCGAGACCGGCGTCAGCTCGGGCAGCGTCACCAGAATGATCTTGGTATAGGCGGCGTCCTGCAGCCGCATCAGTGGCGTGACCACACGGCCCGCGCCATGGCCTTCGAACTCGCGCAGCATCTGCCGGTGGTAGGCACCTGTCGCATCCATCAACAGCAGCGAATGCCCGGTCGGGGCGGTGTCCAGCACCACAAAGGCGCTGCGCCCTTCGCTGACGATGCGCGAGAAGGCATGAAAGACGGCGACCTCCTCGGTGCAAGGCGAGCGCAGATCCTCTAGCAGCAGCGCTTGTTCCTGCGCGTCAAGATGCGACGATTTGGCCGCCATGATCTTGTCCACATAGCGCTGCGTCTCGAGCTCGGGGTCGATGCGGTCGACGCGCAGGCCCGCCACCTCGCCGTCCATGGTTGCCGCCAGGTGTGCGGCCGGATCGGTGGTGCTGAGGTGCACGGTCTTGCCGCGTTGTAGCAAACCCAGCGCCAGTGCTGCCGCGACCGTCGTCTTGCCGACCCCGCCCTTGCCCATCACCATGATCAGGCCATGGTCGGCGGCGGCAAGTTCATCGGCCAAGGCGTCCAGCCCTTGCAGATGAGCTATGCGTTCGACGCTCGCCTTGCCACCGGGCTCGACGGGGTGAACTTGCGTTGACAGCAAGGCCCGCAAGGCCGCCAAACCGACCGTGTCGAAGGCGCGCAGCGGCACCCGGTCCTGCGGCAAGGCGAGCAGGGCCACGGGCAGCTGATCCAGCGCCTGCTGGCCCAAGGTCTCGATGGCGTTCGCCACCGCGTCCGTGCGGTCGCTGGCATGGAACACGCCATTGATCACCAGCCGCTGGTTGTTCAAGCCCAGCTCATGCAGCTCCTCCGAGGTGCGCGCCGCCTCGGCGATGGCGCCCTTGTCCGCCCGCGCCACCAGGATCACGGTGGTCTTGTTGGGGTCGCTCAAGGCGTCGAGGGCGGCCTTGAAGCGCAGCTCCTGCATCTTCAGACCCGAGTGCGGGCCCAGGCATGAGGCGCCGCGATCATTGCCGTCCAGGAAGCCACTCCAGGCCTTGGGCAGGCTGAGCAGGCGCAAGGTGTGCCCCGTCGGTGCGGTGTCGAAGACGAGGTGATCGAAATGCTCGGCATCATCGGACAGCAGCGAGGCAAACTCATCAAAGGAAGCGATTTCGGTGGTGCAGGCGCCGGACAATTGCTCGCGCACCGTCGACAGTTCAGCGTCGCTCGCAGCGGCGCCCATCTGCGCCAGCACGCGCTGCCGATAGGACTCGGCCGCGCTGTCGGGGTCGATATTCAGGACCGACAAGCCAGGCGCGCCGGGCACCGGTGTGGGGATGTTGCGCAGGGCTATGCCGAGCATCTCGTCCAGGTTCGACGCCGCATCGGTGCTGACCAACAACACCTTTTTGCCGGCGTCGGCCAGCGTCAGCGCAGTGGCCGTCGACAGCGATGTCTTGCCGACGCCGCCCTTGCCGGTAAAGAACAGATGCCGGGTTGGCTGGCTCAAGAAGCCTAAGCCTATGCCTGAGTCTGTAGCGCCAGGCTTCAGCCAGGCCTGCACTTGCTCGTGCGCGGGCAGCCCCCCGCTGTGCACGACCTTGCCGTCGATGATGACGGCCGGCGTGGCCCTGACGCCCGAGCGCCTGATCTCCTCGGGCTTCTCCACCTTGATGATCTCGACGTCGACACCCGCGGCCTGCGCCGTCCGCTCAATGATGCCGATGGTGGTGCGGCATTTGCTGCAGCCCGAGCCCAGAACTTTGATTTCCATTTGAGAATCCCTTGTGCGCATCCGACGCTGAGTGCGAGCGCCGCGGTTTCGCCATTGGGCACTGCTTGATGCGAGCCGCAATTGAGGCAGATCAAACCGCAAACTGCGGCCTGTCGCTGAGCGTATTCCGATGGCGAACAGCGAGGCGCGGCTCAAAGCGTTCGCGAATGGAAGCCGTGAGAGGTCGGCGGCCATCAGCGCCACGTCGGCGATCTCCACGCGTCTCCTTCCTCACCGCATCTCCACCTTGCTCAAGTTGTCATCTGAATTCCGGTCAATCCGCATGTTGTAGGGGTCAACGCCGACCCAGGCCGGCGCCTTGTCGAGCAGCAGCTTGATCTGCTGCTTGCCCGACTGCAGCGGCCGGCGCTCCATCAACAACACCGAATCTCGTGTGAAGCCCTTTTTGCCCGGCTCGGCGCTGAAGGCGCCGATGTCCATGGCCTCGTTCAGCGGGCTCTCGGTCTCGCGGCCCTTGCCGTCCGCATACAGCTTCTTGGCATCGACCGTGAACGTGATCTCGAACTTGCCGTCGGCGCGCTGGGTGGCTTTCGCATCCGTCGCCTTCAGATCAAACAGCGTGATCTTCTCGAACAGATCGACGATCAAGGCTTCATGCTGCGGCCCCGCCTCGCTCCGCAAGAGCCGCAGAAAGTCACGCGTGTCGGCATAAGGCGCGGGCTTGAAGGCGAACTCGGCCAGCAACTTTTGCAGCGCCCGGTTGACCGCCGCCTCACCGACGAGCTCTTTGAGCGCATACATCACCACCGCGCCCTTGCGGTAGTGGATATAGGCCTGGTTCTCGACCCGGGCCAGCGGCAGCTCTTCCACCAGCTCGCCGCTGCGGCTGCTCAAGTAACGGTCTAGTTCGTACTTCAAGAACTTGCGAATCTGCGCCTTGCCGTAGAGCTTTTCCATCACCAACAGCGCCGAGTACTGGGCGAAGGATTCGCTCAGCAACGTCATGCCCTGCTTGTCGGCGCCATTGATCTGGTGGCCCCACCACTGGTGTGCCATCTCGTGCGCGGTGACGAAGGTGACCAGATCGACCTTGTCGTCTCTGTCCGCGTCTTTGAAGTTCTGGATAAAGCCGATCGCCTCAGAGAAGGGCACCGTGCCCGCAAACGCCTGGGCAAAGCGCTCGTAAGCCGGGAACTCGATGATGCGGGCCTGTTTGAACTGGTAGGGCGAGAACTGCTCGCTGTACAAATCCAAAGACGCCTTCATGGCGGTCAGCATGCGCTGCGCATTGCTGTCATGCGCCGGGTGATGGTAGACCTCGAGCGCGACCGCTTGGCCGTCTTTGCCGGCCCAGCTGTCGCTGGCCTTTTGGTAGCGGGCCGATTGCATCGAGAAGAAATTGGCCGTGGGCGCGTCGCTGCGCGTGACGATGGTGCGCCGGCCTTGGGCCGTGCGGTCGCTGACGGTGGTGCCGGGGGCGATCGGGGTTTGGTCGGCGTCGGTCGTCAGCGTGATCTCGGCCGTAACCCAATCACTGTCACGGCGCAGATAGTTGTGTGCGTTGGCGCCGTTGTCCTCCAGCTTGGCCGCGCGCAGCTCGGGCGGCAGGCCCGCTTTACGGCGCTTGGCGCGGTCTTGCAGCAGCATGCCTTGCGGTACGCCCAAGAACGGCCCGAACTGCTGATTGCTGATGAAGCTGCCATTGGGCACGATTTGCGTTTGCGGGCGGCCGTTGACAAAGCCCTGTTGGGCCATGCGCACGGCAAAGTTCAAGCCCAGTTTGTCGCCCGCTTGCAGCGGTGTCTTCAGCCGGTAGATGCTGTGCGACAAATCCTTGTAGTCTCGCTCCAGCACGGCGCCATCCAAAGCCAATCGCTGCACCTTCAGCCCCGGCGCCCATTGCACATGCACCTGACTGATGGGCTTGCCGCTGCGGTTCTCCATCTGATAGCTGCCTTCGATCTCAGCGCGAGCTTGGTTGGGGTAGAGCTCGACCTTGAGCTTGACATCGGTGATGGTCGGCTGCGGCAGCCCGGCAAAGCCCCACAGCGTCTTCTCGTAGTCCACCTGCAGCTGTTCTTGCGCGGGGGCGGTCAAATAGTCGTTGAGCACATTGCTGTTGTAAAAGATATAGCCGCCGCTGCAGACCCAAGCCAGCGTGGCCGCGCCCAGCAGCAGGCCGGGCCTGCCGGCCAGGCGTTGACGCAAAAGCGTGAAACGGGGTTGCAGCCGGGTCTCCACGCCGCGGCGCCACAGCAGCTGCGTGGCCACCATCAGCATGGCGCCGAAGGCCAGCCAATACAGCTGATGCCAGGCGCGGCCGATCCAGAAGCGCCCCATCTCGTTCATGTCCGACAGCGGCACCTCCGGCATGCCGGCAAAGGTGTAGAGCTTGTGCTCAAACCCCAGGCTGCCCATCACCATGCCGAGCACCATCAAGACCATCATCACGGCCCAGCCGACGAATTTGTGCGGCACCAGGGCCTGCACAAAAATTGCCAGGATGGCCAGCAGCAAGGCGGAGATCAGCCCCGGCAGTACGAACCAAAGCAGATAAGACGCGAGCTGAACTTGCGTGAAGCCATGTGCGAGCTGGAAGACGACGCCGGTCAGCATGGCGGTGAGGTAACAAGCCAGCAGCACGCCCGTGATGGCCAGCACCTTGGGCAATAAATGCGCCCAGTTCGGCGCCGCGCTGGCGTCGATGATCTCGTGCATGCGGCGCTCGCGGTCGCGCCAGACCAACTCGCCCGAGTAGTAGATCGCGATCAACAGCGGAATGATGCCAAAGCTGCCTTCCAAGGCGTCAACGACCGAGCGTGTAACCGGCAAATAGCTCACACCGCGCTCGGATGTGGTCAAGAGCAGCCCGACCAAGGCGTTCAGCACGCCGATTGCCAGCAGCACAAAAAAGGCCGGGCTCTTGAACACAAAGCGCATGTCGAAGCGGGTCAGCGCGCGCAGCTGTAGCCAGGCGGTGGCGCCGCCGTGGCTGGGGCTGGCCAAAGGTTTTTGCTGCGGCATCGCATCGCCGGGGCCAATTTTCTCGGCCTTGGCGCTTGCCTTGGCGGGCGCCTCGAAGTGGAACAAACGATAGGCCAAGCCGAACAAAGCG
Organism: Roseateles sp.; assembly: GCF_031397715.1. Taxonomy (GTDB): domain Bacteria; phylum Pseudomonadota; class Gammaproteobacteria; order Burkholderiales; family Burkholderiaceae_C; genus Paucibacter_A. Next base: position 13,179 of record NZ_JANNMI010000140.1, read on the forward strand.
GCGGCGACACCGAGCCAGATCAGCCGGTTGTAGAGCAGCATGCCGCTCAAACTCGGTATGAGGGTATTGCGGTCGGCCGCCGTCCAGTATTTGGTGACGCGGTTCAAAGCGCCGATGGCGAAGGGGTCGGCCAGGCCGGAGGCCAGGTCCAGCGAGGGGTCCTTCAACAAAACCCGCGAGGCGCCGAACAAGACGATGAAGGCGACCGCGCCGACATAGCTCCACATCATCGAGCGCGTGAGGGTGGCCACGGCAAAGAAGCCGGCGCCCAGCACCAGCAGTGTCGGCACGCTCATCACCAGCTGTGCAAAGAGGTAGTGGCTGAGTACCAAGGGGCCCACTTGCTCTGCGTCCAGCCAAGGCATCAGCGATCCGAGCAAGACTGCCAAGGGCACGGCGGTGGTGACCAAAAAGGCCACAAACATCGCGCCCAAAAAGCGACCGACCAGGTAGTCGAATTTGCCGACCCGGGTCGAGCGCAGAATCGCCGCGAAGCCGAACTCCTCATCGCGAATCACCACATTGGCGACAAAGGCGGTGACGATGAAAATCGTCATCACGTTCATGGTGGCGACGATCTGCAAAATGGCAAACGGCGAGTTGAGATTGCTGGCGCCCTTGGGCCCGCCGATCTGAATATCGGTCGAGGTGATGGCGCCGAAGCTCATCAAAAAGAAGATCACAAAGCTGATCAGGAAGAGCGGCGAGCGCAGTTGGTAGCGCGCCTCGAACGTGAAGATTTTTCTGAGCATAGGGGCCTCTCAGGCGGCGGCTGTTCTGGCTTTACGGGCCTGCACCAGCGTGGCGAAGTACAAGTCCTCCAGGTCGCCGTCGACCGCCTCGAAACCGGCCTCGGGTGCGCTGTCGGCCAGCACATGGATGACGGTCTGGCCACCGCGCAGGCGGGCCCTTGATGGATCGCGACCAGGCGCACGGCCAATGGCGAGGTTTCGCGCGTTTCCACCGAGCCGCAGGCGACGAACATCAGCCGGTTGCCTTCGACGTCGATCACGCCCCAGCCGGTGCGGCGGAGGCCGGGATCGATGCCGAGAATACGGACGGGGCTGCGAATCGGCGCGGCGTACATGGGGTA
>NZ_JANNMI010000178.1:0-8615 GCF_031397715.1 Roseateles sp.
CAGGCCGGATCACGCCGGGGCCTTGATCGCCACCGCCACTGCCGGACCCAATGCTGTCCTTGTGCGCCAGCTCACCTTCCAGCACATAACTGATGATTTCCATGTCACGGTGGCCATGGGTGCCGAAGCCGGTGCCGGGGGGCGATGCGGTCTTCGTTGATGACGCGCAGCGCGCCAAAGCCCATGCGCTGCTCATTCATATAGTCGGCGAACGAGAAGCTATGGAAAGACTTCAGCCAGCCGTGATCGGCATAGCCACGCTGCGACGATTTGATCAGTTCAAGCATTTTCGTTCGACTCCTTGAGCTTGGGGCCACCCCTTTGGTGACCACGCCTTGACTGTAAAAGCAAGCCGCGCCGCCAGCGCCCTGCCGGCTTGACGCCAACGTTCAAATAAGATGAAGCCTACCGCCCACACTCGAAACCAAGCAGCGCATGCAAACCTCCGAAAAACGCCGTGCGCTGACGCCCGAAGCGCTGATCATGATGGACACCATCGCCCGCAGCGGCAGCTTCGCGGCCGCCGCACGCGAAATGGGCAAGGTGCCCTCGGCGCTGACCTACAGCGTGCGCCAGTTGGAGGAGGCGCTGGATGTGTTGCTGTTTGACCGCCGCTCACGCCAGGCCGAGCTGACCGCCGCCGGCAAGGAGCTGCTGCTGGAAGGCCGGCGCCTGCTGCAGGAAATCGACGCGGTGGCCAACCGGGTGCGCCGTATTGCCACCGGCTGGGAGAGCGAGCTGACCATCGTCATCGACGATGCGATCGCCCGCCGGGCGCTGTTCGACCTGATGGAGGCCTTCTATCAACTGCCGGCGGATCAGGGCAGCAGTGCGGCGTGGGCCGGGCCGCCGACCCGGCTGAAGCTGCGGGTTGAGGTCTTGTCCGGCACCTGGGAGGCCTTGATCTCGGGCCAGGCCGACCTGGCCATCGGCACCTCCGCCCAGCCGCCCGGTGCGGCCGTGCACTGCGAGTTGATGGGCGAGATGGAAATGGTTTTTTGCGTGGCACCGCACCATCCGCTGGCCGCCGCGCCAGCGCCACTCGACGCCGTCACCATGACCGCACATCGCATCATTACCGTGGCCGATACCGCACGCAGCCTGGCGCCGATGACCATCGGAGTTATGCCGGGTCAGGAGGTGCTGACCATGCCCTCGATGGCGGCCAAGCTGGAGGCGCTGCTGCGCGGCATTGGCTGCGGCAGCCTGCCCTTGGCCATGGTGCGGCGCCATGTCGAGGCCGGCCGCCTGGTCGTCAAGGAGACCGCCCAAGGCCCGCGTTTGTTCCCGCTGCATTACTCCTGGCGCAATACCGCCAATGCCGGCGGGCAAGCGCCCGGCCGAGCGCTCGCCTGGTGGTTGCAGCAGTTGCAAAGCCCGACCACGCGGCGCGCCTTGCTGGAGCAGCATGCCGGCCTGATCTTGTAGCCCAGGCCTGCGCGTGAGCTATCTCGGCCGCTTTGCCCCCTCGCCCACCGGCCCGCTGCACGCCGGCTCCTTGGTGGCCGCGTTGGCCAGTTGGCTGGACGCGCGCGCGCACGGTGGGCGTTGGTTGGTCCGAATTGAGGACCTGGACGGGCCGCGCTGCCCTTCCGGCATGGACCGCCTGATCCTCGATCAACTGGCGCAATGCGGCCTGCATCCGGACGCGCCGCCGCTGTGGCAATCGGCGCGCACGGCGCTGTATGAACAGGCGCTGGCCACATTGCGGCAAAGCGGCTGGGCCTATGGCTGCGCTTGCACGCGCAAGCAAATTGCCGAAACCTTGCAGGCGCAAGGCGTGCAAAGCGAGCGGCATGGCGAACTGATCTACCCCGGCACCTGCCGTTCAGGCTTGGAAGGCCGGCCGGCGCGGGCTTGGCGCCTGCGCAGCACGCTCGATTTGGCCGGCACGCAAGACCTGACCCTGGCCTGGCAAGACCGGCGCCTGAGCGCACAGACGCAAAACCTGAGCCGCGAGGTCGGCGACTTTGTACTCAAACGCGCCGACGGCCTGTGGGCCTACCAGCTCGCCGTGGTGGTGGACGATGCCGCTCAGGGCATCACCGACATCGTGCGCGGCGCCGACCTGGCCGACAACACGCCGCGCCAGATCCGACTGCAGCAATTGCTCGGCTTACCGACCCCGCGCTATCTGCACACACCACTGGTGCTGGGCGCGGACGGCAACAAGTTATCGAAGCAAAACGGTGCGGCCGCGCTTGAGCTGACCGATGCAGCGCGGGCCTTGCGCTCGGCCGCTGGCGTGCTGGGCCTGCAGATCGCGGGCGGCACTGTGGCCGAGCTGCTGGCTCAGGCCGTCAATGGCTGGCGAGCTTCTTTTGGTGGCATGATGCCGGCCACGCATCCCCACAAATAGGAATTCTTCATCATGATCACCACCCCAAGCGGCCTGCAAATCGACGACACCGTGGAAGGCACGGGCGCGGTCGCCAAGTCCGGCCACGATGTGTCAGTGCACTATACCGGCTGGCTGTTCAATGACGGCGTCAAAGGGACGAGGTTCGATTCCAGCAAGGACCGCGGCCAGCCCTTCAAGTTCGAGCTCGACGCCGGCTCGGTCATCCGCGGCTGGGACGAAGGCGTGCAAGGCATGAAGATTGGCGGCAGCCGCACCCTCATCATCCCGGCCGAGCTGGGCTATGGCGCACGCGGCGCCGGCGGTGCAATTCCTCCCAACGCCACGCTGATTTTTGAAGTCGAGCTGCTGGGCCTGAGCGGCGGCGAACAAGCCGTCGAGCTGAACCTGACGGCCAACCCCAGCGGCTTGCAATACGAGGACACCGAAGTCGGCACCGGTCTGGAGGCCAAGGTCGGCCAGCGCGTCACCGTGCACTACACCGGCTGGCTGTTCAAAAATGGCAATAAAGGCAAGAAGTTCGACTCCAGCAAGGACCGCGGCGACCCATTCCGTTTTGCCCTGGGCGGCGGTGAGGTGATCCGCGGCTGGGACGAAGGCGTGCAGGGCATGAAGGTCGGCGGCACCCGCATGTTGGTGATCCCGGCCGAGATGGGCTACGGCGCTCGCGGCGCCGGCGGCGTGATTCCGCCCAATGCGACGCTGCTGTTTGAAGTGGAATTGCTGGCGGTCTGAGTGCAAGCGATGGCCTCGGCGCATCCAGTCGCCAAGGCCATCGGTCCCGCCAATTCAAAAAACGCCTGGATATGCCCCGCCGTCCAGCAGAATGTTTTGGCCGGTCAAATAGCCAGCCTGCGCACTGCACAGCATCGCGCAGATGGCGCCAAACTCGGCCGCCGTGCCGAAGCGCTGGGCAGGGATGCCGGCGCGGCGCTTGGCGGCAAATTCATCGCTGCTCAGCCCCTGTTTGGCGGCTCCTGCGGCCAGGGTCTTGTGCAGACGCTCGGTATCAAACGCACCCGGCAACAAGTTGTTGAGCGTCACATTGCGGCCGGCCAAAGCCGGCTGGCGTGCCAGCCCGGCGACAAAACCGGTCAGGCCCGAGCGCGCCCCATTGCTCAATCCCAGCACGTCGATCGGCGCCTTCACCGCGCCCGAGGTGATGTTGACGATGCGCCCGAAACCGCGCGCGGCCATCGCGTCCACCGTGGCCTTGATCAGCGCAATCGGTGCCAACATATTGGCGTCGAGGGCGGCTAGCCACGCGCTCCGGTCCCAATCGCGGAAGTCGCCGGGCGGCGGACCGCCGGCGTTATTGATCAGGATGTCGACCTGCGGGCAGGCGGCCAGCGCTAGCGCCTGGGCCTCGGGTGTGGCAATGTCGCCGACCACCGCGCGCACCGCCACGGCCGGGTTCAACAAGCGCAGCGCGGCGGCGGTTGCCTCAAGCGCCTTAGCTCCGCGCGCGGTGATGACCACGTTGCAGCCCTCGCGCACCAGTGCCTCGGCGCAGCCCGCCCCCAGCCCCTTGCTGGCCGCACAAACCAGGGCCCAGCGGCCGGTCAGTTCCAAGTCCATTGCATCACCCTTAAATCAAGCGCCCTCAAGCCCGCTAGCGTAGTCGCCGCCAGCCAGAGCGGCCAACAGTATGCGCGAGTCCGCGTCAGCGCAGACCACTCGGCCGGCGCCGGTGGGGCTGTTTTTTAGCGCCGGCAAGCGGCCTTCGTTGGCAGTTGTCGGGCGTTTGTGCAGCTGCGGCACCGTCCTGTCCACCAACTCAGCCCACCGGTGAGCCCTCACACAGTGCGCCGGAACAGGGCCGGCTTGCCTCTACACTGCCCCGTCCAGTGCCAACGCAAATAGCTTGTCACCGAGCGACTTGTAGCGAGCCGCACAGGGCGAGACCGCTGGACCACAGCCATGGGAGGAACTGATGTTTGAGCGTACTTCGCTTCGCTACGCGGTCGTGATCGCGCTGCTGATTGGCCTGCTGGTGCCAACGGCGGTGGCCTTGTTTTGGGACGCTCAGTCCACCCGCAGCACGGCGAAAGAGCTGCTGCGCAAAGACCTTGAGCGCATCGCCCAAGTGATGGCGCTGTCCTTGGCCGAGCCGGTCTGGCAGGTGTCGCCCGATTTGGCCGAACCGATGATCAAGGCGCAGGGCGACGACCCGCGCTTCATCTCGGTGGTGGTGCGTGAGCAGTCCGCGGTGGCCCCGTTTCAAGAGCAACGCTGGCCCGAGCGGGCCGGCGAGCCGGACCTGACCCTCAGCAAAACCATGGCCATCAAACGCGATGGTCGCCAGATCGCCGAACTGACCATAGCGATGAGCGCAGCGCCACTGGTGGCGGCCAAGCAGGCCGATATGTTGCGCACCATTTGGCGCAGCGTGCTGACGCTGACCTGTTCCTCAATTTTGATTCTGTGGGTGATGCGCCGGCGCGTGCTGCAACCGATGACCCAGCTCACGCAAGCGGCCGAGGAACTGGCCGCCGGCAAATTGGAACAGCCGTTGGCCCTCAGCGGCCATGATGAGATTGCGCGCGTGGGGCTGGCGATGGAGCGGATGCGGCAGTCCCTGTTGGCGGCCTTCGAGTCGCTGCGCCAACATGCCAACACCTTGGAAGAGCAGGTCGAGCAGCGCACCACCGAATTGACCGCCAGCAATGACGAGCTGACCGAGGCGCTGGCGCATTTGAAGACCGCTCAGCATGAGCTGGTCGAGTCCGAGAAGCTGGCCTCACTGGGCCGCTTGGTGGCCGGTGTTGCGCATGAATTGAATACGCCGCTGGGCAACTCGCTGACTGTGGTGTCCTCGCTGGAGGACCGCTACAAAGCCCTGGACGAGATGCTGCAAAGCAAAACGCCGATGCGGCGCAGCTTGCTGGAAGACCTGGTGCGCGACACCCGCCACGGCCAAGACATCTTGCAGCGCAATGTGCAGAAAGCCGCCGACCTGGTGCGCGACTTCAAACAAGTAGCGATTGACCAGACCACCGATCTGCGCCGTGACTTCGAGTTAGCACGGGTGGTTGAGGATGTGCTGATCATGGTGGAGCCCAGCTTCAAGCACACGCCCTTCCTGATCAAGACCGAGCTCGGCGCCGGCATCAAGATGAACAGCTACCCTGGCTCGCTCGGCCAGGTGTTGACCAATCTATTGATCAATGCCTTGGTGCATGGTTTTGACGGCAAGACCGCAGGGCTGGTCACGATTCGCTGCGCTCAACTGAGCCAGGATGAAGTAGAGCTGAGCGTCTGTGATGACGGCAAAGGCATGGACGAGTCGGTGCGGCGACGCATTTTCGATCCCTTCTTCACCACCAAGCTGGGCACCGGCGGCTCGGGTTTGGGCATGCACATCGTGCACACCATCGTCACCCATGTGCTGGGCGGTCAGATCGAGGTCATCAGCTCAGCCGGCCAGGGCGCGCGGATGATGATTCGGCTGCCGACGGTGGCGCCGGAGCGGGGCAGCGCCGAAGCTTCATTGCACTGACTAAGCCTTAGGGGCCCAAGCGTCATTGATTTCGTTGAACAAGGCGCCGCTTTCTCGCTCTTCCTCGGCATGCGCACGGTAAGGCCCGGTGCCGCTGTGGTCGGCGCTGGAGGCCGGCACAAAGCGGCCCAGATTGACGTCAAACACATTGACCTCGCCGTCCTCGATCACGCAATGCCAGCCGTGCAGGGCAATCTGCCCTAACTCCACTCTCGAGCGCACCATCGGATAGTCCATCAAGCGCTCCAACTGCAGCACCACCGAGCGCTCCTCGGTGCGGCGCAGCGCCTCCTCGCTGAGCTGCACCGGCAGCGTCGCCTCGCGACCGAGCTCCAGCCAGGACTTCAAATTGGTGGCCTCGGCCGGCACCTCGCCATAAAGCGCGCGGATGCCGCCGCAATGGCTGTGGCCGCAAACGATGATGTGCTGCACCTGCAGGGCCAGCACCGCATATTCGATCGCGGCGGCGGTGCCGTGCAAGCCACTGGAGCCGTCATAAGGCGGCACAAAAGCACCGACATTCCTGACCATGAACAGCTCGCCCGGCCCGGCGCCGGTCAGCATATAGGGCACCAGGCGCGAGTCGGAGCAGCCGATGAAGAGCGTGGTCGGATGCTGACCCAGGTCGACCAGATCCTTGAACTGCGCCCGGTACTGCGGGAAGTAGTCGGTATTGAAGCGACGCAGGCGCGTCAGCAGTTCATCAGGCATGGCCAGTGCCGATCACTGCAGCAGCGGTGTGTCGGCGGCATCCAGATCGAGGCCATACAGTTCGGCCTCGCCCGCCAACAGGCTCAGATACTGGCGCAGCGCCGTCATATAGGCCTGCTGGCGCAGCACTTGGGCGATCGAGCCCTTGACCGACTCGAAGGGCTGGAGCGCACCAGTCTCGCGCGCCTGCACCTGCACGATATGAAAGCCGAAGCGGGTGCTGATCAAACGCGGCAGCACACCGATATGGGCGTTAGCTTCGTCTTGCGCGAACAAGGCCGAGGCGAACTCCGGCGCGCAGTCGTCACGCCCCAGCCAACCCAGCTCGCCACCTTCGGCACCGCTCGGGCAGTTGGAGTTATCGGCGGCGGCCTTGGCAAAGGCAGGGCTGTCCGGGCTCTCGCAGCGCAGGGCCACCAGCAAATTCTCGGCCCGCCCACGCAAGGTCGGCACGTCGACGCCGGGCGTTACGGCAAACAAGATGTGGCGCGCCTGGACCTTCTCGCCCAGATGATAGCGAGCCGGATGGGCGTCAAAAAAGCGCCGGCAGCTGGCCTCATCGGGCTCAGGCAATTGCAGCTCACGCTCCAGCAGAGCCAAGGTGGCCTCGGACGCCGCCTCGCTCAGCACGCCGTCCAGCGCGGGCAGATCGCCCACCGCCAACAAGCCCTTGCGCTGCGCGGCTTGGCGCAGCAGCTCGCTGTAGGCCCGCTGGCGCAAAGCCTCCGGATCGGGTGATTCACCGTCGCCGTGCAGCGGCACGCCGTTGACCGTGGCCACGTCGACCTTGATGTCTTCCATGGCGGGTGCCGCGCTGGCGGTGGTACTCGCGCAGCCGCAGCTGCCGCTGCCACATCCTTGTTGTTGGCTCATGCTGACCTCGATCAATGTTGTTGCGGTTGGTTGTGGCCGGGTGGCAGCGACAAGCGCCGGCTGCGCACCATCTGGTAAGGCCTGAACAAATAGGCCACCGTGCCGAAGCCGCTCCACACATGCACCAAGCGGGTGAACGGGAACACCAGGAATACCGTCATGCCGAGGAACATATGCAGCTTGAAGACCCAACCGGCCTGCGCCAACAACTCGACCGCTCCGGGCTGGAAGGTCACGATGCGCTGGGCCCAGCCGGCCAGATTCATCATCATGCCGCCGTCCAGATGCTGGGCCGAAAAGGGGATGGTCGCCAAACCGAGCGCCAACTGAATCCACAGCAAGACCAGCAGCATGATGTCGCTGGCCTTTGAGTTGATGCGGATGCGCTCATCGCTCAAGCGGCGATGCAAGAGGATGGAGACGCCGGCAAAGCCCAACACGCCGGCGATACCGCCGCTGATGATGGCCAGCAATTGCTTGTTGCCGGCGCTGATGAAATGCTCGTACATGAAGTGCGGCGTCAGCATGCCAAAGGTGTGGCCAAAGAACAGAAACAGCACGCCAACGTGGAACAGATTGCTGCCCCAGCGCAGACTGCCGGCGCGCAGCAGTTGCGAGGAGTCGCTCTTCCAGCTGTATTGGTCGCGATCGAACCGAATCAGGCTGCCGACCAAAAACACCGTCAGGCAGATATAGGGGTAGACGCCGAACAGCGCGAAATCGAGTGAGTTCATGGTCGCACTCCTTCTTGAGGGTTGGTCTTTCTGACGATATGAATCGGCTGCGGCGCGCCGGGCTTGCTCTGGCCTTTGCTGGAGCAGCCGTCGAAAGCCGCAGGCTCTTGCCAGGCTTCATCGAGCGGCTCGTCGACGGTGATCTGCACCGCCTGCGGCTTTTCGCCGGCCAACTCCAGCACCGCGCCAATCGCGGCGGCATAGGGGTTGTCACGTTTGATCAAGCCGCTGTGGATCACGTTCAAGATATGCGCCATCTCGGCCAGAAAAGACTTGGCCGTCTCGGCTGGCTGGGTCGACGCGAACTCCAGCACCACCGGCAAGTAATCCGGTAGTTCACTGGCTTCAAAAAACATGCCGCCGGCTTCATAGGTTTGTTGCAGATCGACCAAGGCAGGGCCACGATCGCGTGAATCGCCATGCACATGCTCGAACAGGT
>NZ_JANNMI010000278.1:0-18758 GCF_031397715.1 Roseateles sp.
GGGTCTTGCCCTGCGTCGGCCGCACCGCGCCGATGCTCAGCGGGATCCAGTCGATCTGCGCTTTGAGGATGCCGGTCATCGCGCCATGGCGCTCGGGCGAGGTCCAGACCATGCCTTCGGCCCAGGCGGCGGCCTCGCGCAGCTCCTGCACCTTGGGGTGGCTGTCGGGCGCCGCGTCGGGCAGGGGCAGGCCGGCCGGATCAAACACCCGCACTTCGCCGCCCATGGCGATCAGCAGCCGCGCCGCTTCCAGCGTCAGCAGCTTGCTGTACGAGCGCTCACGCAGCGAACCATAGAGCAGCAGGAAGCGCGGCGCGTGGGTGGATGTGCAGACAGCGCCCCCGAAGCGCGTGCCGTCGGGTTTGTCGAACAGCGCGGGGTCGAGGTTGGGCAAGCTCAGATCAAGCAGTGACATGGTGGTCTTTCGAATCAATGAGGGGCGCCGACGGGTTCATGCCTTGCTCATGTTTTCAGCCCCGCCTCGTACCAGCCCTTGCTGTTGTTGACGATCTTGACCACCAGCAGCATCACCGGCACTTCGATCAGCACGCCGACCACCGTGGCGAGTGCGGCGCCGGACTGGAAACCGAACAGGCTGATCGCCGCCGCGACGGCCAGCTCAAAGAAGTTGCTGGCCCCGATCAAGGCCGAGGGGCAGGCCACGCTGTGCGACTCGCCCAGCCGGCGGTTCAACCAGTAAGCCAGGCCCGAGTTGAAGAACACCTGGATCAGGATGGGCACGGCCAGCATGGCGATCACCAGCGGCTGCTCAATGATGGCCCGGCCCTGGAAGGCGAACAACAGCACCAGGGTCGCCAGCAAGGCGGTGATCGACCAAGGGCCAATCTTGGCGAGGGTGGCGTCAAAAGCGGCTTGGCCACGGGCCAGCAGGGCCTTGCGCCAGAGCTGGGCAATCAGCACCGGGATCAGGATGTAGAGCACGACCGAGGTGATCAGCGTGTCCCAGGGCACGATGATGGAGGACATGCCCAGCAGCAGGGCCACGATGGGCGCGAAGGCGAACACCATGATGGCGTCGTTGAGCGCCACTTGCGAGAGCGTGAACATAGCGTGGCCGCCGGTCAAGCGGCTCCAGACGAAGACCATCGCCGTGCAGGGCGCGGCGGCCAGCAAGATCAGGCCGGCGATATAGCTGTCGGCCTGGTCGGCCGGCAGATAGGGCGCGAACACATGGCGGATGAAGATCCAGCCCAGCAGCGCCATCGAGAACGGCTTGACGGCCCAGTTGACGAACAGCGTGACGCCGATGCCGCGCCAGTGCTGCTTGACTTGGGACAGCGAGGCGAAGTCCACCCGCAGCAGCATCGGAATGATCATCACCCAGATCAGCAAGCCGACCGGCAGATTGACCTTGGCAATCTCCATGCGGCCGATGGCCTGGAAGGGCCCGGGCAGCATTTGGCCGAGCGCGATGCCGACGATGATGCAAAAGAAAACCCAGACGGTCAGATAGCGCTCAAAGACGCTCATCGGGGCCGGCGCGGCGGCTAGCGGTGGCAGGGTGGTGGTGGTCATGGTTGTGATTTTCAGGGGCGGGAATCAGCTGCGGCCGATCTCGATCAGGGCGGCTTGCAGCTCGGTCTTGGTCAGCGTGTCCAGTGGCAGCGCCAGCAGCTGCAGCATGCGGTAGCCGATGGCTTGGCGCGTTAGCTCGAAGGCGCGCTTCTTGCCCTCATCGCCGCCTTCCGCATTGGACGGGTCGGGGTAGCCCCAGTGCACCTTGACCGGCGCTCCGTGGCCACCAAAAAACACGGGGCAGGTTTCGGCGGCGGCGCTGTCGCAAACCGTGATCACGATGGACAGCGGCGGCGCGCCTTCGCCAGTGAACTCGTCCCAGCTCTTGCTGCGGTAGATGCTGGTGCCGATGCCGGCCTTGTTCAGTGCTTCGAGGGCAAAGGGGTTGAGGCGGCCGCTGGGCGCACTGCCGGCGCTGAAAGCTCGCACATCAAGGCCCAGGCGGCTGGCCAGTTGATTGAGCATGCCCTCGCTGAGGACGCTGCGCGCCGAGTTGTGGGTGCAGAGAATGAGAACGTTGGTGGTCATGAGTAGAGGCGGTGGTGTGTTTGTCAGGTCTTGCCGAGAGCGGTGATTTCGCGCTGATTCGCCGTCGCGGGCACGGTCGAGCAGTCGGGGGAAGTTGCGCTGTCACAGCCCTCGCCTTGGCAGCAATGCGCCGTCAGGTAGGTCAGCAACTCATTCATCTGATGCAGTGCGGGTCGGTAGATCAGATTGCGGCTTTCGCGCTCCTGGGTCACCAAGCCCGAGTGAGTCAATTCCTTCAGATGAAAGGAGAGCGTGGACGCCGGCGCGCCCAGCATCAAAGACAGCGCTCCCGGCGTCATGCCTTGCGGCCCTGCGCCGACCAGGGCGCGAAAGACGCGCAAGCGCATGGGCTGGGCAAGTGCGGCGAGCGAGGCGATGGCGGTTTTTTCTTCCATGATTCCATTTTGGTGGAAATATAGGAGGAGGTCAAGCCCCCCGGGTCCCAGCCGTCAGGTGCCCATTCGCCGATTCGCCAACTCGACTAATTCGCCAATTTCACCGTCGGCATCTCGATGAACTTGCCCGCCGCCGGCAGCCGCTGCGCTTTGATCCAGTCCGCAGCCACGTCGAACAGCTTCGCGGCGTAGGCCGTTGCCAGGCCGTCGGCGGTTTGGGTCGACTCGATCAGGCCATGGTCGGCATGCGGGAAGACCACCACGGCGATGTTCGGTCGCTGCAGCTGAATCTGCCGCAAGATCACTTGAGTGCCGGCGTTGGGCGCCTGGCGATCACTGCCGCCAAGCAGCCAAAGCTGGCGCGACTTGACCGCCTCAATCACGGGGCGGGGCTCATAGTCGAAGCTCAAGCCCTGCGCCAATGCGGGGCCCTTGGTCTTGATGTCCGCAGAGCTGAATTTCAAAAAGATGCCGGTGTAGGAGCGTGGCTGGATGGCCTCCAGCCAGGGCGCGCCGGCATGTTTGGCTTTGAACGCATCCAGCTCCGCAAAGCCTTCGCGCAGATTGGAGCGCACGATTCTTTCGGTGATCACGGTCAGCGCCTTGGCCTCGGCCAGCGCGGCAGCTTCGAAGCCCGCCTCACGGACTTGTTGCTCCACCAGCGCCCGGTCCTGGGCGATCGGGCCCTCGGCCATGGCGAATGCGGCAATGACGAAATCCAGCTCGACCAGCGTCGCGGTCAGTGGCGCCACCCAGCCGCCCTGGCTCGCGCCAATCACGCCGACCGAGCGGATGTCCGGTGCCAGGCGCCGGGCTGCCTGGAGTGCGGCCGCAGTGTCACGTGCGCGGGCCTGGAAATCGGACAGCGGGGCGCCAGCGGAGGCGCCAGTCCCTCGCTTGTCATATACAAAGACGGCAACGCCCCGGCGGGCGAGCTCGTACTGCCAGACGCTGTCATCGGTGGAGGGGTCGTTGTTGGACCCCTCGATCCAGACGGCCAGCGACTGAGCGCGGCCACTCGGCGGCAGCACGAGCTTGCCGTGCAGCTTGACGCCGTCGCTGAAGAAACTGGTTTCTCTCTCGATCAGGCGCAAGCGCAGCGCCTGCTTGGAGACCCCGCTTTGATTCATCGTTAGCGTGCCGACGCTGCAGGGCTCGAACTTGATCAGCAAGCCCGCAGCGGCGAACTTGCCTCCCGCACTCTCCTGCAGATTCCCGAATTGGCCGTCAGAGAGGTTGTACTGCAGGCCGCGCGGCTGGCCCCCGGCGCCGGTGATCGTCACCGACCTGCCCGCTGGCAGGGTGTAGGCACCCAAGAGGCAGCGCAGTTCGGCATCCAGCCGGGTTTGCGGCAGGGCGTCCAGTGGCGCAACAACAGCTGCAACGGCGGCAGTTGCCACAGTTGTTGCAACGGCCGCAGCGACGAGCACCGAAGTAAGAAAGCTCAGCATGTCCAACTCCCGGTTTTGATCTGGTGGACGAGCGGTTTCGCGCCAGCTCGGTAGATTGGCGATGCATTCAGCATGAGTGGGAAGAGCGCTCAAACGAAAAATTAAGGGGTAGCGCAAAGCAAAACGGGGAGCAAATACTGGGTGCTGGCAGCGAAGGTTATTGTTCAACTTGGTTTCACGCCGTTCTGTGGTCCCCGTCGTCGCCAACATCGACGGGCGAGCGCATCATGTGAATGCCGCCAGCATGCGCTCCAGCACGACCATGAACGGGGTCTGCATCAGCGGCAACGTCGCCACCATGCCGATCAAACCGATGCTGATGGTGAGCGGGAAGCCCACCGAGAACACATTGATCTGCGACGCCACGCGTGAGATCACGCCCATGACCAGGTTGACGAACATCAGCATGGTGATCAGCGGCAGGGCGATCCACAAACCCATTTTGAAAATCTCAGCGCCCCAGGTTTGAGGCTGTGCGGCGCGCAGAAAATGGAAGGGCTCATCGCCAACCGGGAAGGCATGGAAACTCTGAACCAAGGCATTGATCAGCAGCAAGTGGCCGTTGATGGCAATGAACAGAAAAGCCACCATGCTGCCAAAAAACCTTGCGGTTGCGGTGCCTTGGCTGCCGGTCGCGGGGTCAAAAAAGCCGGCGAAGTTCAAACCCATTTGCAGGCCTATCAGTTCACCGGCAAATTCCAGAGAAGCGAACACCAAGCGTACGGCGAAGCCCATCGATAGCCCGATCAGCAACTGCTGCGCCAACAGCAGCAAAAGCATGGGCAGTGAATCGAGCGGCGCCAACGGCATAGCCGGCAAGGTTGCTTGCGCGGCCAACGAAACAAACATCGCCAAACCCACCCGCACGCGCATCGGCACATTGCGCTGGCTGAACACAGGCATGCCCGCGAACAAGGCCAGCGTGCGGACAAACGGCCACAGCAGCGGGTTCAGCCAAGTCAGCAGCTGCGCTTCGGTAAAAGAAATCATGAGCCCGCGCCGGGCCGCCCCAAGCGGGCGAGCGCCCCCCCGGGGGGCAGTGAGCGGAGCGAGCGTGGGGGTTCCATCCTCTCAACCAACGACCTGTGGGATGGCCATCAAGGTGCGGCGAATGTAGTCCACCAGAGTGCTCACCATCCAGGGGCCGGTGATGGACAGCACCAAAACCGCGGCAATGACCTTGGGCACAAAGCTCAAGGTGGCCTCGTTGATCTGCGTGGCCGCTTGAAACACGCTGACCAGCACGCCGACCACCAACACGGTGAGCAGGGTCGGGGCTGCGACCAGCATCAAGATGTACAGGCCTTGCTGGCCGAAGGTGAAAACTTGTTGTGCGTCCAAGGGAATTTCTCGTTAGGTCACAAAGCTCGCCGCCAGCGACCCCAGCAACAAGTTCCAGCCATCCGCCAACACGAACAACATCAGTTTGAACGGCAGCGCCACCAGGACCGGCGACAGCATCATCATCCCCAAACTCATCAAAACGCTGCTGACGATCATGTCGATCACCAGGAAGGGGATGAAGATCAGAAAGGCGATCTGGAAGGCGCTCTTCAACTCGCTGGTGACAAAGGACGGCACCAGCACCTTGAAGGGGACGTCTTCGGGCTTGACGCTGGCATCCAGCTTTGCCAGCCGAGAAAACAGCGCAACGTCTGCTTGGCGGGTTTGCTTGAGCATGAAACTGCGCATCGGTGGCTCGGCGCGTTTGATGGCTTCTTCGAACGCAATTTGGCCGCCGCTATAGGGCAACCAAGCATCCGCATAGACCTTGTCCAAGGTGGGGCTCATGACGAAAAAAGTCAGGAACAGGGACAGGCCCACAATCACCTGATTAGGTGGTGCTGCTTGCGTGCCTAGGGCTTGGCGCATCAGTGAGAGGACGATGACGATGCGGGTGAAGCCGGTCATCATCAGCAGCACGGCAGGCAAAAAACCGAGCGCGGTAAAGAACAGCAGGGTCTGAATGGGTACCGAAAAGCTGTTGCCACCGGGGCCTTGGCCGAGCAGCAAAGGCAGCGATGCGGGCGGCGCATTCTGGGCGATCGCGGCAACAGAAAACGCCGCCATCACCGACAAGACGGTGATCGCCCTCAGATTTGCCTTGTGGCGCAAAAATAGGCCAGACAGCAAGCCGCGTGCGGGTGAGCTCTCGCCCAGCATTGAAGCAGTCAACTCAGTTTGCACCCTGGCCCCCGGTCTTGTTCGATGCTTGCGCAGACTCTGCGCCTTGACCGCGCAAACGACTGCTCAGCATTTGAGCGAACGCAGGTGGGGCGGTCGACGCCTGCGACTCGGCCTGCGGTGGCATCACGTGCAGCGTGGTGATCTGCTGCGCGGTCACGCCGAGCACCAACCAGCGTTTGTCCTCCCCTTGCCCCACTTCCACCGTCATCAAGCGCTGATTGGGCGCGACCGACATCTGCGCTACCAGGCGCATCACTCCGGCGCCATGCGAGGCGCCCAGCGGTGTGCGCTTGAGCAGCCACAAGACCAAGGGGATCAGGCACAGAATGGCCAAGAACCAAAGCAGGGGCAAAAGAGGCGTGTTCATATTGGCGATTGTCGCCCGAGCTGAGGCAGGTGTCAGCTCTTGCTGCACTGAGAGTGCTGAGCCGTGGCGTCATCCGCCCTTGCTGAGTCGGCGCATGCGCTCGGAAGGCGTGACGATATCGGTCAGCCGAATACCAAACTTGTCATTCACCACCACCACTTCGCCTTGCGCAATCAGGTAGCCGTTGACCAGCACATCCATCGGTTCGCCCGCGAGGGCGTCCAACTCAACCACCGAGCCCTGCGCCAGTTGCAGGATGTTCTTGATCGGAATGCGCGTGCGGCCTAACTCCACAGTCAGCTGGACGGGGATGTCCAGAATCATATTGATGTCGCCGGCGGGCATATTGTTCGGCGTCGGCGAGAAGTTGGCGAAGCTGGCCGGCGCCACCTGCTCGGCGACGGTTTGAACTTCGGCGGCGGGCGCAGGTTGACTTTCAGCGAGTGCAGCGGCCCATTCGGCCGCCATCGCGTCTTGTTCGTCGGAGGAGGGGGTATCAGGTGACATTGCGGGCTCCCAGCCAACCCTGGTCGGGGCTGGTCAGCATTTGCTCAACTTTGATGGCGTACTTGCCATTGGATGTGCCGTAGTGGCAGTCATAGACAGGAACACCATCTATCTTTGCCTTGATCATGGCGTCTAGGTCCAGCTCGATAAAGTCGCCGGGTTTGAAGGCCAGCAGTTGTTCGACCGTGGCCGGTGCTGTCCCAAGCTCCGCCACCAGTTCGACCTTGGCGTCTTGAATCTGGTGTTTGAGCAAATTGACCCAGCGCCGGTCAGGCTCGGTTGAATCACCGACGGTGGTCGAATAAAGCACATCTCGAATCGGCTCCAGCGTGGCGTAGGGAATGCAGAAATAGACGGTGCCGCTGGTTTCGCCAATTTCCAGCGTGAACGAGGTCGAAACCACGATTTCACTGGGCGTGGCGATATTGGCGAACTGGGGCTGCATCTCCGAGCGCTGGAACTCAAGCTCAAGCGGGTAGATGCCTTTCCAGGCCTTGTGATATTCGGCCGTGATCACTTCGACCAGGCGCAGAATCACGCGCTGCTCGGTGGCCGAGAAGTCGCGGCCCTCGATGCGCGCGTGGAACTTGCCGATGCCTCCAAACAAGGAGTCAATCACGGCAAATACCAGCGTCGGGTCGCAGACGATCAGCCCGGAGCCGCGCAGCGGCTTGACCGAGACGATGTTGAAGTTGGTGGGGACAACGATTTCGCGCAGAAAGGCGCTGTACTTCTGCACCTTGATGCCGCCGATGGCGACCTCCGGGCTTTTGCGAATGAAGTTGAACAAACCCACGCGGATATTGCGTGCGAAGCGTTCGTTGATGATCTCCATGGTGGGCATGCGCCCACGCACGATCCGCTCTTGACTGGCCAGGTTGTAGTCGCGTATGCCGCCAACCTGCTCCTCTTCGGCGTCGAGCTTCTGGCTTTCACCGGTGATGCCTTGGAGCAAGGCATCGACTTCGTCTTGGCTGAGGATTTGCTGATTCATGCGGGCTCACCGTTGCGGGGCAGCGGCCTCATTGGACGATGAAGGTCGAGAACAACACCTTGGTGATCGGGCTGACCACGGCCGGCGCCTGTTTCTTTTTCTTCTTCTTTTTCTTCGGTGTCTCGGCGTCCGGGTCCTCGGCTTCAGCCTCTTCGTCCGGCTCCAGCTCGATGCCCATGGGCCGCACCGACTCGCGCAGCACTTCCCGAGCCAGCTTGTCCTTGCCTTCGCGCGTCAGCAGCTCGGTCGAGGTTTTGTGCGACAGCACCATCAGCACATTGCTGCGAATGGCCGGCAGAAAGGCTTTGATTTGATCGGCGGTCTTCGCGTCCATCACTTCCAGCGTGATGCCGATTTGCGCGAAGCGGTCCACATCCTTGTCGGACAGGTTGACGGTGAAGGGGTCCAGCGGCACAAACACCGGCGGCGTGCCGGGCTTGGGCGCTGCGTGCGCGGGCGCAGCCTCGTGCGTGGCCTCGGCGCCGTCTTCTTCGCCGTCGACCGAGGCCTTCTTCTTCATCAGCAGCAAAGCGGCTCCGCCGCCGCCCAAGACCAAGACCAGGACGGCTGCAATGATGATGATGAGCTTCTTGTTGCCGCCGCCTTTTGGCGCTTCGGCCGCGGCAGCGGGTGCTGGTGTTGACATTCGAACTCCTGTATTGCTGACCCCAAGCCGCCGCGGCGCTTGAATGCCACCGCCGTCAACCCTGAAGAGCCAATCTGGTTTCGATTATTGACCCAGCACTCGCCGCTCAAGCCAAGAAAAGCAGGGCCGACGCTTGGCTATTCGGAGCTGAAATTCAGGCGTAGAGATCCACCACGCCGCGCGCTTGCCTGATCTGCAGCGGCGCTGACTCAGCGTCAGCGCGCGGCAGCATGGCCATGCGGCTGCCCGAGCCCGACTTGGTGTCGCCATCGGCCTTGTGCTGCGCGGCCTCATTTTGACCACCGGGCTGCTGAAACACACCGCCGCCGCTCAGGGTCAGGCCCGAGTCCCGCAGCGCTGCGGCCAGATCCGGCAAGCTCTGCTCCAGGATGTGGCGGGTCTGTTCATGTTCGGCATGAAAGGAGATCTGTGCCAGCTGGCCTTCAACAATGATCTGCACCGAGACCGGCCCCATTTCGGCCGGATTCAGATGCAGCCGGGCTTCCTGCACGCCGTCGGCCGCCAACACGCTCAGGCGGGCCGCCATCTCGGGCGCGAAGCCGGCTTCGGTCAGCGGCTGACTCAAGGTCAGATGAGCAAGCTCGGCCGCCTCAAACTTGGCCTCGGCCTGGGCTTGGGGGCTGAGCCCGGCCGCGGACAGCATGCCGTCCAGCGCAAAACCCTCGGGCCGCAGCACCGGCGATTCGCCGAGTGACTTGTTGGCGCCGCCGCCCTGGGCCGCCGTGAGCTCACTGGCAAAAGTCGTGCCGGCATTGGGCATCGCTTCGCCTGCCGGGCCGGTGGCTGTTGTTGCTGCTGCTGCTGTGGCTTGAGTCTGCTGCATTGCGACGCCACCCGTTGCTTGTGAATGCAGCGGGGCTCGACCTTGGCTCGTTGCGCCCAGACTGGCCAAGGCGTGGCGGGATACGCCCGCGCGGCCAGCGTCGGCAGTTACCGCGGATTCCAGAGGACTTGTTGGCGCGGCAGTGCCGACCAGAGACTCCGGTCCGCCGGCCATGTTTTGGCGTAGCTGATCCTGATTTTTGCCGGCATCCGCCACACCTGGGCCGAGCTTGCCGAGCGCGGCCGTTGCCATCGTGATCTGCTGTCCGATTGGGAGCGCGGTACTCGCGTCGGCACCTGCCGAGGCGTCCCTGGAATCGCCAGCCTTTGGTCGCGCTGCTTGCGCGCCTCGCGTGGGCGCTTCGCCTTCTGCGTCGGTACTTGGCTTTGCTGCCGGCGTTTTTTGGTTGTCCACTTTGAGCGCAGCCGAGGGTCCGGTCTTTGGGGCCGCGCCGGCGGTCGGCGAGCGGGCTCGCCCTTCGTCGCTCTGGCCGGCTTGCTTTTGCCCGAGCTTTTGCCCGAGCTTTCTTTCCTGCCGCTGCAGTTCCGTCTTTGTCTCCGAAGCAGGGGCGGCGGCGACCGGCTTTGCCGCGGGTTTTGTCGGCGTCTCCAGGGAGCTGGGCTTGCTGACGAATTCTGGACTGGCTGGCTTCGCTTGCCCCGCGCCGTAGGATTTCATCAGTTTGGCGAAACTACCGCTGGATTCAACGCTGGGCTTGTTTGTTCGCGGCGCCCCGGACGCAGAGCCGTCCGCTCGGACCGCCGGCGTGAACGAGGCACTGTTGAACAAATTGGATGGGGACGAATTCATGATGATGGTGGGCTTTGCTGCATGACAGCCGCGACTCAAGCCGACAAACGCATATAGGGGTTGGAGGCGCTGAGGGACGCACGGGCGGCCTGCTCATCGGTGGCCTTTTGCTCTTGGCGCTGGCTGGCGCGGTTGATGTCGAGGCGCCGGCGCTCCATCAGCTTGCTGATCGAGGCGACGCGCATTTCCAGTTCCTGCAGGCGCGCGCGCGCTTGCTCCAGCCTTTGTTCGGCGTAGCTGGCGACTTGAGTCTGGCTGGTGATGGCCTGGTCCAGCTTGCCGCCAAAGTTCTGATAGCAGATCACGATGTCCATGGTGCCGCGGTCGGCAAATTGCTGGCCCCAGCGCTGTTGGTAGTCGCTGCGGTACTGCGCCAGGTCGCCATGCTGAGCGCGGGCTTGGGCGGCGCGCGCCTCGGCTTCACGCATCAGCTTGAGACCTTCGTCGCGTTCGCTTTCGGCGCGTTCCAGCAAGATGCTCAGCACCTGAAGATTGTTGGCGTTCATGCGGCGCACTCCCTATCAATTGCTACTCGGTCGGGCCCATGCCTGGGCGCCGACCCTTGGTGTATCGGCAGCTGTCAGGCGTCCTTGATGACGGCTGACAGTTGTCTGAGGCTTTCTTCCAACACCGCCGGGCTGTGCATGTCTTGCTGCAGCAAGCGGTTGATGTCCGGGTGCAAGCGCACGGCCAAATCCAGTTCGCTGTCATGGCCCGGCGAATAGGCGCCCAGCTGAATCAGGTCGCGCGCCTTGTTGTATTTGGCGAGCAGTTGGCGGCAGCGCCGCGCCGCGTCGATATGCGGCTGCTTGGCGACGTTGGTCATCACCCGGCTGATCGAACGCTCGATGTCGATGGCCGGGTAATGGCCGGCCTCGGCCAGCTCGCGGCTGAGGACGATGTGGCCGTCCAAGATGCCGCGCGCCGCGTCGGCGATCGGGTCTTGCTGGTCATCGCCCTCGCTCAACACGGTGTAGAAAGCGGTGATCGAGCCTTCGCCGGGCAGGCCGTTGCCGCTGCGTTCGACCAGCTGGGGCAGCTTGGCAAAGCAGCTCGGCGGATAGCCCTTGGTGGCCGGTGGCTCGCCGATCGCCAAAGCGATCTCGCGCTGCGCCATTGCATAGCGGGTCAGCGAGTCCATCAGCAGCAGCACATGCTGGCCGCGGTCACGGAAGTTCTCGGCGATGGCCGTCGCGTAATGCGCGCCCTGCATGCGCACCAGCGGCGGTGCGTCGGCCGGGGCGGCGACGACGACCGAGCGCTGCAGGCCGTCCTCGCCGAGGATGTCTTCGATGAATTCCTTGACCTCGCGGCCGCGCTCGCCGATCAGGCCGACCACGATCACGTCCGCCTGCGTGTAGCGCGCCATCATGCCCAACAGCACCGACTTGCCGACGCCGGTGCCGGCGAACAGGCCCAGGCGCTGGCCACGGCCCACCGTCAGCATCGCATTGATGGCCCTAACACCGGTGTCCAGCGGCGTGCGCACCGGGTCACGGTCCATCGCATTGATGGGCCGGCGCACCATCGGTTCGGCGTGCGTCATCAGCAGCGGGCCGCGGCGGTCGAGTGGGTTGCCGTGCGAGTCAACCACTCGGCCCAGCAGGCCTTCGCCCATCGGCAGGTGCAGGCCGCGGTCCTCGTCGCGGCGCCAGCGCTGCATGGCTTTGCCCAAGACCGGGGCCATCAGGGGCAGGGCGCGCGGGATCACCATCGCGCCGCTGGACAAACCCTGAATTTCATCGGTGGGCATCAGGTAGGCGCGGTCGCCCGAGAAGCCCACCACCTCGGCATTGACCGGCCGCAGGCCACGCTGAGGGTTGGAGTTAGAGCTGGGCATGTGGATCTCACAGACCGAGCCGACCGGCACCTTGACGCCGGTCGCTTCCAGCACCAAGCCGGCCACCCGTACCAGCTTGCCCTGCGACTCCAAGGGCACAGCCGTGCTGGCGAAGCTTTGCAAGTCCTCCAGATACTGCCGCCAACGGCCTTGCCGGGTCTCGGTCCGCGCTTGTTGCTCTGCGGCAGTGGCGCCTATGTCCATCATGCGGCGTCGTCCTCTTGATCCTTGAGCAGGGCTGTTTCTGCCGCATTGGCTTCGGCCGCATTGCTGCGGCGGTCTTCCCAGATCGCGGTCTGGCCCATAGCTGCGACCGCCTGCTGCCAGCGCATGGCCAGGCTGGCGTCGACGCTGCTGATGTCGGAGTCGACCTTGCAGCCGCCACGTGGCACTTCCGGGTCGGGCAGAACCTGCGCCTCACGCGCGCGCAATTCCGCGCCGGCGCCGTCCATCACCAGCGGGTAGTCGCTGGGGTTGACGCGCACCCGCACATGGCGTGCCGACAGCTGCAGTGCCTCGACCGCGTCATGCGCGACCTTGGCGATATGTTCGGGCCGCTGCTTGATTTCGCTGCGCACGACCTGGCGCGCCAGCTCGACCGCGCTGCGGGCCAAGGCTTGCGCCATCTCGTCCTCAAGCGCGCGGAAGTCGGCGTCGAAACTGCGCACCAAGCTGCCGATCTGGGCGCTCGTCTGCTGCGCGAAGCTTTGCTTGAAGGCGTCCAGCGCGGCCAAGCCGTCGCGGTAGCCGTCTTGATAGCCGGCTTGGCGGGCGGCGTGAAGCTGCTCTTGCGGCGACGGCTCGGGTGGGCGCTGCGGCTCGGCGGGCACAGGTGCTGCCGCTGCCGCTGGCGTGGGCGCGTGCGCGCTCAGCGGCGGGCGCTTGGCATTGCAGGCGCCGTTCAGTGCATCGAGGCGCCAGGCAGCGAAATCATTCAGCTCCTCGCGCGGGATAAAGCGCGCATAGCTGCCGCGGCGCTCTTCGCCTTCGCGGCGTTCCGGCGCGGGCACTTGACGGGGGGGCTTTTGAACCATCTTCATTCACCCTTAGACAAACTGGTCATCGCCGCCGCCGGCCATCACGATGGTGCCTTCGTCGACCAAACGGCGCACGATCTTGAGCATTTCCTTCTGCTCCCCCTCGACCTCGGACAAGCGCACCGGGCCGCGCGATTCGAGGTCCTCGCGCAGCGTCTCGGCGGCACGGGTGGACATATTGCGCAGGATCTTCTCGCGCAACTCGGCGCTGGCGCCCTTCAAGGCCACCACCAAGGACTCGGACTGCACTTCCTTCAGCACGGCCTGGATGCCCTTGTCGTCGATCTTGTCCAGATCATCGAAGGTGAACATGTTGTCCATGATCTTCTGGGCCAGGTCGGCATCGGCTTCGCGGATGTAGTCCAGCACCGAGGCCTCGACGCTGGAGCCCAACATATTGATGATCTCGGCCGCCGTCTTGACGCCGCCCAGGCTGCTCTTGCGCATGCGCTCGCCGCCCGCCAGCACCTGGCTCATCACTTCGTTGAGATCCTTCAAGGCCATCGGCTGGATGCCGTCCAGCGTGGCGATACGCACCAGCACCTCGTTGCGCTGGCGCTCGGTGAAAACGCGCAGCACCGAGCTGGTCTGGTCATAGTCCAAGTGGGCCAGGATGGCGGCAATAATTTGCGGGTGTTCGTTGCGCAACAGCTCGGCCACCGAGGCCGCGTCCATCCACTTCAGGCTCTCGATGCTGGAAACATCGCTGCCCTGCAAGATCCGGTCAAGCAGCAAGTTCGCCTTGTCCTCGCCGAGCGCCTTGCGCAGCACCTGGCGCACATATTCGTCGGTGTCAGATACCAAGGTGCTTTGCGTCTCGGCGACCAGATCAAAGCGCGTCAAGACTTCCTCCACCTTGGCGCGGCCAACCACCTTCATCTTGGCGATGGTCTCGCCGAGCTTTTGCACTTCCTTGGGCGCCAGATGCTTGAATACTTCCGCCGCCTCTTCTTCGCCGAGAGACATCAGCAAGATGGCCGCGTCCTCAATACCTTTGTCGTCCATGATTCTTTGGTCTCTAGATGAGCTGTGCGGTGGCCAGGATCAGGCGACTTCGCCGGCGATCCAGCCGCGCATGATGTTGGCGACGGCGATCGGGTTTTCGCGTGCCAGCAGGCGCGCGCGTTCTAGTTTTTCGTTCACCAGCGGGCCGGCCAGGGCGGGCAGACCGCCTGAGCCCAGCACCACGGGCAAGTCGTTCTCGTCGTCGACGACGGCGTTCAACTGCGCGGCGGCCTCGGGCTCGACGGGTGGCAGCGGACGTGCGGCCAGAATGGCGGGGCGCACCATGCCGAACACCGCAATCATGGCGATGGCGACCAGGGCCAGAGGCAGGGCGGCGGCGCGCACCAGATCAACCACCCAAGGTTGCTGCCACAGCGGCAGATCGACCGTGCTTTGTTTGTCAACCATGAAGGGGGCGCTGATGATCTTCAGCGAGTCACCACGCTCTTGGTTAAAGCCCATGGTTTCCTTGACCAGGGCGGTCAGCTTGTCCAGCTCTTCTTGCGAGACCGGCAGCGTCGTCGCCTTGCCCTTGGGATCGGTCGTTGTGCGGTGGTTGACCACCACGGCCGCATTCAAGCGCCGCACGGCGCCGGTGGCATTGCGGGTGACGCGGACCGTCTTGTCCAACTCGAAATTGGTGACCGCCTCGCGCCGGGTGCTGCTATTGGGGTTGCCGCCGGTGGCCTGCAGGGGCGCAGCCTGGCCATTGATGGGCGCGGTGGCCGGCACCGGCGGTTGGTTGGTTGCCGCACCCGGCACACCGGACGGCTGAGCCGGTGTGCTGTTGATGGCCTCGTTGGTTTGCGAGCTGCGCACCGAGGCGCTGGCGTTCTGGCCTTGGTTGGGCTTGAATTCTTCAGCGGTGCTTTCGACTTGCGAGAAGTCAACGTCGGCGGTCACCGTGGCGCGCAGGTTTTCGCGGCCCACCACCGGCTCCAGCAGCTCGTAAATTCGCTTGTTGAAGTTGGCCTCGATCTGCTGCTTGTATTGGAGCTGCTGGCTGTCCAGGCCGCTGCCGCTCAGGCTGTCGTTGGAGGTGTTGGATAGCAGCGCGCCGGTTTGGTCCAGCACGCTGACGGCCTTGGGCGAGAGCTCGGGCACGCTGGCCGAGACCAGGTGCACGATGCCGGCGATCTGGGCGCGGTCCAGCGAGCGCCCCGACCGCAGCGTCAGCATCACCGAGGCGCTGGGCTTTTGCTGCTCGCGGAAAAAGCCGTTTTGTTGCGGGATGGCCAGGTGAATGCGCGCGTCGGCGACGTCGGCCAGCGCGGTGATGGTGCGGGTCAGCTCGCCCTCCAGGCCACGCTGGAAACTCAGGCGCTCGTTGAACTGGGTCTGGCCGATCGAGCTTTTGTCCATCAGCTCATAGCCGACCGTGCTGCCCTTGGGCAGGCCGGCCGAAGCCAGCTTCATGCGCACGTCGTAAACCTGGGCGGCCGGAACCAGGATGGTGCCGCCCGCTTCGTGACGGTAGGGCACGTTCAAGGTGGTCAGCTGATTGATGACGGCGCCGCCGTCCTTGTCCGACAAGCCGGTGAAGACCGGGCGGAAGTCACCCTGGTTGCTCCACAAGGTGATGGCCAGGACCGTGCCGGCCAGAATCGCCAAGCCCCCGCCCAGCATGAGCTTGCTGCGTGCCGGCATGGCAGCCAGACGGCTGCCAAAGCCCGCGGTCGCACTGTTGGCGGCGACCGGTAGGGTGGTAATGGCGGGGCTGATTGCGTTGTCCATGGAGCGAAGGCCGGGTTTGCTGTGAGCGAAATCACGGAAGCTCTCGAAGCTCTCCCGATGCCTTGAATTATTCTGTTTTGGCCCCTCAAGAAAGCCGTGAACAGGCCGAGGAAGGGCCTGCAGTTCCCGTCTTCATTGGCAGGCCCTTACGCCTAGGATTCATCCCATCGCAGCCTCTTGCTGTGGTGCTGGAGTTGTGATGGACCTGAAACTGAAACCGTTTGATTTCGCCCAAGCCGCGGCTCGCGCCGGCTTAGGCGTCAATGGTCAGCCCCTGGGCAAGACCCGGGCGGTGGAGGGTGCCAGCTTCGGCGACGCGATGGCGCAGGCCATGAAGGGCGTCAGCGCGTCGCAGATGGAGGCGACCCGGCTGCAGCGCGAGGTGCAGCTCGACAATCCCAATGTCAGCCTGGAAGAGACCATGGTGGCGATGCAAAAAGCCCAAATTGGTTTTCAAGCCACCTTGCAGGTGCGCAACCGTTTGGTTTCGGCCTATTCAGAAATCATGAATATGCAGGTCTGAACGCCCGCATCAAGCCGATGGTCGGTTGCGCAGCATGCGGTCCATGATCTGGGTCTGGTCGATATAGCGCTGCAAATAAAGCGTTGCTTCCGCGTCGAGTTGCATGAAGGTCCAACCCTGTTGGAGATTGCCCATATCGCCCACCGAACGTGAGTTTTGCAGCCGCAAACCGGTCCGAAAGCGCACCTCGCGGCCCAACATCACTTGCACCGACGGCAGCTCGCAGCCGAGCGGAAACGGCGCCACTTCGGCCGGCACGAGCAGGGCCAAACCGCCCAGGCTCAAATCCAGAATCCGCAGACTCAGGGGCCGGTTCGCCGCCAACGGGTGCAGCAAGCGCACCTGGGGCGTGCGCAAATTCGACTGCACGCGAAAGCTCTGGCGGCGCTGAAACCGGTACATGACCGTGGGGCTGTTGCAGCGCAGCGCCCCATTGATGAGGACGGGATCTTCGAGCACGAACTGCACGCGAATTTGATCCAGATAGGCCACGGCAGTGATTTCGTCGGCGCTCAGCAGGGCCTGTATCTCCTCGGTGGCCGGGCCGGCATCGAAGCCCAACGAGGCACGCTCGGGGTCGATGTCCTTCAGGCTGCAGCTCAGGCCGGCGCCATTCGGGGCACTCAAACTGATGCGGGTGTTTTGGGCCTGCAGCATGCGCAGCAAGCCCAAGATCTCGATCGGCGCCAGCAAGCGGAAATCCTCGCACCCAGCCTCGGCGTGAACGAGCTGCGGCGGGTGCTTGGATTGGGCTTGGCTGGACATGCGGTCAATGCAAGGTTTTGCTCTTGCCGGTCAGCACCTGATCCAGATCATCCAACCAAGGTTCGGCCAGGTGGCGAATCTCGGCATCGTTGACCAAGATGCGCTGCATGATGCGCGTCTTCAGTTTGCTCTCATCGGGCGCGAGTTGTTCGCTGGAGGCCGCATGCTTGAGCTGCGAGATCAGCAGCACGCAAGCGCCTTCGAGCTTGACGACTTCGTCCCAGTTGCCGGTACGGGCGGCGCACAACATGTCGGCGCTGGCCTGTTCAATGGCTTCGTAGTAGTTCAGAAGTTGGGTGTTCATAGCAAGTTCCGCCGGAGACTGTTGGGTGGATGGGCTGATGGCTGGACTAGGGGCGCGATATGGCTTCATGCGGCACGCAGGACTTCGGGCGCTTGTGCGATCGCCGTCCAGGCTTCTCGCACCGGCGTCAGGATGCGTTGGCATTCCTCGATGGCGGCGATGTCGGCGTGCAAATTGGCCTTGGTCAAACGCATGCACAGATAGGCATAGAGATCGTTCAGATCGTTCGCCAAGGGGCCGGCCTGCAGGTTCAAACTGGCTTTGAGCCCTTCGTCCAAGATGCGCACGGCGCGACTCAGGGAGCGATTTTTCAGCTCGGTATTGCCGTTTTCGATACCCGCACGAGCCTGGTTCATCGCATCGAAGACGCCGTCAAACAGCAGGCTGACCAAACGGTGAGGGCTGGCGCCCTGCACATCGGTCTCCAGGCCGACTTTTCGGTACATCGAGGCGTGCTGGTTTCGCGTGGCAAAGGGTGAGGAGGCGTTGCCGTACATAGGATTCTTTCCGAAGCTGCCGTGTTGATTTGTTTTCGACCGTCGGGCGCGTAACTTGAGTGAAGAGCGTTGACTCGTAAACCCTGCCGATACTTGGGTGAGCATTTGCGCGCTTCGAACGTGACATAGTCCTCGCCGGCGGAATGAAAAATGGCGAACCCGTTTGAGTTCGCCATTGACGCTTCATCGTCGGCCACAAGGTGCCAGCCGCGCAGGCCATACGGCTATCGGGACAAGTTGTTCATTTGCTGCGACACATAGGTGGACAGGCCGTTGAGCTTGCTCATCTGAACGTCCAGGGCGGTGTAGCGGGCGCGCAGCCGAGCTTCGGTGAGGCTGACCTTGGTCTCCAAACGTTCCGCACTCTTGCCATCGTTTTCGATCGCCTTTTGCAAGCCACTTTGGCGATTGGTGATGCGGCCGTTGAAACCCAGTGCCTGATCGGCAAAAGACTGCAGCTGTTTGGCCAGACCGACATTGCTCGGATTGTTGCTGTCTGTGCCCATGAAGAGATTCTTCAGGCTGGCCAAATCGCCGAGCGCAGCATCGAGTTTGCTGGCGTCGGTCTTGAATACACCGCCTGCGCTTGGATCCAGCCCGATCTGGGCAAATCTGGAAAATTTGCCCCCCACGCTGCTGTTTCCGCCGGCCAGCCCGCGCATCTCAAATTGAATGCCGACAACCGATGAGTCACCTTGCAGCGTGGCGCCCTTTTTGTTGGCCGCGTCATACTTGGTTTGCTCGGTCATCAAGGTGGCCAAGGCGTTGTACGCGGTGGAGAAGTCGTT
>NZ_JANNMI010000321.1:0-3383 GCF_031397715.1 Roseateles sp.
CCTCCACTTTTTCTGGCGCTGCCGAAGCGGCGCTGTCCTTGGTCTCCAAGACACGCCAGGTGCCGTTGTCCTTCAACAGCAGGCGGCGGCCTTTTTTGTCGGTCAATTCGAAATCGGCGCGCGCATTGCTGATCGCTCCGGCGACGAGGGCAAGCAGCAAAAAGCTGATCTTCATAAGGTTTGAACTTTGCATGCTTCAGGTCTCTCAGGGTATCGACAAGGCTATGGGGCGTGATTGTGCCCGCAGCTTAGGCCCGCTTGAAGCTGAGCTTTGCGTCAGCCTGAGCGCGCATGCCGTTGAAGTGCAGCAAAAAGTCCGATCGGCCCGCGTTGTTGGCGATCAACTGGGCCAGTTTCTCGGCCGGCTGGCTGGCTGCTCAGGCGGGCTTCTAGCTCTCAAGCCCCGCGCTGGCCCAGACCCCGTCTTGCAGCAGCTGATAGGGCTTGAAGTCGGTCTTGTAGGCCATCTTCGGGCTCGCGGCGATCCAATAACCCAGATACAGATGCGTCAGCTGCAGATCGCGAGTTTGCTGGATCTGCCAGAGCACGTTGTAGGTGCCGTAACTGGTCTTTTCCTCGGGCTCATAGAAGGTGTAGACAGCCGACAGGCCATCGCTGAGGATGTCCAGAATCGACACCATCTTCAGCCGCAGTGAGCCGTCGGCCTGCGGCTCGTTGAACTCGACCAAGCGCGAGTTGATGCGGCTTTGCAGCAGGAATTGGGTGTATTGGTCGACGCTGTCATGGTCCATACCGCCGCCCGAGTGGCGGCCGGTCTGGTAGCGCAGGTAGAGCTCGTAATGCTCTTGGCTATAGCCCAGGCGCATCACCTTGGCCTGCAGATTGCGGTGCTGCTGCCAGGCGCGGCGTTGGCTGCGGCTGGGCTTGAAGCCCGCGGCCGGCACGCGCATCGGCACACAGGCCTTGCAGCCATCGCAATAGGGCCGGTAGGTGAACAAGCCGCTGCGCCTAAAGCCCGCCGCCACCAGCCCCGAGTAGGCATCGGCATGAATCAGATGGCTGGGCGTGGCGACCTGCGAGCGTGCCTGCCGGTTGGGCAGGTAACTGCAAGGGTAGGCGGCAGTGGCATAGAACTGCAATTGCGCCAGCGGGAGCTCTTTGGGATGGGTCACGGTGCTTCGGCTTCAGTCTTGATCCAGCAAGGCCCACAAGGCTGGATGATAGGTCCAGCTGCCGGGCCCCGGCTCGGCCACCGCCTCTCGCACATGCGCCTCAAAGGCGCCGCGCGCGACCTCGGCCGCACCCAGCGAGGCCAGATGGCCGGTATTTTGCTGGCAGTCAATCCAGCTGATGCCATGCTTGCGGCACAGGCAAACCAAGGCGGCGAGTGCAATCTTGGAGGCATCGCTGCGGCGCATGAACATCGATTCACCGAAGAACATGCGGCCGATGTTGACGCCGTAGAGCCCGCCCACCAGCTCGCCGTCCATCCAGGTCTCGATGCTGTGCACGGCGCCCGACTGTCTCGCCCATTCAAGATAGGCCGCCTGCATTTCGGGCAAGATCCAAGTGCCGGCCTGGCCCTCGCGCGCCGAGCCGGCGCAGGCGCTCAGCACCTCGGGCAGGGCGCTGTCGACGCGGATCTCGCAACTGGCCGAGCGCCTGAAATGGGCCAGCGTCTTGCGCAGTGAGCGTGCGAGTTTGAAATTCTTTGTCTGCAGCACCATGCGCGGATCGGGTGCCCACCACAGCGGCGGCTGATCCGCACCATACCAAGGGAAGATGCCGCGTGAATAGGCCGCCAGCAAGCGCTGCGGGCTGAGGTCACCGCCGGCCGCCAGCAACCCCGGCGCGTCTGAATCCGCGCCCAAGGCCTGCGCGCTGGGCGGGAAATCCAAATTGCTGTCGTCAAGCCAATCAATCATGCCCGTCATGTTAGCGTGCGCCCCATGATTACCGTCTACGGCATCCCCAATTGCGACACCGTCAAGCGCGCGCGAGCCTGGCTGACCGAGCAAGGCTTGGCCCACCAGTTCTTTGATTTCAAAAAGGCTGGCGTACCGGCGACCGAGTTGGCCGCCTGGTGCGAGCAGCTGGGTTGGGAGCGGGTACTGAACCGCGCCGGCACGACTTGGCGC
Source organism: Roseateles sp. (assembly GCF_031397715.1). GTDB lineage: Bacteria > Pseudomonadota > Gammaproteobacteria > Burkholderiales > Burkholderiaceae_C > Paucibacter_A. Next base: position 2,100 of record NZ_JANNMI010000321.1, read on the forward strand.
AAGCAAGACGAGGCCGCCCGCGCAGCGGTGGTCGACAGCGCCTCGGCCCAGGTGCTGCTGCTGAGCGAGCCCAGCGCCATCAAGCGGCCGGTCGTGCGTTGGAGTGATGGTCGCCTGTCCATCGGCTTTTCGCCGCCTCAGTTTGCTGAGCTGATAAGCTGAGCAGCCTTCAAATCTGCTCTTCACCCTACTCATGTTCACAGGCATTGTTCAAGCCGTTGCCGTTGTAGCGGCCATCACCGACCGGCCGGGTCTGCGCAGCTTCACGCTGCAATTTCCGCCCGGTTTTTGCGCCGGCCTTGAGATCGGGGCCAGCGTCGCCTGCGACGGCGTCTGCCTGACCGTGACGGCTTTAGGCGAGCAGGACAGCGCCGATTTCGATGTGATGCAGCAAAGCCTGAAGCTGACCACCCTGGCCGACTTGAAGCCGGGCAGTCCGCTCAATGTGGAGCGCGCTGCGCGAGATGGCGCCGAGATCGGCGGCCACCCGCTGTCCGGCCATATCGACTTCCTGGCCACCGTGGCGTCCATCCGCCGGCCCGAGAACAATGTCTGCGTGCGCATCCAGGTGCCACCCGACTGGATGCGCTACATCTTCGCCAAAGGCTATATCGCCATCAACGGCGCCAGCCTGACGGTTGCCGAGGCTGACCGCAAGGCCGGCTGGTTCGAGGTCTGGTTGATCCCCGAGACACTGCGCATGACCACCTTCGGCGCCAAGGGTGAGGGCGCCCGGCTGAATATCGAAATCGAGCGCCAGACCCAAGTTTTTGTCGACACCGTGCGGGCCGCCATCGACGAGCGCTTAGGCCCCTTGCTGCCGGCGCTGGAGAAGCTGCTGGCCGCGCAGGGCCAGAGCTTGGAGGCCTTGTCCGAGCCGCCGGTGCTTTGAATAGCATGCTGAACGGCAATCTTGGCGCTGCGTCACGGTAGAAGACCCGCAGGCAATTCAGGCTACTAGACGACTGGTCTACTTTTTGGCGTATGATGGCGGCATGAGCAACGATCACGCGGATGTCCGCCAGCACATTCTCGACACGGGACGGTCCATTATTTTGGGCAAGGGCTTTACGGCCGTGGGTCTGAACGAGATCCTGTCGGCTGCCTGCGTGCCCAAAGGCTCGTTTTACTACTACTTCAAGTCCAAGGAAGCGTTCGGCGCGGCGCTGGTCGAGGGCTATCTGTTTGACTACCTCGCGCATGTCGACGCCTTGCTGGCGCCCGACGGCGCGCCCGCGGCGCAGCGGCTGATGCGCTATTGGCAGAGCTGGATGGCGACCGGCG
>NZ_JANNMI010000394.1:0-29830 GCF_031397715.1 Roseateles sp.
GGAAATGACCGGCCTCTACCCCGAGACCGACCGCATCATCGAGATCGCCGTGGTCGTGACCGATGCGAATTTGAATGTGAAGGTCGAAGGCCCGGTGTTCGCCATCCACCAAAGTGATGCGACGCTGGACAAGATGGATAACTGGAACAAGGGCACGCATGGCAAGAGCGGGCTGATTGACCGGGTCAAGGCCTCGACCATCACCGAGGACGAAGCGGTGGCGCAAACCATCGCCTTCTTGAAGCAATATGTGCCCGCCGGCAAGTCGCCGATGTGCGGCAATAGCATCTGCCAGGACCGCCGCTTTCTGGCCAATTACATGCCCAAGCTGGAAGCGTTTTTCCACTACCGCAACCTCGATGTGTCGACGCTGAAGGAGCTGGCCAAGCGTTGGAAGCCCGGCATCACGGCCGGCTTCAAGAAGGCGCAGGCGCACACGGCGCTGGCCGATATCCATGAGTCGATCGACGAGCTGGTTTACTACCGCGAACATTTCTTGAATCTTTGACGGCACAGCATGTCCGGCCAGCCTTTGGATCATCTTTGGGCCGCGTTTGACTTCCCACGCCATCCGCTGGCGCGCGAGGACGGTGAACGGGTGCGGGGTGCTTTCTACGGCCCGCCGACGCGCTGGCTGCGTGCTTTTCACGCCGCTGAGTTGGCCGAGGTGATCGACGCCGCCCACCAGGCCAGCCGTGATGGCGCCTGGGTCTTGGGCGGCCTGCGCTACGAGGCGGCGGGGGCCTTGGACGCGGCCTTGGTCGGGCAGGCGAGTGACTTGGCCCTGGCCGAGTTTGCGGTGTTCGAGACGGCGCCCGAGGCTTGGCCGGAGGCGACCACCACGGCCGGACCGCTGAGCAGCGCTTGGCTTGACTCCCAGTTGGATGCTCAGGAATGCTCGCAGATCGAACGTATCCGCGAGTGGATACGCTGCGGCGACTGCTACCAGGTCAATCTGACGACCCGGCTGAAGGCGCGGTTGTCGGATGGGGTGCCCCTCGCCGAGTTGTTTTTGGCCCTGCACCGCGCGCAGCCGGGTGGTTTTTCCTTGTTCTTGCGCGGGCTCAATGGGGAGCAGGGCGTGGCCAGCGTGTCGCCCGAGCTGTTCTTTGACTGGCGGCCGGTGCCGGACGCTCAGCGCAGCTGGTTGTTGGCCGCCCAACCGATGAAGGGCACGGCGCCGCGCGGTCACGACCGGGCTGCAGACGAGGCCGCGCAGGCCTATTTGCGCACCAGCGAGAAGGAGCGCGCCGAGAACCTGATGATCGTCGACCTGTTGCGCAACGACATCAGCCGGGTCGCGACGCTGGGTTCGGTGCGGGTGCCGCGGCTGTTCGAGTTGCTGGCCCTGCCGACGGTCTGGCAGATGACGTCCACCATCACGGCGGTGAGCCGGCCGCGCCTGCGCTTGTCCGAAGTGTTTGCGGCGCTGTTCCCTTGCGGCTCGGTGACCGGCGCGCCCAAGGTTCGCGCGATGCAGATCATCCAGGCGCTGGAGCCGGCTGCGCGCGGCTGGTATTGCGGTGCCTTGGGGCTGCTGCAGCCGGGCGGGGTGGTCAGCTTCAATGTGCCTATTCGTACGGTCGAGGCGAGCCCGCAAGGCTTGAGCGCCGGCGTGGGCAGCGCTATCACCTTGGATTCGAACGCTGCGGCCGAGGTCGCCGAGTGGCGTGCCAAGAGTCGGTTTTTGCTGCGCGCGCAGGCACCGATCGCGGCCTTGGAGACCCTGCGGCTGCAAGACGGTGTGTGTGTCCGCCTGGCCGGGCATTTGGCGCGGCTGCAAGGCACCGCCCAGTACTTCGGCTTGAAGCTGAATTTGAGCGAAGTGCGCAGCCGGCTTGCCGAGTTGTGTCGCACGCATGCCACGGGTTCGTGGCGTTTGCGCTTGACGGTGCAGGCCGACGGTACAGTGCGGGCTGAATGCGTGGCCTTGGCCGATACGCCGCTGCCGGTGGTTTTGGCCTTGGCCGATACTGCGATCGAAACCTGCGGCGCCGCGGCCGAATTCATCCGACACAAGACGACCAGGCGCGAGGTATACGCGGAGTTTGCCGAGGCCAAGCCGCCGCAGGCCTTTGACGCAGTACTCTGGAACCAGGCCAAGGAGTTGACCGAATGTACGTTTGGCAATCTTGCCTTGCGCATTGACGGCCAGTGGCTAACGCCTTACTTGCAGGCCGGGCTGTTGCCCGGCGTTTACCGCGAAGAATTATTGTTTGCTGGGCGCGTGCGCGAGGCGAGGCTGATGACGGCCGACCTTGCCCGCGCCGAAGAAATTGTTTTTTTCAATAGCCTGCGCGGCTGGTGTCAAGCCAGCCTGCTGCCGCGCAACGGTGAGGCCCTTGGCTCCACTTAAACATCAAATATTCCTATGGCCATCGCCCCTAAAACGCGCAGCAAGACCAGCGCCAAGACCGTCATCGCCGTGCCGTCGGCACCTGCCAGCAAACCCAAGCCCAAGGCCGCGAGCAAAGCGCCGGCAGCGCGCAAGGTGCTGGCGGTCGAGCAGCCCGTCGCCAAGCCTGCCGCCAAAGTAGCTGCCAAAGTAGCCGCCAAAGCAGCGGCCAGCGCCGTGCCGGCTAACAAGGCCGCGGCGGCAAAGAAGGCGCCGAGCAAAAAGTTGCTGCAAGCCATCGAGCTTGCCCTTGCTGCTGCCCCCGCTCCTGCCCTGGCCAAGGCGCCCGAGCGGGCGCCCAAACCGGCCCCCACACCGGTGGTAGAACTGCCACTAAAGAAGGCTGTGGCGAAGGCCGTCAAGAAAGCGCCGGCGAAGCAGATGAAGCAGATAGCCGCCAAAGCGGTCGTTCTTGCCGAGTTGCCCAGCCCGGCCAAGCCGCGGCGGGCCCCTAAGCTGCCCAAGGCAGCAGCGGTCGAGGTGGTGCCGCCGGTGACGGTTGCGCCCGCGGTCGAAGCCAACAAGACAGCAAAAAAGAGCGCCAAAAAGTCCCCCGCAAAGCCGCAAGCGGCAACGCCAGTCGCCGCCAAGCCGATTGCCAAGCCGGCACCTGTCCCTGCCGTTAAACCCGTGCCCGTGCCCGCGCCCGTGCCGGTGCCCAAGCCGCCTGCCAAGTTTTCTCTGCAGCGCCCCAGCCCAACCGCCGACGGTGTGTTTGGGGACTACCGGGTCGCCGAGTTGAGCGGCGGGCAGAGCTGGACGGTCTCGGTGCGTGGCACCAGTCTGATCGATTGCCGCTGCACCTGCGCAGACTTCTGCTTTGGTGAACGCGGCAGCTGCGAGCATGTGGAGTTTGCGCTGGGTAGTTTGTTGGATGAACCGCAGCAGCGCGCCGCACTTGAGCAGGGCCTGCGCACGGACTACAGCGAAATCTTGTTGGGCTACGGCGCTGCGCGTTATTTGCGTTGGCGCCAGGGTCAGCTTTGCCCACCCGAGCTGGCGCGTGAGGCGCAAGCCTTGCTGGATGAGCGCGGCCGCTTGCCGGCAGACGATGCCGACGATGTGGGCTTGTTGAGTGGCCTGTTGCAACTGGCGGCCGAGCTCGGTGCCGAGGTACGAGTTGAAGCCGGCGTGTGGGAGCAAATGGCCCTTGGCCGCGATGCCCGCCAGCGCGTGCAGTGCTTGGCTCAGGCCTATCCGCAAGGTTTGGAAAGTCCGGCACTGCGCGGCTTGCTCAAGCTGCCGTTGCCGCTTTATCAGCTGGAGTCAGCTTTGTTCGCGGCTTGTGCCGGGCGCAGCCTGGTGGCCGATGATCTGGGTCTGGGGCAATATGCGCCGGCCTTCGCTGCGACCGAGTTGTTCGCGCGCCATTTTGGTGTCGAGCGGGTGCTGGTGTTGTGCGCCGAATCCGCGCAGACGCGTTGGCTGGGCGAGGCGCAAACCCTCAGCCTTGCGGCCACACAAATGGTGTGGGGCGATGCCGACACCCGCAAGACCCAATGTCAAAGCCAAGGACAGGGGCTTGAGATCAAAATCGCGTCCCTGGCGTCCTTGGGCAGGGACATGAGTCTGCTGCAGGGCTTTGCTGCCGAGCTGATCGTGGTTGACGAGGCCGCCAGGTTGGACGTTGACGCGCTGGCCGCCTTGCGCCAACTCGACCGGGGCTTTCTGTTGATGCTCAGCGGGCAGTTGCTGGACGAGCGGCCACAAGCTTTGCTGCCCTTGGTGGACTTGCTTGATCGCTCGCGCAATGGGCCTTGGGAGCGCTTCTTGAGTCGCCATGTGCGGCGCAGCGGCCAGACGCTCAGCTACTTTGGCCTGGAGCGCCTCGATCAAACGCTGGAGCGGGTGATGTTCAGCCGCAGCCGCGCCGAGCTGCTGCCCACCTTGCCGGTGGCCTTGGTGCAGCTGCGTGCGGTCGCGCTGACGCCTCAGCAGTTGCTGCTGCAGCAACCTTTGTTGGCTGGCTTGCGGCAGGCCGTGGCGCGCTGGCAGCGCAGCGCTTATGTGTCGGCGGCCGAGCTCTTGCAGCTTCAACAGACGCTGCAGCAGCTGCGTCGTCTGGCCATCAGCCCGCAGCTGCTGATGAGCCCTCAGCAAGGCATGGTCGACGCACCAAAATTGAGTGCCGTGGCGGCACTGACGCGTGAACTGCTGGGCGGTGCGGCCGAGCGCTTGCTGGTGTTCAGCCAATGGGATGATGCCCTGGGCTTGTTGGCCGAGCGGCTGCAAGCTGGCGGCATCGACTTTGTGCAGCTGCATGCCGAACGCACTCTTGAGCAGCGCCTGGAGTTGCTGCGGCGCTGGCGCCATGCTACGGCCGCTACTGTTTTGCTTTGCAGCGACAAGGCCGTGCTGGGCTTGGACCTGCAGATCGAGCGGGTCGCGATGGTGAATCTGGAACTGCCTTGGGGCGAGGATCTGCTGGAACAGCGCTTGCTGAACTTGGTTAACGAGCATTCGCGCGGTTTGCCGATGATTCAGCTCTTGGCTCAAACAGGACTCGAACAAGCGATGTTGCAGGTACTCGACAATGTGGCCGAGTTGCCCTCGGGCGGCCTGGACGGCGATGCCAGTCGCCAACTCTTGTCAGGTGACGAATCGGATCGCTTTATGCATGCGCTGACGGCGTTATGTGGTGCTTTGACGGACTGAGTGACTGGCTGACGGACGGACGGGTGGGCGGGTGCTGCGGCGGCCAAGTGTGATTTTTCGCACTTGGTTGGCGGGTTTCGACGGCGGCGCGCGCAGAAGTTCATTCCGTGAAAACCCTAGTGTGCTATAGTCGCAGGCTTGCTTCGGTGATTACCGCTGCATTTCGTACGTCTCCTCTGACCTCCGTTCAGGCCACTGCCCAATCAGCATGATCCCCAAGATCAGATTGCGCGCAGTGACACCGGCCCAGCCCTCACGGGCGATGCCGGTGCACCCCTCCAGGGTGAAGCGCTGAACACCCTTCGGGTTCGGTCGGCGGCGATGCCGTCGCTTTGACTGTTCCCCCGGCGCCGCACCAGGCACCTCACGGCATGCTTTTGCCGTCTCCCAAGACCCGGTGCACGACGCGAGCTCGTCTCCCAGCGACTTTATTGGCTTGATGCGCAAAATTATGCTGCGCAGCAGGTGCGTGCGTTCGTCCGTTGATGCGGGCGGGGTACGGCATTGTTGAAAGAAAAAAATGAGTTTTGAAAATCTAGGCCTCCAAGAAGCCCTGTTGCGCGCTGTTAAAGATTCCGGCTACGAGACAGCCACCGAAGTACAAGCATTGGCGATTCCTGCCGGCCTGAAGGGCCTGGACATGATGGTGTCGTCGCGCACCGGCAGCGGCAAGACCGCCGCCTTCATCTTGCCCGCGCTGCAAAAAGTGCTGGACAGCCGTGCCAACCCAAGCGCACCTGTGCTGGACGAAAAAGGCCGCCGCAAGGTTCAAGGCCCCAAGGTCTTGGTGCTGTGCCCAACCCGCGAACTGGCGATGCAAGTGGCCAAGGCCGCGCAGACCTACGGCCGCCATGTGCCGGGCTTGCGTTTGTCGACCGTCCTGGGCGGCATGCCTTACGCCCTGCAGCTGAAGCAATTGAGCGGCCCGCTTGACATCCTGATCGCCACCCCTGGCCGCCTGTTGGACCACATGCAGTCGGGCCGTGCGGTGCTGGATAACGTCGAAATGCTGGTGCTTGACGAAGCCGACCGGATGTTGGACATGGGCTTCATCGACGACATCAAGACCATCGCCGAGCGCATCCCCGCCACCCGTCAAACGGTGATGTTCAGCGCGACCTTCGCCGGTCACGTGGGCCGCTTGGCGCAAGACTTGCTGCGTGACCCCATGCGCATCGACGTCGCCTCGCACACCGACACTCACGAAAACATCACCCAGCGTCTGCACTGGGCCGACAACAACAACCACAAGGACCAGTTGCTTGAGCATTTGCTGGCCGACAAGGATGTTGACCAGGCTCTGGTGTTCACCAGCACGCAGCGCGATGCCGACTGGTTGGCTGAGCGTCTGCAGGAACTCGGCCATTCGGTCGCGCCACTGCACGGCGGCATGCCACAAGGTCGCCGCAACCGCGTGCTGATGGCTTTGCGCCGGCGTGAAGTGAAGGTTTTGGTTGCCACCGACGTTGCCGCTCGCGGCATCGACGTGCCGACCATCACCCACGTGATCAACTACGGCCTGCCGATGAAGGCCGAGGACTATGTGCACCGTATCGGCCGTACCGGCCGTGCTGGCCGCGCTGGTCTGGCAGTCACCTTGGCCGGTCGTGATGATGTGTCGATGATTCGCCGCATCCAGCAGTTCACGACGCAGCAAATCCCGGTCGCGCAGATCGAAGGTTTGGAGCCTAAGTCGCAAGAGCCACGCATCTTCCCGCCACGGCCCGCTGGTGCCGGTGGTTTTGAAGACCGCGGTGCTCGTCCGGCTTGGGGTGCCAAGCCCGGTTTCGGTGGCGGCAAGAGCTTCGGCGGCGGCGGCAAGAGTTTTGGTGGCGGCGCAGGTCGGCCGTTCCAGCCCCGTGAAGGCGGCGGTCAACCCTTCAACCGCGATGCAGGTCGCCCGGCCGGCTTCGAGCCACGTGGTGACTTCCGTCAGGACAGCCGCCCATCGTTCGACCGTGCACCGGCCGACCGTGGTAACAGCGGTGGCAATGATCGTGCGAATGATCGTGGTTTCGCGCCACGGGGCGACTTCGCTCCCCGCAACGATCGCCCATCGTTTGGCGACAACAAGCCATCGTTCGGTCAAGACCGTCGTCCAGCCGGTGGCTTTGATTCGCGCGGCCCCGGTGGCCCAAAGCGTAGCGGCCCTCCAAGCGGCGGCCCACGTCGCAGCGGCTTCGGTCGCTGATTGATGATGATGATGACGGTGCCTTGAACCAAGGCGCTGTCATTGCGTGAAAGCCCGCTGCGAAGCGGGCTTTTTTATTGGGACAACAGCATTTCAGCGTCAGCAACTCTTTCCTATGCGCCAACAAGGTCTGCTCAGCCAATGGGATGATGCCAAAGGCTATGGCTTCATCACGCCCGCCAATGGCGAGCCCAAGCTGTTCGTCCATATCAAGGCCTTCGATCTGCGGGCCGAGCGGCCGCGCCTGGGTGAAACCTTGAGCTTCGAGATTGGCCATGACGGCCAAGGCAAGCGCCGCGCGCTGAACGTGCGCGGGCAGCAGCAGCTGCCGGCCGCCAATCCTTCGGTAAAAGTGTTCAGCAGGCTGTGGTTGATCCCGGCCTTTGCCGCGCTCTACCTGCTTTGCCATCTGCTCTGGCCTTTGCCGCCGGCGGTCTGGGGTACCTATATGGCGATGAGCATGGCCAGCTTCATCGTCTACGCCGGTGACAAGCGAGCGGCCGCCAAGGGCCACGCGCGGGTGCCGGAGCGCACCTTGCATGGCTTGGCCCTGGCCTGCGGCTGGCCGGGGGCCTTGCTGGCACAGCATTTACTGCGCCACAAATCCAGCAAGCCCGCCTTTGTGCGCGTTTTTTGGTTCACGGTCGGTGGCAATGTGTTGCTCTTCGTCCTGCTGGCTACGCCGCTGTTGAAACAGTTGCTGCGCTTGGTGCAGGGATAATCAGGCGATGCGGGAGAACCCAAACCCAGCGAGCGAAGACGAAGCTCGTTTTGAAGACTATTTTCGCGAGGCGGCGGCTCCCAGTGAGTCGCAATTGCTGTGGCAGCTGGAACGCCAAGAGGGCCTGACGGCAGGCTTGCGGGCGCTCTTTCACGGCCCGGCCAGCTTGGTCAAGCTGCGCGTCTGGGTGTTTCTGGAGGTGATGGCGATGCCGGCCTCGCGCATCAGCCGTGAAGCCTTCAACCAGCATTTCCATCTGCTGCGCGACGAGCCGCTGGAGTTGGTGCTGAAGCGCTTTCGGGAGGCCGACCTGCTGCTCTGGGACGGCTCCAACCAGCAGTACGGCGTGACGCCCTTGGCCCAGCAGTTGTTGGGGGTCTTGACGCCCTTGATCACAAGCAGCGGCCAGGACGCCGACCTGACCGCCTTGTTGGCCAATGTGGCCGGCGCGCACCAGCTCGGCACCTTGGACCCGGCCCAGCTGCAGCATTTGCAGGCTCAGCTGTCCCGGCTTTATGACGAGTTTGCCGATTCGATCGCGAGTGGCTCCGAGTTCCATCTGAAGCGTGCGCGCCAGCGTTTCGGCAAGGCGATGAGTCTGGTCGCCAAAGCCAATGACGCGTTGACCGCCATCATGGTGCAGGCGCAGGAGCAGGGTAACGCCAAACTTGAGCGGCTTGCGCGTGAACTGGGTCTGGCGCAGGCGCGGCTGTTGGCGATGGCCAGCCAGTTCAACCGGGCCTTGCAGCAGGCCGACCGCCAACGCGTCACCTTGGGCTCGACCGGCATCACCACCACCGACGTGCGGCGTTGGTTGCAGGGCGTGCATTTTCTGGAGAATCTATCTTTAGGCGCGCTGTCCAGGCCGGTCCATCCGGTGCTGGTGTCCCAGCATGAGTTGCTGGACACGGCGGAAGCCGAGTTCGAGCGGGATAGGCCTAGGCCCAAGGAGGTTGAGCCGCTGCCGACGGCGCAGGCTGCGCCCGAGGGCGAACTGGCGGTGATGAGCTTGCCGCCCGAGATGGGGCTGATGCAGGCCTTGCTGAATCGCTGGGCCGAGGCCGGCGAGCTGGAGCAAGACCTGGCACCTGCCGTCCTGGGCGGCAGTTATGCGCGCGCGTCCTACCGTGCGCAATTGCTGCCGCTGCTGGGTGACCCGCAGGCGCAGCATCTGGCCGGTGCCACCGGCGATATGGCGCGCCAGCCCTGGCGTGTGCATTGGGGCGTCGAGCAAGGCCCCATCGATGACGAGTACATACGCTGGATGAGCCGTGGTGTGCTGCGTGCGAGTGACAACAAAAACAATGAGGAAGACCCGGAATGAGCGCAGCTCTTGATGATGCGGCCGCCCTGGCGGCGCAATTGCTGGCGCGCCGCTGGTTGCCACGCAGCCACCCGCTGGTGCGGCGCGCGCTGATCGACACCGATATCTGGACAGCGCTGAGTGAGCGGCTCGCGGCGGTGGGCTTGCGCGTGATCGACAACCTCTATGCCGACCACATCAGCGTCGCCATGCTGCGCCCGGCCGAGGTGGCGGTGTTCGGCGAAACCGGTCTGGCCGCCAACAACAACCTGGATTTGCCGCGCGACGGCGTCGCCTTGCTGGTGATTCTGTGGGCCTTGATCGTGCTGCCCAAGCGTCAGCGCCAGGTCGCGCGGGCCGACGCCAAGGGGGCTGGGCAGGAGGGTCAAAACGAAATGTTCGCCACCGACAAGCCGCTGCCGACGGCCGCCAGCGTCAGCCCGACGCTGTCCTACCGCAGCCTGCTGGTCGACTTCGGCAACCAGCTGGGCAAGAAGATGCGGCTGGACACCAACCTGAAACTGCTGGAACGTAACGGCTTCATCACACGGCGCGGCGAGGACATCGCCGAGGGCCCGCTGCTCGACCTGCTGCTGGACTACGACACCCTGGCGCCGCGCATCCTGGACGGCGCGCTGGCCGATGTGCTGGCGCGCACGACCGATCCGCTGGCCGCCCCGGCGCTGGCCCAAATGCGTCCAAGCGCCGACGCTATTCCCCTCTCGCCCGAGCAAGACGACTGACCATGTTCCATCTGCAATCTCTAGAACTGCTGCACTGGGACTATTGCCAGCGCGTCACCATGCCGCTGGACGGCGCCATCATCACCATCGCCGGCCCGAACGGCTCGGGCAAGACCACGCTGCTGGACGCGATGCGCACGCTCTTGGGCCTGGAATGCTCGGGCGGGCGCACCTACAAGACCTATGCCCGCCACGCTAACGCCGAGACTGCCTGGTTGCGGGCGCTGGTGGACAACCGCCCGCGCGGCCGCCAGAACAGCTCGCGGCCGTTTGCCAGCTCGCTGATTTATTCGGACCAGGTCACCTTGGCCTGCCGCATCGAGCGCCACGGCGGCGACTGGCAGCGCCGCTACATGATGGTGGACGGCGTGCAGACCATCGAGCAATTGGCAGAAGCTGCCGAGAAGGAATGGATGGGCATCGAGGCCTGGCGGCGGCGCCTGGAAGCCGCCGGCCTGACGCGCGCGATCGGCCGCGTGCTCGCACTGGAGCAGGGCCAGACCGACCGTTTGTGCGAGCTGTCACCGAAGGAGTTGCTGCGCCTGGTGTTCGAGGTTTTTGGCGACCAGGAGGTGCTGGACCGCTACGACCAGGCGCGCAGCCACCAGCAGCATTTGCTCAAGGAAGTGGAGCAGGCCGGCCATGAGCTGGTCCACACCCAGGCGCAGATGTCCGACCTGGCCAACCGCGTCACCAGCTACCAGCAGTACCAGCTGCGGCTGCGCGAGCGCGAGCGCCTGGCCGCCGAGGTCTTGCCGGTCTTGCAGTGGAGCGAGGCGCGGGCACGCACGGCGCAAGGTCTGCGCGAGCTGCACCGGCAGCGCTTGTTTGCCGGTGCTGATGCCCGCGCGCAGACGGCCAAGCGGGCCGAGTTGCATGCCTTGTTTGCATCCTCGCAACAGGCCAAACAGCGCCTGACCGAGCTGGAGCAGGAGCGGCGCCAGAACCGCGCCGGCTTTGAGGCCGCCCGCGCGGCCGAGCGGCCGATGGAACTTTTGGCCAAGCGCGAGGAAGAGCTGAAGGTCTTGGCGGCGGTGGAAACCGACGCGCAGGAATTGGCGCAACGCTTGGGGGACTTGAGCGGCCGCCAGCATGGCCTGCGCGAGAGCTTCACGCGCGCCAATGACCAGAGCAAAAAGGCGCAGGCCGCGCTCGACGGCCTGGCCGGCCAGCGCCTGCCGCCGCCACCGGTCGAGGTGACGCGCTTTCGGCGCGCGCTCGATGACGCCGGCATCCATCATCATGTGCTGGCCGATTGCATCGACATTGCCGATGAGGCCTGGCGCGCTGCGGCCGAAGGTCTGCTGCGCCCCTCCCGCTGGGTGGTGGTGTTAGCACGGCCCGCTGACGAGGCCCATGCCTTTGCCCTGGCCTCGCGCGAGCGCTACCGCCATTACGTGGTGGCCGAGGGCGAGAGCGCGCCGGCCATCGCCCCGCCCGATTCTTTGCTGGCGGCGCTGAAGATCAATGCCAAGCTGCCGGCCTGGTTGCTGCGCCAACTGGGCGGCATCCGCCGGGTCAAGGACACCGAGGCCGGCGCTAAAACTGGTGGCGAATGGGTCACACCGGACGCCTATTACCGCGACGCTCGCGGCGGGCGCAGCCTCTGGGTCGAGCCACGTGACTTCCAGTTCGGAGTGTCGGCGCTGGAGAGTCGCCGCAAGGCGCTGGAGAGCGAGTTGGCGCGCTATGACGCCGAGCTGAGCCGCCTCGCCAAGGAGCAGGCCGAGGTCGAGCGCCAGTTCAAAGACGCGCAACGTGCGGCCCTGGGCCATAAGGCGGCCAAGGAGCTGGGCGAGCGGGCGGAAGAATTTGCCGCCGCTCGCAGCCGTTTGCCGGCGCTGCGCCAGGCCCGCGCCGAGGCCTCCGCCCGCATGACGGCGCTGGAAGCCGAGCATGACCGCGCGCTGACCGCGCAGAGCCGCAGCGAGCGCGACTATGAGGCCGCGCAGCTGAGCCTGAAGGCCAGCGAAGACAACGTTGGCCGCGCCGAGCGCGAGCAGATCATGCGTTTGCAAGAGCTCAAAAGCCAGGCCCGTGCCTCACGTGAAGCCAAGGCGCGCTTCCCCGCCGCCTGGGTGCAGAGTGCTACCTTGCAGGCTTTGCGCGACGAATTCGAGAACGCCAAGCAGGCCGAAATTGCCGGCCGCCATGTGCAGGCCGAGCTGGAAAAAGGCGTCTGGGAGACCGACCCGCAGGTGCAGGAGCGCCACCACCGCATGAGCGTGGCGGTGTTGGAGCAGACCACCCAGCTCGACGACCGGCGCGCCAGCAACGAGATGGCGCGCATCGCCGCTTTCAACGCGCGCGAGCGCTATATCGACGTGCTGCGCGCAACGGTGCGGCGCTACAAAAAGAATGTGCAGGAGCTGGGCGAGTTGGCCGGCGTGATCGCCGTGGCCGAGTTGCCGCATCTGGACAACGACGATATGGTGCTGGCGCAGGCCGGTTTGATGGTCAAGTTCAACTTCGACGGCAAGGGCGAGGTGGGTTTGAACGACGGCGAGGCCTCGGGCGGCCAGCAGGTCTTGAAGAGCCTGATTCTGCTGGTCGGCCTGATGAAGGATGACGACTCGGCCGGCGGCTTCGTCTTCATCGACGAGCCGTTTGCGCATCTGGACGTGCGCAATATTCAGCTGGTCGGCCACTTCTTGCGCTCGACCCGCGCGCAGTACTTGCTGACCACGCCGATCACCCACAACGTCGAGGTGTTCGAGCCCAGCGAGATCACGCTGGTGACCAGCAAAAAGGGCCGTGGCGAGCGTTGGGCGCCGCCGATCGCGGTGTTGGCGCGGCGGGCGGAGAAGTCGATTTACGACTGAAAAAATTGAAGCTCCGCATTCGCGCGAAGGGCACTGACTTAGCACTGGCATTGATCTCGTAATTTTTGCTGCGCAAAAAGGCGTACTCGGAGGCGAGCGAATACACAGCCGATCAGCCGCAGCTGCCGCTGCCGCACGAACTGATGGGCGCGGCGCCGGCCAGCGCGGCCTCAACAAAGCTGCCGGTGGCCGGGTCGAAGCCGACTTGCGTCATATGAAAGACCAGCGCCGCGTCCATCATCTCGGCATGCGCGGGGAACCAGTTCGCCAGCTCGGTCAGCAGATTGCGCAGCGGGGCCAGGTCTTGCGTGGTCAGCGTGTGCACCAGCACCTCGCGCATCACGTCCAGCACCATCGCATGCTGCTTGCTGTGGCAGTTGTCGGCGGCGAAACCGGTCGCGGCCATGAAACCTTCTTCTATCGCGAAGTGCGCTTCGGTATGGACCAGCAGGCGTTGATAAATGGGCAAGACCTCCAACGGGCTGCTCGCTGCCGCCTGCAAGCAGCCGCCGAGCTCATTCAGCAGGGCCACAAATTCTTGATGCGTTTGGTCGATCTGGGGCTGATTGAGGCTCAGCGCGTCGGTCCAGTTCAGGGTGTTTGCAATTGCGTTCATGGGGTGGCAGATTAGCGCAGGCCGCCACCAGTTCGCTCTAGCTCGGCCCCCAAAATGGCCCAAACAGCGAGCCGTCTGAACACAGTTTGCGCTGGGTCAAACTGTTGGCCACGCGCAGCTGGCGCCGTAGCGATGCCTGAACTGATTCACCTCCCGGTGTCGCGAACAGAATCCTGAAAATACACGAGTCATAGGCCAAACGGATCATCAAGGCGCTCGCATTGTGAAGATGGCCGTGACCTAACGCTCAACTCTCGCCATTCACGCACCCGAGCGCTGCCAAGATGCCTGCGCCAGTTGTGCATACCTGTGCAGTTCGTTCCGTATGCCCTGGCGCTAACCAGCTAGTTGAACGGATGCTAAAAAGATGAAAAACAAGAACAGCAGGGCAGGGGCGGCAACGCGCAACGCGCGTGCCACGGGGGGAGCAAGTTTCTTCAGGCATCACGGTGTCTGGGCGATCGGTGTGCGGCTATTCCGCCATCTGAGTTTCAGGAGCAAGGCGATTTGCATCAGCATGGCGTTTGGCGTGCCAATCGTGCTGCTGAGCCTGAGCTTTTTGCAGACTCAGCAAGCGCAGCTGGACTTCGTCCGCAAGGAGCGCGCCGGCGTGCGCGTGATGACCGAGCTGCAGCCGGTGCTGGCTGGGCTGCTGGAGGCCCGCAATGCGACACGGGCCATGCTCGGCGGCCATGACGCGGCAGCCGCCGACTTGCAATCTGCACGCAGCCAGGTGGACCTGGCGTTGCAGCGTTTGTTGGGCACCGAGCAGTTTGACTTGGCCACGCTGGACCTGCAGCCGCAATTGCGGCAAGTTCAGCAGGCCTGGACCACCAGCCTGGCCGCGCCGCGCGGCGTGGACGCCCAAGGGCGTACCGTCTACGGCCCGGTCTCGGAGGCGGTGGTGCAATTGCTGCAGGCGGTCGGCGACAACGCCAAGCTGGTGCTGGACCCGCAGCTGGAAAGCTCCTACCTGATCAACGCGATGGTGCTGACCCTGCCCAAATTGGCCGAGAACCTGGGGCAGCTCTGGGGCTGGTCGACCTATGGCGTGGCGCAGGGCGGCCTCAGCCTGCCGGAGTACCGCCGCTATGCCGTTTGGGATGCCGGTGTACAGAGCGGCATGCTGACGCTGCGCGGTCACCTGGCACGCGCCGCGCATGCGCGGCCCGCCTTGGCCCAGCGCTTGGCGCTGGCGCCGCTGGACCAGGTCGACGCCTACCGCAGCCAGGTCAGCGACCCGGCCCAGCTGATCGCGGCGGCTCTTGAGCCGGCCGAGGCCTATGCTTTGGGTCAGCGGTCGCTGCGCCAGTTTCTGGCCCTGTCCGGCGGGGGCCTGGCCGCGCTGGACGAGTTGCTGGCCGAGCGCGAGGCCCAGTTGCTGGACATCCGCAGCAGGCTGGCTTGGCTGACGGCGGGCTTTTTGTTGCTGGCCGGCTATCTGTTTCATTCCTTCTTCCTGGTCATGAACGGCGGCCTGAAGGAGGTGCGGCGGCATTTGCTGGCGATGATGGCGGGCGATCTGACCACTCGGCCCGACCCCTGGGGCCAGGACGAGGCGGCGCGGCTGATGCACACCTTGCGCGATATGCAGCAGTCCTTGTGCGTGATTGTGTCCAGCGTGCGCGATGGCTCACAGACGATTTTGCAGGCCAGCGAGCGGATGGCACAGGGTGCGCGTGACCTGTCGGATCGGGCCGAACAAAGCGCCGAGCGGCTGCAGCACTCGGCCTCGGCGATGGCGCAGATCTCAAGCGCCGTGCAGCAGACCGCCGAGCATGCGGCGCAGGCCGAGGGCATGGCGCGCGACAACGCGGCGGTCGCACAAAGCGCTTGCATCCAAGTCAGCGGCCCGAACGGCATCATGGGCAGCATGAGCGGTATCGAGCAGACCTCGGGGCGCATGGAAGACGTGATTGGGCTGATCGACAGCCTGGCGTTTCGCACCAATATCCTGGCACTGAATGCGGCGGTGGAGGCGGCGCGGGCCGGCGAGCAGGGGCGCGGTTTTGCGGTGGTGGCGACCGAGGTGAGGGCGCTGGCGCAGCGTTCGGCCGCGGCCTCGCAAGACATTCGCGCGCTGATCCGCGCCAATCTGGACTGCGTGGACGCCGGCAGTGCCGAGGTGCAGGTGGCCGGCGCCACCATGACCCGCATCGAGCAAAGCGCCCACAGCATGCAGCGCTTGCTGGAGCAGATCGCACGCGGCGCCGCGGCTCAGCGTCTGGGCGTGGCCGAGGTAGGCGAGTCGGTGCTGCAGCTCGACGCGCTGACGCAGCAAAACGTCGGCCTGGTCGAACAAAGCGTGGCCGCCTCGGCCGAGCTGCAGGATCGGGCCAGTGCCTTGGTGACCGGCGTGGCGCGTTTCAGATTGCCGGCTTGAACCTGTTGGGCGCTGCTGCCACTACGCCAGCCGCACCCGGTGCCTGGCAATCTGCGCCCGCACCTGCGCCGGCGCGGTGCCGCCCAGAATATTGCGGGCGTTCAGCGAGCCGCGCAGCGACAGCACCTCGAACACGTCTTCGCCAATGCGGGCGTCGAATTTTTGCAGCTCGCTCAAGGGCAGGGCCGACAGATCCAGCCCGGTGCCGATCGCCGTCTTGACCGCGTGGGCAACGATCTCGTGCGCGTCGCGAAAGGCCAGGCCTTTTTTGACCAGGTAGTCGGCCAGGTCGGTGGCGGTGGCATAACCCTTCAGCGCAGCGCGCTCCATCGCCTCGGGTTTGACGCTCAAGCCCCCCATCATCTCGGCAAAGATGCGCAGCGTGTCCTTGAGCGTGTCGACGCTGTCGAACAGCGGCTCCTTGTCTTCCTGGTTGTCCTTGTTATAGGCCAGCGGCTGGCCCTTCATCAAGGTGATCAAGCCCATCAGATGGCCGACCACGCGGCCGGTTTTGCCGCGTGCCAGCTCGGGCACATCGGGGTTTTTCTTCTGCGGCATGATGGAAGAGCCGGTGCAAAAGCGGTCCGCCAAGTCGATGAAACCAAAGCTCTGGCTCATCCACAAAATCAGCTCCTCGCTGAGGCGCGAGATATGCACCATCACCAGCGACGCGGCGGCCGTGAATTCGATCGCGAAGTCGCGGTCGGAGACGGCGTCGAGGCTGTTCTGGCAGACCGCTTCCATGTTCAATGTGCGGGCGACGCGCTCGCGGTCGAGCGGGTAGCTGGTGCCGGCGAGTGCGGCCGCACCCAAGGGCAGGCGGTTGACGCGCCGACGCACATCCGCCATGCGCTCGGCGTCTCTCGCAAACATCTCCACATAGGCGAGCAAATGGTGGCCAAAGCTGACCGGCTGGGCCACTTGCAAATGGGTGAAGCCGGGCAGTATCACCTCGACATTTTTCTCGGCCACATCGACCAGGGCGGTCTGCAGCGCGGCCAACAAGACGCTCAGCTCATCGATCTCGCCGCGCAACCACAGCCGCACATCGGTGGCGACCTGGTCATTGCGGCTGCGGCCGGTGTGCAGGCGTTTGGCCGGCATGCCGATCAGCGCGGTCAGGCGCGCCTCGATGTTCAGGTGCACGTCCTCCAGATCGAGCTGCCAATCAAAGGTGCCGGCCTCGATTTCGGCGCGGATGCTCGCCATGCCTTGCTGGATCGACGCATGGTCGTCGGCGCTCAAAATGCCCTGCGCCGTCAGCATCTCGGCATGCGCCAGGCTGCCCTCGATATCGGCCGCCCACAGGCGCTTGTCAAAGAACACGCTGGCGGTGTAGCGCTTGACCAGATCGCTCATCGGCTCCGAAAACAGCGCGGACCAGGCTTGGGCTTTGTTGGCGAGGGGGTTTTCTGAGACTGAGGACATGGCGGTCGGGCTGGCGGTTAGGAGGGTAAGGCGCCGGCTTGACTGACAATCCGGAGCAACGCGATTCTATCGAGCCGCATCCTTAGCAGAGCGAAAGCAAGTCTTGAAGCACAGCCCCAAGCCCTCGGATTGGCCCGACAGCAGCGTCCCGGGCTGCGCGTCCAGCGACGCGAACGACCGCGTGTTGCTGCCCTTGTTTGATCCCGAACGGGTCTTCGATGTCTGCCATGTCGGCCTGGTGCTGCGCGCGGTGCTGGGCGTGCAGGGTTTGCTGGCACTGGGTCTGGCCCTGGCTTCCCGAGATTTGACGCAGTGGATGCAAAGCATGGCCAGCGGCACGGTGGTGACGCTGTCGGCGGTGTTGGCCTGGCTCTTGCTGGTTTGCAGCGCGCGCCGCCCCTTGGCGCGGCTGCCGCAGCTGTGGCAATGGCTGTTGTTGATGGGGCTGGGCGCGCTGTGCGGCGTGGCCGGCTGGCAGCTGCTGAACCTGGCTAACCTGGCTAACCTAGCTAACGACGAGTCCAGCAGCGCCTTCAGGCTGGGCGGCGTGGGGCTGGCCGGCGCCGCCACCGCCGGGCAGTTGCTGGCTTGGCTGAAACAGCGCGAACGTGCGCAGCGCCCCGCCGACGCGATGGCCAAGCTGGTCGAATTGCAGGCGCGCATACGCCCGCATTTTTTGTTCAACACGCTCAATAGCGCGATTGCCTTGGTGCGCCTGGATCCGCAAAAAGCCGAAGGCTTGCTGGAGGACCTGAGCGAGTTGTTCCGCGTTGCCCTGGCCGACGCCAGCGCCGTGGTCAGCCTGGACGCCGAGATCGAGTTGGCGCGCCGCTACCTTGACATCGAGCAGATCCGCTTTGGTGAGCGCCTGCGCATTCAATGGCGCCTGGACCCGGCGGCCGGTGGCGCCAAAGTGCCGCCCTTGTTGCTGCAGCCGCTGGTCGAGAACGCGGTGCGTCACGGCGTGGAGCCCAATGAGGGCGGCGGTGAGGTCGAAATCAGCACCAAGCGCCTGGGCAGCGAGGTGGAGATTTGCGTGCTCAACACCGTGGGGCTGCCGGCAAACACATCCGGTCACGGTTTGGCGCTGCGCAATGTGCGCCAGCGGCTGCGTCTGATGCATGATGTGGCCGCGCGCTTCGAGCTCAAACGCGAGCCCACGAGTTTCAGCGTGCGCATCGTTCTACCTCTTTAGGTTTCCCCCTTTAGCCGACGCCATGACTTTGCCGCCTTGTTTGAAAGTTCTGCTGGTTGACGACGAAGCGCTGGCTCGCCTGCGCCTGCGCAGCTTGTTGGAGGGCTGCGTTGATCCGCGCGCCGAGGTCGTCGCGGAGGCCGGCAGTGCTTCGCAGGCACAGGCATGGCTGCGCGACCATCATTGCGACCTGATCCTGTTGGATATACAGATGCCAGGCCCCGACGGCATGCAATTGGCCAGCACCTTGCGGGCGCTGGGCCAGCAGGGCGGGCAAAGTCCGGCCCTGGTGTTCGTCACCGCCCATACCGAGCATGCGGTGCAGGCGTTTGATTTGGATGCCACTGACTACCTGACCAAACCGGTGCGGCGCGAGCGTCTGCAGGCGGCCTTGGTGCGGGTGGCCCAGCGCTTGGCCGAGCGCGCCGCCATGCAGGCCAGGCCCGCGGGTCAGACCTTGTCCGCTGACGCTGCGGGCGGGGTGATCACCGTGACGGACCGCGGCCGGCTGCTGCGCGTGCCCTTGGCCGAAGTGCTGTATCTGAAGGCCGAGCTGAAGTACCTGACGCTGCGCACGGCGACCCAAAGCCTGGTGATGGACGGCAGCCTGGCGGACCTGGAGCCGCGCCTGGGCGAGCGCTTTTTGCGCGTGCACCGCAATGCGCTGGTGGCCAAGGCGGCGGTGCGCGAGTTGCAGCGCCATGCGGTCAGCCATGCCGGTGAGGACGAAGCCAGCGGCGACAGAGGCGACAGCGCCGATGGTGCTGAAGGTTGGGCGGTGCGCATTGGCGGCGTCAATGAGTGGTTGGCGGTGTCCCGGCGGCAAGTGGCGGCGGTGCGTGAAGCACTGGCGGGGCAAGGCGGCCGCGCAGAGCTCCATCCCCAAGCCGGTGGATGAGCGGCTGGGCGGGTCCTTGCTGCCCAGACCCAGCCCATCAACCTCGACCGAGAGCACCAAGTAAGCGTCTACTTGAGCGGCGCCCATCAACACATCGGAGCGGGCAAAGCGCCCGGCATTGTGCAGCGCTGCCTGTATGGCCAGCACCACCAAGCGGGCGTCAAAACACCAAGCGGGCGTCCAAATACCAAAAAGGCGGTGCCTGGCTGTCATGCACGAACAGGGCCAGCAGCGCTCGGTTCATGCCGCTATTTCACCAGTTTGCCGAAGTTGGAGGCCGGGCTGTTGGATAACGCCACCGCCGCTCCCTTGGCCTGCAAGGCGCTCAGGGTCTCGCGCAGTTAGCGGCGCATCGTGGCCACGCCGTCATTTGCCCGCTGCAGGCGCTTGGCTTCATGCAACCGGGTCTTCAGGCGTAAGCGTTCAGGCGTGTGCCGAGCTGCCCGCTGGTGGCCAGCGCGGGCTGTGCAGGGGGAGGCGGCAAGCTGCCGAGCAGGTCCATCACGCCTTGTGCCTGCAGATGGATGGCCTTCTTGAGCACCATCATCTGGGCCGAGCTTTGCACCGAGCTGCCTGAGCTGCCGACGTTGTTGACCAGGGCGGTATTGGCGAGATCCATGACGCAAGCTCCTTGAAGGGGGTGCTGGTGTCATCGGCAACAAGGCCGCTCAACTTGAGCGGCCGGCCAGCTTTAGCCGGTATTGCGCAAGCCCGCCGCAATCCCGTTGATCGACAAATGAATGCCGCGCTGCACGCGCTCCAGCGCCGGATCCTCGGCGCGTTTGTCCGCCGGAATGGCCCGGTAGCGCCGCATCAGCTCGACCTGCAAATGGTTCAGTGGGTCGATATAGGGGAAGCGGTGCTCGATTGAGCGGGCCAGCGCCGGGTTGCCGGCCAGGCGATCGGCCTCGCCGGTGATCAGGCTCAGCGCTTGTTGCGTACGCTCGAATTCGGCCTTGACGGCGGCAAAGATACGCTTGCCCAGGCGCTTGTCCTCGACCAGCTCGACATAGCGCTCGGCGATACCCAGATCGGTCTTGGCCAAGACCATGTCCAGGTTTGACAGCAAGGTGCGGAAGAACGGCCAGCCCTTCAGCATGCGCTTGAGCAGGGTCAGGTTTTGTTGCTGTTGAGCCGAGCCCGCTTCGCCCAAGAACTCCAGCACCGCCGAGCCGAAGCCGCACCAGCCGGGCAGCGCCACGCGGCTCTGGCCCCAGCTGAAGCCCCAGGGGATGGCGCGCAAATCTTCAATCGCGCGGGTCGCCTTGCGCGAGGCCGGGCGTGAGCCGATGTTCAGCTCGGCGATTTCGCGGATCGGTGTGGCGGCGAAAAAGTATTCGGCGAAACCGGGCGTGTCATAGACCAAGCCGCGATAGGCCTTGAAGCTGGCGTCGGAGAGGGTCTGCGCTGCCTCCAAAAAGCTCTTTGGCGCGTTCTTGGTCGGGTGCAGAAGAGTCGCCTCCAGCGTGGCCGCCACCAGGGTCTCCAGATTGCGCCGGCCAATCTCGGGGTTAGCGTACTTGGAGGCGATCACCTCGCCCTGCTCGGTCAAGCGGATCTGGCCGTTGACGGTGCCCGGGGGCTGGGCCAATATGGCCTGGTAGCTCGGGCCGCCGCCGCGCCCGACCGTGCCGCCGCGGCCGTGGAACAGGCGCAGCGTAATGCCATGAGCCGTGCGCAGCTGGTCGAACATCGCGACCAGGGCGATCTCGGCGCGGTACAGCTCCCAGCTGCTGGTGAAAACGCCGCCGTCCTTGTTGGAGTCGGAGTAGCCCAGCATGATGTCCTGCTCCCCGCCACTGCGCACCAGCATGTCGGCCAGACCCGGCAAGGAATAGAACTCGGCCATGATGCTTGAGGCCTCGCGCAGGTCGCCGATGGTCTCGAACAGCGGCGAGACGATCAAATCATTGATGGCCGTGCCTTCTTCCAAGGTGCCGCGCAGCAGGCCGACTTCCTTCAGCAGCAACAGCACTTCCAACAAGTCGCTGACCGACTCGGTGTGCGAGATGATGTAGTGGCGCAGCGACTCCCGGCCGAAACGCTGCAGCGACTCGCGCGCGGCTTCAAAAATCGCCAGCTCGGTCAGGCTGCGCTCGCTGTATTCAGCACCATGCACGCGCAAGGGGCGGGCGTCGTTCAGCAGCTTGAGCAGCAGCGTGCGCTTGGCGGCCTCGCTCAGTCCCGAATAGTCGGACTCGATACGTGCGGTTGCAAACAATTCGGCCAACACCGCCTCGTGTTGATCCGAGCTTTGGCGCAGGTCCAGCGTGGCCAGGTGGAAGCCGAACACTCTAACGGCACGCATCAGCGGCTTCAGGCGCGGCGCGATCAGCGCTTGGGCGTGGTTGCTGCGCAGCGAGGCCTCGATTACGGCCAGGTCGACCAGCAGCTCGTCGGCGTTCGCATAGGGCTCTTGGGGGGCGACCGCGTGGCGCATCGCCTCGGTGCCGGTCAACTGCTGCAGCGTGGCGGCGGCGCGCGCATACATGCCCGTCAAGGCGCGGCGGTAGGGCTCGTCCATGCGGTGTTCGTTGCGGTCCGGGCTGCGCTCAGCCAGCGCCTGCATGGCGGGCGAGACCTGCGCCAGCCGGGCCGAAATCGACAGCTCCGCGCCCAGCTCATGCAGCTCGGTCAGGTAGTGGCGCAGCGCCACCTCGCTCTGGCGCGCCAGCGCATGGCGCAGGGTGGTGGCGGTGACGTTGGGGTTGCCGTCACGGTCGCCGCCAATCCAGTGGCCCATGCGCAAGAAGCTGTTGAAGTCGTGACCCGGCAACGCTTCTTCCAGCTCGGCATAGAGCTTGGGGATCTCGCGCAGAAAAGTCGTTTGGTAATAGGACAGCGCGTTCTCGATCTCGTCGGCCACCGTCAGCTTGCTATAGCGCAGCATGCGGGTCTGCCAGAGCTGGGTCACGCGGGCGCGGATGGCGGCCTCGTTGTCGCGGTGCTCGCGCTCGGTGTGCAAGTCATCCCGCTGCTCAACCAGCTGTGCCACGGCGCGCTCGGCGTCCAGAATGCTTTTGCGCTGCACCTCGGTCGGGTGGGCGGTCAAGACCGGCGAGATGAAGCCGTGGTGCAGGGTCTTGGCGATCTCGGCCGGGCGCACGCCGGCTGCGTGCAGGCGCTCCAGCGCGAAGGCCAGCGAGCCGGCTTGTTGGCTGCCGGCGCGCTCGTGGATCTCACGCCGGCGCACATGGTGGCGGTCCTCGGCGATATTGGCCAGATGCGAGAAATAGCTGAAGGCGCGGATCACGCTGACCGCCTGCTCGCCGCTCAGGCTCTTCAGCAGTTTGTCAAAGCTCTTGCCCGCCTGCGCGTCGGCCTTGTGGCGGTAGGCGACCGAGAGCTTGCGGATGCGTTCGATCAGCTCATAGGTGTCGCGCCCCTCTTGCTCGCGGATCACCTCGCCCAGAATGCGGCCCAGCAGGCGGATGTCATCCATCAGCGGCAGGTTCTTGTCGGCGCCGGCCCGTTTGACGGCGGCGGCGGTTGCTGAGCTGGATTTGTTGGCGCGGGTGACTGAATTGGGCGGCATGGCGGGCTCGTCTGAGGGCTGAAACGGGGATGTAACTGGGTTACATGTTTCTGACTTTAACAGTTTCTTCTGCGGCCAATGCTGGGCCGCTCGCCTGCTAGCATTCGGCCATGAGTCAAAAAATCATCATTGCCACCCGTGAAAGCCGCCTCGCCCTTTGGCAGGCCGAGCATGTCAAAGCCCTGCTGGAGCAGCGCCTGAGTTTGTCGGTCGATCTGCTGGGCATGACCACCCGCGGCGACCAGATCCTCGACCGCAGCCTCTCCAAAGTCGGCGGCAAGGGCCTGTTCGTCAAGGAGCTGGAGACCGCGCTGGAGGAGGACCGGGCGCACCTGGCCGTGCATTCGCTGAAGGATGTGCCGATGGAATTGCCGGCCGACTTCGAGCTGGTGGCGATTCTTGAGCGCGAAGATCCGCGCGACGCCTTTGTCTCCAATCGCTATGCCAGCCTGGCCGAGCTGCCGCAGGGTGCGGTGGTCGGCACGTCGAGCCTGCGCCGGGTGGTGCAGCTCAAAGCGCTGCGGCCCGATTTGCGCATTGAGCCCTTGCGCGGTAATTTGGACACCCGTTTGCGCAAGCTTGACGAGGGCGGTTTTGATGCCATCGTGCTGGCCTCGGCCGGCCTGAAGCGGCTGGGCTTGGCGGCGCGCATTCGCTGTTGCTTCAGCGTCGAGGAGATGATTCCCTGCGCCGGTCAGGGCGCCTTGGGCCTGGAGATCCGTGCCGACGCGGCCGTGCTGAAGGCCCAGCTGAGCGGCCTGATCGATCAGCCGACCTGGCTGGCCACGCAGGCGGAACGGGCGGTGTCGCGCAGCCTGGGCGGCAGTTGCAGCATGCCCTTGGCCGCGCACGCGTCATGGGTGGGCGCCGAGCTGCAGCTGGCGGTCGCGTTGGGTGATGCGGAACAGGCCGAGCGGCCTCTGCTGAAGGCGTTGATACATGCCGAGATCACCCACCTCGAACAGGCCTTGCAGTTCGGCGAGCGCGCCGCGCAGGCCTTGCGGGACTTGGGCGCGGCCGGCTATTTGCCGCAAACCTCGCAGATCTGAATGGCCGGCGTGGCTGAAACAGAGCTGACGCTGTTGCTGACCCGCCCCAAGCAGCAGGCAGGCGATTGGCTGGCACGCTTGGCAGCACTTGGCGTGGCGACCAATAGCTTGCCCTTGATCGAGATCGTTGCTACCGACGGCGCGGCGGCGCGGGCGGCCTGGGACTTGCTACCGACGGCGGCGCTGGCGCTGTTCGTCAGCCCGAATGCGGTGGCAAACTTTTTTGCCGAACGCCCACCGGCCAGCAGTTGGCCGGCGCAGACGCTGGCCGCCTGTGTCGGCCCGGGCAGCGCGCGTGCCCTCGCCGAGGCCGGCGTGCCGGCGGCGCTGATCGTGCAGCCACCGGCCGATTCACCCAGCCTGGACTCCGAGCATCTGTGGCCGTTGTTGAGTGGGCGAGCCTGGGCCGGGCGGCGGGTGCTGATGTTGCGCGGTGATGGCGGCCGTGAATGGCTGGCCGACCGCTTGCGCGAGCAGGGCGCGAGCCCAGAGTTTTTCAGCGTCTACCAGCGCCGCTGCCCGCAGCTGACGCCGGCCGAGCAGGGCTTGCTGGCGCAGGCGCTGGCGGCGCCGGCACGCCATGTCTGGCTGTTCAGCAGCGCCGAGGCGATCGGCTATTTGCAGGCGCTGGCGCCGGCCGGCCATGATTGGCGGGCCGCTCAATGCATTGCGACGCATGCGCGGATTGCGGCGCGAGCGCGCGAACTTGGCGTCGGGCATGTGGTTTTGGCGCGACCCGACGCGCGCGCGGTGGCCGAAGCGGTGGGTGTGATTGCGGGCCGGCCCCTACAATCATTTTCACTGTGAGCGATACCCAACAAACCCCCATTGAAGCGACCCAAGCGTCGCCCACCTTGCCCGGCTGGTTGCCAATCGGCGCGGCGATTCTGGCCCTGACCTCCTTGTCCGGCGTCGGCCTGGCTTGGCAGAGCATGAGCCGCCAGCAAGCGCTGGAGCAGGAGTTGGTGCGCCGCCAAGCGGCGGTGCAGGCCGACGCCAGTGAGGCGCGGGCGGCGGCGCGGCAGTCGCAGGACCTGACCCGCGACACCGCCGCCAAGGTGGCCCTGCTGGATGCCCGTTTGGCCGAGGTGGCCTTGCAGCGCGGCCAGCTGGAGGAGTTGATCCAGTCGATGTCGCGCTCGCGCGACGAGAACGTGATCGGTGATATCGAGGCCTCGATCCGGGTGGCTTTGCAGCAATCCAGCATCACCGGCAGTGCCGAACCCTTGATTGCAACGCTCAAACAAGCCGAAGAGCGCCTCTTGCGCTACAAGCAGCCGCGCATGGAGGGTGTGCGCCGGGCCGTGGTGCGTGATCTTGAACGGGTCAAGGCGATCAGCGTGGTCGATATTGCAACGCTCACCATCAAGCTGGACGAGGTGGTGCGCTTGCTGGACGAGTTGCCCTTGATGGCGAGTGCCGAGCGAGCGCCTGAACTCGAAAAGGGCCCCGTAAAGGCGGCGAAATCAGCGCGCGTCGGCGCCGCTGCAGACAAAGCCGGTGCGCCCGATGCGGCCGACGGCATGCTGGGGCGTTGGTATTGGCAGCTCAAAAAGAGCCTGACCGACGGCGCAGGGCTGGTCTGGGGCGAGGCCCGAACGCTGTTGCGGGTCACGCGGATTGATCATCCGGAGGCCGCACTGTTGGCGCCGGAGCAGGCTTTCTTCCTGCGCGAAAACCTGAAGCTGCGGCTCTTGAATGCGCGCTTGGCGCTGTTGAGTCGGCAGTTCGACACCGCGCAAGCCGACCTGCGCGACGCGCAGGAGGCCTTGGCCCGCTATTTCGATCCGCAGTCGCGCAAGGTGATGGTGGCCAACGATTTAATCCGGCAAGTTGCGGGCCAAGCGCGCCAAGTCAATGTGCCCCGACCCGATGACACGCTGGCAGCCCTGGCCGCTGCAGCGGCCGGACGTTGACCGGGGCTCAGGCGCATGCGCACCATTATTTGGCTGGTCTTGTTGTTTGCGGTCGCGGTGGTCGCGGCCTTGGTGCTGGGCCGCAACGACGGGCTGGCGAGTTTTTATTGGAATGGTTGGCGGCTGGATGTGTCGCTGAATCTGTTTTTGCTGGTCTTGGTGGGCGCATGTTTTGCGCTGGTGACGGCGATTCAGACCCTGCATGCGCTGACCACCTTGCCGGAGCGGGCGCGGGCCTGGCGTATGGCGCAGCGTGAACGCACCGCGCAACTGGCGCTGCGGGAGTCCTTGGCCGAGTTTTTTGGGGCTCGCTATGGCCGCGCCCAAAAGGCAGCCCAACGCGCCCTGGGCATTCATATGCAAACCCCTGAGTTGGTGCAGGATCCGGGCTTTATGGCCTTGGGGTATTTGCTCTCCGCCAGCAGCGCGCATCGGCTGCAGGACCGGCGGCGCCGCGACGAGCAGCTGCAACTGGCGCTGGATTTTTCCCGGCGCAGCTCGCTGACCAGGGCGCAAGAAGAGGGCGCTTTGCTGTTGGCGGCGGAATGGGCATTGGATGACCGCGATGCCGGCCGCGCGCTGGAATTATTGGCCGACTTGAACCCTGGCGTGGCGCGCCGCACGCAGGCCTTGCGCCTGAAGCTGCAGGCTTCGCGGCTGGCCAAGCACTCGATGGAAGCGCTGCGCACCGCCAGGCTCTTGGCCAAGCACCAGGGCTTCTCCAAGGTGGCCGCACAAGGTTTGCTGCGCTCGCTGGCATTTGAGGCGCTGGACGGTGCCCGTGATGCAGACCAGCTGCGTGCCGTTTGGCAGCAACTCGACAATGTCGACCGCCGCGATGTGGTGGTGGCCGCGCGGGCGGCACAACGCGCAGCGGTGCTGGGCGCGCCGGAAGATGGGCGCGGCTGGTTGCGTCCGTTCTGGGACGATATTGCCGATTTGCAGGTGGATGACCGGGCCGTCTTGGCCGAGGCCTTGGTGCCGGTCTTGCCGGGCCTGGGTCCGGAGTGGCTGCAGCGCCTGGAGTCCGCCGTGCAGCGCTTCCCGCGTGACAAGTACCTGGCCTATGCGCTGGGTGCCGCGCTGGCCGAGCGGCAGCTGTGGGGCAAGGCGCGCTTGATGCTGGAGCAGGTTGGCGATGATCATTCGATGCCGGCCGCTGCGCGCCGACGCAGCTGGTTGATGTTGGCGCAGATGGCCCATGAAGACGGCAATCAAGAGCGCAGGGCGCGCTGCCATGAGGCCGCCGCGCTGGTGCAATAAGACCGCAATAGGGCAAACGCGGTAGTTGACACTTAAACTATTAATACCTAAAGTTGCACGCAACTCATGGGCTCACTAACGGGCTCACTCACGAGCTCACCCAGGAGACGTGCAATGCGCATCAGCTGTATCGGTGGTGGCCCGGCCGGCCTGTATTTCGCGCTGCTGATGAAGCGGCAAAACCCGGCGCATGAAATCACGGTGTTTGAGCGCAACAAGCCCGGCGACACCTTTGGCTGGGGCGTGGTGTTCTCGGACCAGACCCTGACCGCGATGCGCGAGGCCGACGCCAAGACCGCTGGCCAGATCCTCGATGCCTTCAATCATTGGGACGATATTGAGGTCCACATCAAGGGCCGCACGCTGCGTTCGGGCGGCCACGGCTTTTGCGGCATCGGCCGCATGAAGCTCTTGAACATCTTGCAAGCGCGTTGTGTGGAGCTGGGTGTGGATCTGCGCTATGCGAGCGATGTGCAAGACGATGAGGGCTTGGACGCCGACCTGATCATCGCCGCCGATGGCTTGAATAGCCGCGTGCGCCAGAAATACGCCGCGACCTACCGGCCCGATATCGACCTGCGTCAATGCCGCTTTGTCTGGCTCGGCACGGCCAAGCTGTTCGAGGCGTTTACCTTCGACTTTCAGCAGACCGAGTGGGGCTGGTTCCAAGCCCATGCCTATCGCTTCGATGACACCACCTCGACCTTTATCGTCGAGGCGCCTCAAGACGTCTGGGAGGCGGCCGGCATCGAGGCGATGAGCAAGGAAGAAGGCATCGCTTTTTGCGAGCGCTTGTTTGCCAAGGTGCTGGATGGGCACCAGCTGATCTCCAATGCTGGCCATCTGCGCGGTTCGGCGCAGTGGCTTCGCTTTCCCCGCGTGGTTTGCAAAAACTGGGTGCATCACAATGGAAGAGCGCCGGTGGTGCTGATGGGCGACGCCGCCCACACCGCGCATTTCTCGATCGGCTCCGGCACCAAGTTGGCACTTGAAGATGCGATTGCGCTGGCCAGGGATATTGGCGCGGCCGAGGGAGATTTGGACGTCGCTTTAACCCGTTATGTCACCAGCCGCGCTATCGAGGTGCTGCGGATCCAGAACGCGGCGCGCAATTCGACCGAATGGTTCGAGAACATAGCCCGCCACGCCCAACTGGCGCCCGAGCAGTTTGCCTACTCCTTGCTGACCCGCTCGCAGCGCATCTCGCATGAGAACCTGCGCTTGCGCGACGCCGCCTATGTCGAGCGTTTCGAGGCGTGGCTGGCGGGTGGGCCGGCGGTGCCGCCGATGTTCACGCCGTTCACGCTGCGCGGCCTAACCTTGAAGAACCGCGTCGTCGTGTCGCCGATGGCGCAGTACTCCTGCGTGGACGGCCTGCCCGGCGACTATCACCTGATGCATCTGGGGGCGCGCGCCGCCGGCGGCGCTGGTCTGGTGTTTGCCGAGATGACTTGTCCCTCGGCCGACGCTCGCATCACGCCCGGTTGCCCGGGCCTCTACAGCGACGAGCAGGGCGCCGCCTGGGCTCGCATCGTTGGCTTCATTCACGCCAATAGCAGCGCCAAGATCGCCATTCAGCTCGGCCATGCCGGCGCCAAGGGCTCGACCCGGCGGGGCTGGGAAGGCATCGATCAGCCGCTGGGAAAAGGGCTGGATTGGCCCTTGATGTCCGCCGCGCCGCAGCAATATTTGGCGGGTGTCAGCCAGACCTCGCGGGCCATGACGCGCGCCGATATGGACCGCGTGCTGGGCGACTTCTGCGCCGCTACCGAGCGCGCGGCGGCGGCCGGTTTCGATTGGCTGGAGCTGCACTGTGCGCATGGCTATTTGCTGTCCAGCTTTATCTCGCCGCTGACCAATCAGCGCAGCGATGCGTACGGCGGCAGCCTCGACAACCGCCTGCGCTATCCGCTTGAGGTGTTCGGGGCCATGCGTGCGCTGTGGCCGGCGGACCAACCGATGTCGGTGCGGATTTCGGCGCATGACTGGGTCGACGGCGGCACGACGCCGGAGGACGCGGTGCTGATCGCCGCCGCCTTCAAGGCCGCCGGGGCTGACCTGATCGATGTGTCCTCGGGCCAAGTCAGCAAGCGGGAGAAGCCCACCTACGGGCGCATGTGGCAGACGCCGTTTTCCGAGAACATTCGCAACCGGGTCGGCATTGCGACGATCGCGGTCGGGGCGATCTCAGAGGCCGATCATGTCAACAGCATCATCGCGGCCGGCCGCGCCGACCTCTGCGCGGTGGCCCGCCCCCATCTAGCCAACCCGGCCTGGACGCTGAGCGAAGCGGCGCGGATCGGCTACCCAGGCCCGGCCGGCCTGGACTGGCCGCTGCAATACGTGGCGGCCAAGCCGCAGCTGGAAAAGGAGTTCGAGCGCCAGCGTGCGCTGGCCCAGCCGGCAAAAATAGAGCAGGGGCTTGAATGAGCGCGGCTGCAGGGGCACAGACGCCCACACTGGCGCTGCTTGGTTTGCATGCGGCAGTCACCGGAGGCGGCAGCGGCATCGGTGCGGCGGTGGCGCAGCGCTTGTTGGCGGCGGGTGCCCGGGTCAGCCTGCTGGGGCGCAATCTCGACAAGCTGCACGGCCAAGCGGCGGCGCTGGCCGCGCTTGGCCAAGTCGATGTTTGCCGGGTGGATGTGGCGGACGAGGCCAGCGTCAAGGCGGCTTTTGCTGAAATCGGCAGCGTCGACATCTTGGTCAATAACGCCGGC
>NZ_JANNMI010000093.1:0-10472 GCF_031397715.1 Roseateles sp.
TGCCGGACAGCTTGCCGTACATGCGGAAGAAGTTTTGGAAGGAGATCGAGGCAAGCGTTTGGTTCTCGCTCTGAATAGCCACGCCTTCTTTGGCCTCAACGGCCTGATGCAAGCCATCGCTCCAGCGGCGGCCTGTCATCAAACGGCCTGTGAATTCATCAACGATGATGACCTCACCGTTTTGAACCACGTAATGCTGGTCGCGGTGGTAAATGTGGGTGGCTCGCAACGCCGCATACAAATGATGCATCAGCGTGATGTTGCCGGCGTCATAGAGGCTGGCGCCTTCGACCAACAGGCCGGCCTCGCCCAGCAGTCGCTCGGCGTTCTCATGCCCGTCTTCGGTCAAATAGACTTGGTGAGACTTTTCATCGACGGTGAAGTCACCCGGCTCAATGACGCCCTCGCCGGTGCGGAGATCCAACTCGCCGATCTGCTTCTTCAAGCCAGGAGCGACCTTGTTGATGGCCAGATAGACATCGGTCTGGTCATCGGCTTGGCCGGAAATAATCAGCGGTGTGCGGGCTTCGTCGATCAAGATCGAGTCAACCTCGTCGACGATGGCAAAGGCAAGCGGCCGCTGAACGCGATCAGATACATCCTGCACCATGTTGTCGCGCAGGTAATCAAAGCCATACTCATTATTGGTGCCGTAAGTGACGTCGGCAGCGTAGGCGGCCTGCTTCTCTTCACGCGACATCTGCGCCAGGTTGACGCCGACCGTCAAGCCCAAGAAGTTGTAAAGCCGCGCCATCCACTCGGCGTCGCGCTTGGCCAAGTAATCATTGACGGTCACCAGGTGCACGCCCTTGCCGGTCAAGGCATTCAGGTAGACGGCCAGCGTGCCCATCAAGGTCTTGCCCTCGCCGGTGCCCATTTCGGCCACCTTGCCGGCGTTCAGTACCATGCCGCCAATCAACTGCACGTCAAAATGGCGCATCTTGAGTGCCCGCTTGCCGCCTTCGCGGACCACGGCAAATGCCTCCGGCAGCAAAGCGTCAAGCGTCTCGCCGTTGGCAAGCCGCAGTTTGAACTCTTCGGTCTTGGCCTTCAGCGCGGCATCATCGAGCTGCTCGAACTGCGGCTCAAGTGCATTGATTTGCTGAACGATGCGGCGGTAACCTTTAAGCAAGCGCTCGTTACGGCTACCGAAAATCTGGGTGAGAAGCTTGGGCAACATGCAGCGTAATAGTTGAATCGTAAGTTCGGGGAGCTGCTTGGCGGCTCCCTTGGGCTAGGCTGTCGCTGCCGGCAAACCTCTTGGTTTTCCGCGAGCTAGGCCCCTGAATTCTTCTTGATACTTGGTCTATATGAGGCGCACTCGGCGCACTGCAATGGCACAGGCCGAATGTCACGCCAAACTGCCAAGCGCAAAAACTCCAGCAGTTTAGCACCCGGCACAAGTCACCCAGAATCTGCCAAGCCGCCCGCATACACTGAGGGTATGCGCCCGCCCTTTCGCCCCAGAATCAGATGCCACAAGGGCCAGCAAGTCCCAGAACCCTTGTCCATTTCCAGAGCCTTGCAGCAGCATGTCGGTTTGGCTCGGCTGAGCCTATTGATGCGCGAATCGAATCAGCGGCTGGAGTTGATCAAACATTGCCTGCCCGGCGCGCTGACACGATTTGTGCAGGCCGGCCCGGTAGACGAGGAAGGCTGGACCTTGCTTGCCGCCAACGCCGCCGTAGCCGCCAAATTGCGCCACCTGCAACCTCGGCTGCAAATACTGTTGGAAGAGGCCGGGCTTCAGCCCTTCAAGGTTAGAGTCAAAGTGCGGCAGTAAATGCTTACCTGCGCACCTTCACCATTTTTTATGAGATTGCTGCACTGCTGCACGCGCCGACAAGCCCACTTCTGACCGCCCAAAAAAAATACCGCTAAAAGCGGTATTTTTAGTTTGTGCTCTTCACACATGTACTTCTACTTTGGTGCCGACTATCGGATTCGAACTGATGACCTACCGCTTACAAGGCGGTTGCTCTACCAACTGAGCTAAGCCGGCGAAAGATCATGAGTATAAGCTGAAATTCTCGGCCCTGTCTACTACTTTATACGCTTCAACGACGGTCGCCCCGAACTCGGGGGCGTCGCATCGGGATCATCGTCATCGACCTGGGTCGCCGAATGAGAAACGTCGGCGAGCGCAGGCTTGGCCTCAGGAGGCACAGATTCCTGAACCGGCGCCAACTTCACCGAACGCAAAGGCGCCGCTGCAGGGCGACTCTGTGCGCTTGGCTGCGCGGGACTCGCTGCTGCAGCATCCACCGGCTCCATCGCGGTTTGCACATCGGGCGCAGGGAAGGCCATGCCTTGCCCGTTTTCACGCGCATAGATGGCCACCACATGATCAATCGGCACAATGATCTCGCGCGCCGTGCCGCCGAACCTGGCCTTGAACTGAATGAACTCATTGCCAAGCTCAAGACTGCTGGTTGCATCAAAGCCGACATTGAGTACGATTTCGTTATTGCTGACGTACTCCATCGGCACTTGCACGAATCTATCCACTTGCACCGCGATATAGGGTGTAAAGCCGTTGTCGGTACACCAATCATGCAGGGCCCGAATCAAGTAAGGCCGGGTCGAAGCACTGCCCGACCCGCCGTTCTGACTGCTTTGTTCCATATGCCGATCGCTTATTTGCGCATGACTTTCTCGGACGGCGTCAACGCCTCGATGTAGGCGGGGCGCGAGAAGATCCGTTCTGCATATTTCAACAATGGCAAGGCGTTCTTTGACATATCGATGCCGTAGTAATCCAGACGCCAAAGCAGCGGCGCAATCGCCACGTCCAGCATCGAGAAATCATCGCCAAGCATGTACTTGTTCTTCAAGAAGATGGGCGCCAGTTGCGTTAACCGATCGCGGATTTGCGAGCGCGCCTTCTCCAATTGCTTGTCAGCTGCCTTGGCAGTCTGACTGCGGCCTTCCATCACATTGACATGCGCGAACAGCTCCTTCTCGAAATTCAGCAGGAACAGGCGCACGCGAGCGCGCGCCACCGGGTCGCCGGGCATCAATTGAGGGTGCGGGAAGCGCTCGTCGATGTACTCGTTGATGATGTGCGATTCATACAAAATCAAATCGCGCTCAACCAGAATCGGTACTTCGTTGTAGGGGTTCATCAAGGCAATGTCTTCGGGCTTGGCGAACAAGTCCACATCGCGAATTTCAAAGTCCATACCCTTTTCGAACAGCACGAAGCGGCAGCGATGCGAGTAAGGGCAGGTGGTTCCAGAATAAAGCACCATCATGGCGGCAGGCTCCCAAAGGGTCAGGTAAAAAGGTTGCGGCCGCTCTCAGCGATTCCGCGCAAAACGCAAACGCAGTGGGAGCTTATACAAGCTTCCCACTGCGCTTTCGGCCAGGCAAAGCCCAGGCGCTATCGACTACTTCACGTCTTTCCAATACGCGGCATTCAGGCGCCAAGTGAACACGGTGAACACCAGCAAGAACAAGAGCACCATCACGCCAAGGCGGAAGCGTTGCGTCTGAGCCGGCTCGCCCATCCACTGCAAATAAGCGACCAAATCGGCCACCGTATTGTCATATTGGGCGCTCGTCATCGCGCCCGCCGTCAACTGCTCATAGCCTTTGAAGACATGAATCTTCTTAGCTTGGTCATGCGGATCGGACTCCTCGGCAAATTTTGCAGCGCGTGTGCCCTGCAATTCCCACAACACATGCGGCATCGCCACGCTTGGGAAGGCCAAGTTATTCCAGCCGGTGGCCTTGGTGTCATCGGCGTAGTAATTGCGCAAGTAGGTGTAGAGATAGTCCGCGCCGGAACCCTTGGCACCGTCGGCGCGCGAGCGTGCAATCACGGTCAAATCCGGTGGCGCGGCGCCAAACCAGTCTTTGGCCTGGCGTGGATCCATGGCAACCTTCATCGTCTCACCCACCTTGTCGGTGGCAAACATCAGGTTGTTTTTGATCTGCAACTCGGTCAAACCGATATCGCGCATGCGGTTGTAGCGCATGAAGGCAGCCGAATGACAATTCAGGCAGTAATTGACAAAGAGCTTGGCGCCGTTTTGCAGCGATGCCATGTCTTGCATCTTCTCTTTTGGGAACTTGTCCCATTCAATGCCGCCCGCCGCGGCAAAGGCACCTGACACCAGGCCAAAGCAGGTCAACAAGGTTGCGATGAGTTTTTTCATTCTTTGGACTCCGTGGCTCAGTGGGCGTGGAAGGTCACACGATCGGGCACCTGCTTCGGCGTGCCAAGCTGGCTCCACCAAGGCATCAGCAAGAAGAAGCCAAAGTAGTACAAGGTGCCGATCTGCGCCACCAAGGTCCCCATATCGGTGGGTGGCTGAATACCCAGATAACCCAGCACCAGGAAGAGCACCACGAACACAGCGTACACATACTTGTGCCAATCTGGGCGATAGCGGATCGACTTGACCGGGCTGTGATCCAACCAGGGCAGCACGAACAGAATCACGACTGCACCGCCCATCACCACCACGCCCCAGAACTTCGCGTCGAAGGTCTTCAGCAGCGCAGCTGCGACCACGGCAGCGACCAGCAGCACCACTTTGGCCTTGCCCGAGAAACTGCCCTTCAAGACCGCCAAGATCGCCGACAAACCAATAATGCCAACCAGCACATTGATCAGCGTGTCATTCGTGGCGCGCAACATCGAGTAGAAAGGCGTGAAATACCAGACCGGAGCGATGTGAGCTGGCGTCTTCAGCGGATCGGCCGGGATGAAATTGTTGTACTCCAAGAAGTAGCCGCCCATCTCGGGTGCGAAGAACACGATCGACGTGAATACGATCAAGAACAGGCTCAAGGCATAGATGTCATGGACGCTGTAATAGGGATGGAAAGGAATGCCATCCAACGGGTGACCATCGGCATCTTTCGGCGCCTTGGGGCCCTTGATTTCGACGCCGTCCGGATTGTTCGAACCCACTTCATGCAGAGCAATGATGTGGGCGACCACCAAGCCAAGCAGCACCAAGGGCACTGCAATCACGTGAAAGGCAAAAAAGCGGTTCAGCGTCGCATCACCAACCACAAAGTCACCGCGAATCAGCAACGCCAGGTCCTCGCCAATGAAAGGCACGGCGGCAAACAGGTTCACGATCACTTGGGCACCCCAGTAAGACATCTGACCCCAAGGCAGCAGATAACCCATAAAGGCTTCGGCCATCAGGCACAAGAAGATGCCGCAACCGAAAATCCACACCAGCTCACGCGGCTTGCGATAGGAGCCATAAATCAGGCCCCGATACATATGCAGATAAACAATGATGAAAAACGCCGACGCACCGGTGGAGTGCATATAGCGGATCAGCCAACCCCAAGGCACATCACGCATGATGTACTCGACCGATGCAAACGCCTGCGCCGCGTCGGGCTTGTAATGCATCACCAGGAAAATACCTGAGACGATTTGAATTACCAGCACCACCAAGGCCAGCGAGCCGAAGATGTAGAACCAGTTGAAATTCTTGGGCGCGTAGTACTCAGACAAATGCTCTTTGTACAGCTTGCTCGCAGGGAAGCGGTTGTCCACCCAAGTCAGGAACTGCTCACCCTTCGGTGCGCCGGCGGGAGCTTCTTTGAATTCAGCCATGTTGACCTCTGTCCTTTAGCCTAATTCGGCGATTAAGCCTGCTTGTCTTCACCAATGACGATTTTGGTGTCAGACAAGTACATATGGGGAGGCACTTCGAGGTTATCGGGCGCCGGCTTGTTCTTGAACACGCGACCTGCGAGGTCGAAGGTTGAGCCGTGACAGGGGCACAAAAAGCCGCCGCGCCAGTCATCCGGCAGCGATGCCTGAGGACCTGTCGTGAACTTCTCGCTGGGCGAGCAGCCCAGGTGCGAACAAATACCCACCGCCACCATGAATTCGGGCTTGATCGAACGCGCTTCGTTGCGCGCGTACTCAGGGGTTGGATAAGCGGTACGCCTGGACTGTGGATCCGCCAGTTCGGCGTCATGCCCACTCAACGCAGCCAGCTGCTCGGGCGTTCTGCGCACGATCCAGACGGGTTTGCCGCGCCATTCAACGGTCAATTTCTCACCCGGCTTAATGGTGCTGATATCCACTTCCACTGCCGCACCAGCGGCTCTGGCACGCTCTGATGGAGCGAAAGAACTTACGAAAGGTACGGCGACGGCCACACCGCCAACGGCGCCGGCGCAACTGGTGGCTATGAGCCAAGTACGCTTACCGTGGTCCACTTGCTGGTCACTCATGGGCATCCTCAAACGAGACTTCACTTCTGATCGGGGTCAACCCGGGATTCTAGCGGACGGCACCGCGTGTTCGGAGCGCCTTCAGTGCATCGATGTATTTTCACACGACAATGTTCGCACTTAACGCACTCAATTCAGTCTCATCATGCTGCCTGGGACAAGCTATCGACTGGATGTACGTTCAATTACTTATCGGCCCTAGGGCCTTAATCGGAGCAATTTATGGGCATGTTGTCAGAATTTAAAGAATTTGCCGTCAAGGGCAACGTGATCGACTTAGCCGTCGGCGTGATCATCGGCGGCGCATTTGGCAAAATTGTCGATTCCGTCGTCAAGGATCTGATCATGCCCGTCATCGGCCGCGCAGTGGGTGGCCTGGACTTCTCCAATTACTTCATCACGCTAGGCAGCGTGCCGGCCGATTACAAGGGTCCCGCCACTTACGAAGCACTCAGCAAAGCCGGCGTGCCCTTGTTCGCCTATGGAAGCTTCCTAACCGTGCTGCTGAACTTCATCATTTTGGCCTTTATCATTTTCTTGATGATTAGGCAGATCAATCGCCTCAAGCGCGCTGAGCCGGCGGCACCAGCCGAGGCCGCCGCAACGCCCGAAGACATCGTCTTGTTGCGCGAAATTCGTGACGCTTTGAAGCGCTGAATTGCTCACCCACTTGTAAGCAAAAGCTTCAGCTCAATGGGGCGTTAGCTAGTTGGCAATCAGGGCCTGCTCGGCGGCAAATGCTGACATTGGCGGCCCCGTTTTGGCCGGATACTTGACGCTGTGTAGACTGTGGCAATCTTGCTATAGACATGCTGCATATGCTGTCACCCGCGCCCAATGAATTCGCCCGACCTCAGTCAACTGAACCCTCATTTGGAAGCCGCCGTCCAGCGCATTCGGACGGCCGGCGACCAAGCAGCCGAGCGCTGTGCGGAAGGGTTGGGGCTTTCCGCACTATCAGCCGGCCAAATCAAGCGCCGCGACGCGCTGCTGTCGGCCCAGTTTCTATTCCGCAAACAGCAGGCGCTGTTTGGCCAACAGTTCTACTTGGCCTTGCGCACGCAACTCAACCAAGAGCAAGGCAGCCGCGCTGCCAACAAGCCAAACACCAAGAAGGCATGGGGCGAGCTATCGCTGATGAACGACGACCAGGTCGACGCTTTGGTCGTCGGCGACCGCATCGGCCTGGCCATTGGTCATCAAAGTGAATGGGAGCTGCGCGAGGTTGAGTCCTATATGGCCGGCGTCAGCAGCGCCGACCGCAATCCGCTGCGCCCCGAATTGATCGGCCAGGCACTCTTGGCCGCTGTGCATGCCGTCACCGAAGAGGAAGACGCCCGCCAGATCCTGATCGACGAATTGACGCGTGCTTTGGCTCAGGAGATGCGAACTTGCTACGCCGACATCGCCGAGCTGTTTCGCCACCGCGGCCTGCGCCCGCAGGATTTGCGCGTCAAGGCGGTGGAGTCAAGCCCGTCCACACGCGCACAGACATTCGCTGGCCATAGCCAGGCAGGGCGTCTTGATGAAGGCGGCCACCCGGGCGCGCGGTTTGGCAGTTCGGGCCATGGCGGCGGCGGATTTGGTGGCGGTGGCAGCAATCGCGGCGCCGGCTCTTTAGGCCCGACACGTGGCGACTACAGCGGCGCTAGCCAATCAGGTTTTTCGGCCCAGAACAGCGGCGGCCTGGGTACGGTCGATGCGCAGCTGATGGATCTGCTGCGCCGTCTTGCGCATGTGCCGCCCGGTCCACCGGGCATACCAGGCGCTTGGGACGCCGCAAGCACCCGGCCGGCCGATATGGGCCACACGCCTGGCGCCGGTCTGCCCTCACACAGCCAATGGAGCGAAGATCTCAACGCCGCAGGCTGGCAAGGTGCTGCGCCGCCCAATCTGATCCATTTGCACCGCGAAGAATTGCGCCAAGCGGCCACCGGTCGACTTGACCATATGGTCATTGACGTGGTCAGCAGCCTGTTCGACCAAGTGCTGTCCGACCCCAAGGTCCCGCCCCAGATGGCGCGTCTGCTGGCCAGCTTGCAGTTGCCGGTGCTGCGCGCAGCGCTGGGTGACCCTTCCTTCTTTTCATCCCGGCGCCATCCGGTGCGCCGCTTCATCAACCGCATGGCCTCGCTGGCCTGCGCCTTTGACAACTTCAGCGAAGACCCGGGGTTGGCCTTTCTAAGCCATGTGCAGGAGTTGGTTCAAGACGTCGCCAACGGCGACTTCGACCGCATGGATGTTTACGAGCGCAAGCTGGACGCACTCGAGCAATTCATCGCCGAACAAATAGGCAAGGTGCTGACCGAACAAGGCGGCGCCGCCAGCTTGCTGGCCCGCAAGGAAGTTGAGTTACGCCTGCAACAGCGCTACTCGCAGCAGTTGCAGACCGCGCTAGTGGCGGTGCCCATGCCCGCCTTCATACGGGACTTTCTATCGCAAGCCTGGAGCTTTGCAATCGTCCTGGTCAGCCGCGACGCAAGCAGCACGCCGGAGCACACCCAGCGCATTCGCCAGTTTGGCCGTGATCTGGTGATGAGCGTGCAGCCCAAGTCCGGCACGGCCCAGCGCCAGGTTTTTCTGGGGCAATTGCCCAAACTGATGCAGACCCTCACCGAAGGGCTGGACTTGATTGCCTGGCCGGAGGCGCAGCGCAAGGCCTTTTTCGGCCAACTGCTGCCCGCCCATGCGGAATCGCTGAAAGGCCAGGCGCTGAGTGCGCTGGAGGCCAATTTGCTCGCCAAGCAACTCGACGGCGTGTTCGGCTGCAGCCCGCCGGCCGAGCAAGACTTGGGGCCGGACAGCGGCGCCGGCTTGCCGCAAGACGTGGACATGGGCGCCCGCCTGAGCGCCGCCGAGGCCAAGTCGCTGGGCCTGCTGAATGAGGCCGGCGTGGACTGGTCGGGGCAGATCGACATCGACCTTTCGGCCGACGCGCCCCTGCAGGCCGTGGATATCAGCATCGAAGGCCTGCCCGCTTCCACCGACGCACCGGAACCCAGTGACGGCGAATTGCTGATCGACCACCTGCAACTTGGCTTTGCCTATCAGATGCATACAGGCGAAAGCTGGCACAAGGTCAGGCTGGCTCATATCAGCGCGGGCCGCAGCTTCTTCATCTTCACGCAAGGCGCCAAGCATCAAGAAACGGTGACGATGACGGCGCGCATGCTCAAGCGCCTGTGCGAGGCCAAACGGCTGCGCGCGTTTGAAAATGCCTACCTGATGGAGCGTGCGATCTCCCGTGCACGTAAGCAGTTAGCCACGATCAAGATCTGAGCCCGGCGCTCAGACCAACATCCGAGCGGCCTGCGCCAGGGCCGCCTTCAAGCTGGAAGGGTCGGCCAGGCCGCTGCCGGCCAAATCGAACGCGGTGCCGTGATCCGGGCTGGTGCGCACAAAGGGCAGCCCCAAGGTCACATTGACGCCCTGCTCCACGCCCAAGTATTTGACCGGGATCAGCCCGTGATCATGGGTCATCGCCACCACCACATCAAACTCACCCGGATGGCCGGCCGCATCGCGCGCCCGCATGAACACGGTGTCGGGCGCATAAGGGCCGCTGGCGTTGATGCCCTCGGCGCGCGCCTGCGCAATGGCCGGCGCTATGTGGCGCACTTCTTCATCGCCAAACAGCCCGCCCTCGCCGGCATGCGGGTTCAAACCCGCCACCGCGATGCGCGGCGCGGTGATGCCAAAACTCAACATCGCCCGCTGCGCGATTCGCAGCGTCTCCAGCACACGTTCAACGCTGATCAAGTCGATCGCCTGCCGCAGCGAGCAGTGAATCGTCACCAACACGACACGCAACTCCTCGTTGGCCAGCATCATGCGCACCGGCACCACATCGCCGCCCCTGGCCGCCAGCGCTTGCAGCATCTCGGTGTGGCCCGGGTAGCCAATGCCGGCCGCATGCAAGGCCTCTTTGTGAATCGGGGCGGTCACCACGGCATCGGCCTGCCCTGCTTGAATTGCCTGCACCGCCGCCTCAATGCAAAGCGCGGCCGCGGCACCGGCCAGGGCATCAATGTGACCCATCGGGCAGTCCAGCAGGCCGGCTGGCATTCCAGCGGGCTGCCACACGGCCACGCAGCCCGGCGGCAAGGTTTCAATTTCGTCCAAGCCAGTCAAGCTCAGCAGCGGCCGTTTGACGCCGGCCCATGCCATCGCCCGCCGCATCACCGCCACATCTCCGACCACACACAGAGTCGCCGCCAGAGCCGGCTCCGGTGTGGCCATGGCCTTGGCGACGATTT
>NZ_JANNMI010000448.1:0-18928 GCF_031397715.1 Roseateles sp.
GCCGCGATTTGATGGTGCAAGACAGGCCGAAGGCCTTTTTCCAGTGACCAAGTTCGGGGTCCGTCTGTGAAGACGGACCCCGAATTGCTAAGTCAACGCGATCAGTCTCACTTTTATGCACTGGCAAACGACACGCTTTCAGATTGATCTGAGCCGGCCGCGCGTGATGGGCATCGTCAACGTGACACCCGATTCATTTTCAGATGGGGGTCGGCATGCGGCGCCGGACCACGCGATCGCGCATTGCGAGCGCTTGCTGTCCGAAGGCGCAGACATGCTTGACATCGGCGGCGAGTCCAGTCGGCCTGGGGCGATCAGCCTGACGATTGAGGAGGAGTGGGCCCGGATTGCGCCGGTGCTCGCTGGTGCCCTCAGCATGGGTGCTGCTGTCTCTGTAGATACCTGCAAACCCGAGGTGATGGCGCGGGCCTTGGACCTGGGTGTCGATGTCATCAACGATATTCATGCGCTGCAAGATCCGCAGGCATTGAGCGTGCTGGCTCGGCACGCTCAATCTGGCGTGTGCCTGATGCATATGCGCGGCTCTCCCGCCACCATGCAATCGCTGACCACTTATGACGACTTGCTGGCCGACGTCGCCGGCTTTTTGGCGGCACGTGTGGTCGCCTTGCGCGCCGCCGATATCGCGCCCGAGCGCATCGTGCTGGATCCCGGCTACGGCTTTGCGAAGACGACAGCGCAAAATTTCGCGCTGCTGGCGCGTCAAGCGGAACTGCTTGATTTGGGCTATCCCTTGCTGGTGGGTTGGTCACGCAAGCGAGCGCTTGGCGACGTGACCGGGCGGCCCGTCGAGCAGCGCTTGGCGGGCAGCTTGGCTGCGGCGCTGGCCTGCATCGCACAAGGCGCGAAGCTCTTGCGTGTGCATGATGTCGCAGCCACCGTCGACGCAATCAAGGT
The DNA here is from genome assembly GCF_031397715.1 of Roseateles sp. Classification (GTDB taxonomy): domain Bacteria; phylum Pseudomonadota; class Gammaproteobacteria; order Burkholderiales; family Burkholderiaceae_C; genus Paucibacter_A. The sequence goes on from NZ_JANNMI010000448.1 coordinate 919, forward strand.
CTGGACGGCCGCGTCGGCCTGTACGTCGCCGCGTCATTTGGCCGAGCGACAATAGCGGCAGTTTTTAACAGGGAATGTTCACAATGAGTCGCAAGTATTTTGGTACGGACGGTATTCGTGGCACGGTCGGGCAAGGCCCGATCACACCGGACTTCATGCTTCGCTTGGGTCACGCGGTGGGTCAGGTTCTGCGCAAAAGCGGCGGGCGGCCTAGCGTTCTGATCGGCAAGGACACGCGCATTTCCGGCTACATGATCGAGTCCGCGCTGGAAGCAGGCTTTGCCTCGGCCGGCGTCGATGTGCTGTTGACCGGCCCCTTGCCGACGCCCGGCGTGGCATATTTGACACGGGCTTTGCGGCAGGACTTGGGTGTCGTCATCAGCGCCTCGCACAACCCATTTGCCGACAATGGCATCAAGTTCTTTTCGGCCAAGGGCGAGAAGTTGCCCGATGTGTGGGAGCAGGCCGTCGAGTTGGCGCTTGAGGACGCGCCGACGTGGATCGACTCCGCCAATCTGGGCCGGGCACGCCGAATTGCCGAGGCGCGCGGGCGCTACATCGAGTTCTGCAAAAACAGCTTCGGGCAGGATCTGAGCCTCAAGGGGCTGAAGATTGTGATTGACGCTGCCAATGGTGCGGCCTATCACGTGGCGCCCGATGTGTTCCATGAGTTGGGCGCCGAGGTGATCTCGATTGGCTGCAGCCCGAACGGCTTCAATATCAATGACGGCTGCGGCGCAACGGCGCCGGCCGCCCTGGTCGCGGCGGTCAAGGAGCATGGTGCCCATTACGGCGTGGCGCTCGATGGCGACGCCGACCGACTCCAGTTGGTTGATGCCGAAGGGCGTTTGTACAACGGCGACGAGTTGCTGTACTTGATGGTGGCCGATCGATTGGCGCAGGGCCTGGCAGTCCCCGGCGCGGTCGGCACGCTGATGACCAATATGGCGGTCGAGTTGGCCATCAAGGCGCTGGATGTGGACTTCGTGCGCGCCAAGGTCGGTGATCGTTATGTCTTGGAAGAACTGAGCGCACGCGGCTGGCAGCTGGGTGGTGAAGGTTCGGGCCATCTCTTGGCCCTGGACAAGCACACCACCGGCGACGGTATCGTCAGCGCCTTGCTGATTCTGCAGGCGGTGATGCGCACCGGCAAGAGCATGGCCGAGCAGTTGGCGGCGGTCAGTTTGTTCCCGCAGGTCTTGATCAATGTGCGCCTGCAGCCGGGCCAGGATTGGAAGAGCAATGCCCAGTTGGCGCGAGTCCAGGCCGAGGTAACCGCTGAGTTGGCGGACCATGGCCGGGTGTTGATTCGTGCTTCAGGTACCGAGCCCTTGCTGCGCTTGATGGTGGAGGCGAGCGATGGCGCGCTGGCGCGGCGCTGTGCCGAACGTCTGGCTGAAGCTGTCAAGGGCTAAAACCGTAGGAACGGGGAGAAATGGAACGGGCAGACATGGGCCGCGGTTGGCGGTGACTCAATAGCCCAGCCTAAGCCCTAGCCATTCGTAGACAGCGTAGCGCACCCGCGCCAAGCCATCGGCCGAAGGCGCCCAATCCAGCAACTCGGACATGCCGCCCTGCAGCAGACCGACCGGGGCGGCAACGATCTCAATGCCTTCCGGCTTGGTGGCCCTGAAGGCCCTCAGCGCGCGCGGCATATGTTGTTCGTGTGTGACCAGCACGATTTTTTGAATCCCGTCGGCCTTCAGCAATTGCACGCTGAGGGCCGCATTTTCTCGGGTGTCCCGCGAACCGCCCTCGACCCAGCGCAGCGGCAGGGCGAACTCATCAACGGCCGTGCGTTCGGCGATGGAGGCTTCGCTGTCTGTCAGTTTTCGGGCCGTCCAGCCAATGCCGCCGGAAAAACCCAGCGGCGCCTTCAGTTGTTTTGCTAACCACACCCCATAGCGCAGTCGATTCAGACTGATTGCGTTCAGCGCAGCGCCGCCGTACTCGGGCACATATTGGCGCGCCCCGCCACCCAGGACCAAGACCGCGACATCGGCTCGCTCTCGCTGGCGCTGGGTCAGATCCGCAACAGCCTGCGCGCTGAGCGCAGTCGGCGCTTGCAGCAGGTGCCGCGACAGCAGCTGCCCCGACCGCCTCGCTGGCGCTCAGCCAAATGCCCGCAAGCCCGATGGCGATCATCAACTGCCCCCAAATTTGCCGCTTGCCGACCCGTCTCAGCAGCAGCGCCCCGAGCACAATCAGCACTAGAAATGGCACCGGGGGCAACAGCAGGGTCAAGGCAAATGGCTTGATTTGGTGGAGCAGCGAGACAGACATTGAAGAGTTGTTTCAGCAGCGACAGGACGAGCCGTAGTTCGGCAATAACTGCGAGTCAACACTGCATCCCGCATCGATTACATTCGGCAATTGTGCCGCGTTGGCGTTTGATGATCGCGATCACCACCATGGAAAATTCGAATCCTTCACCCGCTGCCAAACGCTGGCGGGCGTGGCAAATGGGCTGGAAGGGCTTGGTCGGCCTGCTTGCGGTGTTTGTGTTGGTTTTCTTGGCCAGCTGGCTTGTGCTGCCCCGCTGGCTGCAATCGAGCGGAGCCGAGCTGGCGAGCAACGCGCTTGGGCGCAGTGTCACCGTTCGTGCGGTCAGTTTTCGGCCCTGGAGTTTGGCCTTAACGCTGGAAGGGCTCAGGGTTGCCGGCGCGACGCCACAAAATGATGCCTTGTTGGAGTTGGAGCGCTTGACGCTCAAATTGTCCGCCAGCTCCTTGTGGCTTGGCAGTCCGGTGGTGGAATCCTTGGGGCTAGAGCGGCCAACGCTGCGTTTGAGTCGGTTGGCGGCCGGCCAATACGATATTGATGATTTGCTGGCCCGCTTCGCCAAACCCGCGACGCCGCAGCCGCCCGACGCCAAACCCATTGCCTTGGCGCTTTACAACATCACCTTGAGCGAGGGCCGGCTGCTGCTGGATGACAGGCCGACCCAGCGGCGTCACGAAGTCAGCCACATGGCGATAGAGCTGCCCTTCTTGTCGACGCTGGCCGCCGACGTCAAGGTGCATGTTCAACCACAGCTAACGGGCGTCTTGAACGGGGTGACCTTCGCCGCCAAAGGGCGGGCCTTGCCGTTTGCTGATCAGCCTGCCGCCAGACTCGATTTCAAGCTGGATCAATTGGATTTGGCGCCTTACGCACCTTATGTGCCGGCCGGCTTGCCGCTGGCCCTCAAGCAAGGGCGGGTGGATGCGAATTTGCATTTGAAGTTTCAGCAGACAAGCGGTCAGGCGCCTGAAATCGGCCTCGCTGGTCAGCTCAGGCTGGCGCAGTTTGCGCTGCAAACACCGGCAGGCGCGCCGGCCCTGGCCTGGGCCGACCTGACGCTGCAGTTGCTCGACGTCCAGCCCTTGCGGGGCGTCGTCAAGCTGGGCACCTTGGCCTTGACAAAACCCAGCCTTGTGGTTTCCAAGGACTCTGCTGGGCACCTGCGTATCGCCGGCGTCGCACAGGCAAACGACGTGGGCCGCGGCCCAGCGCCGGTGCAGGCCAGCCGCCCGCCATGGACCCTGTCTTTGGGCCAGTTCGACTTGACCGACGGTGAGCTTGACTGGCAAGACGCATCCGTGAAGCCCAAGGTAAGTTTGAAAGTCCAAGACATAGGCCTGCACTTGGGGGCTTTGGCTTGGCCTCTGAAAACGCCGAGTCCGATTGCCATCGCGCTGCGGTTCAGCCCCACGGGAGGGAGCGCCAAGGTCGAATCCGCGTTGATCAAAGGCGCGGGCAGCGTGAGCCCCGATCGTTTGAGCCTGGATTGGCAATGGCAAGGCCTGGAGCTGCAATGGTTTGGGTCCTATCTGCAGGTTCAAGCACCGCTGCGACTGGGCGGCCTTTTCAGTGGCAAGGCGGGCTTGTTGCTGGAACAGCCACTGCAAGCCGATCCTGGCCAGCGAGCCACTGTCTCGTTGAGCAATTTGCAAGTCACCGGTATGGCACTTGGCGGGATAGCTGCGCGCGAGCCCTTGCTGCGTCTGGCGAGCTTGGGGCTTGATCAACTGAGCGTCGATCTTGCCGGACGAAAAGTCAGCGCCGGGGCCTTGAAACTCAGTCGCCCGAGCCTGGGCTTGGCACGGGCCAAAGACGGCCGCTGGAGCTACCAAGATTTGCAGCCCCATGGCAAAACTGTGACCAAGGCCAGCGAAACAGCCCCGCCGTGGGCGGTTCAACTTGGGGGACTGAAGGTCGAGCAAGGTTCGCTGCGTTTGCTTGATGCGGCCGCCCCAGCTGCAACAGCCGGCTTGGCAGCCGAGCAGATTGCCCTGGACTTGGGGGGGCTTTCCTGGCCGGCACAGGCTAAATCGATGCCCGTCAATTTGAATTTCAAGTTCGGGCCCGCCAAGCGCGGCGCCGCACCGACGGGTCAGCTGCGCTGGCGCGGCGCGGCGAGTCTGGCGCCCCTGGCGGCCAGTGGCAGCCTGAGTGCTGAGCGCCTGCCCCTGCATCTGCTCAACCCCTACCTTGATCCCGCCTGGGGCCTGCATTTGCAAAAGGCCGAGTTAGGCCTGAGGACCCAGTTCGACGCACGGCAGTCGCCTGCGGGCCTGAGCGCCCAAGCCAGCGGCAAGCTCTTGCTGGCCGACCTGCTCTTGCACCAGGCGCGCGAGCTGGACGGCCAGTACCAGATCGGTGAGGAGTTACTGAGTTGGCAAGCCTTGAATTTGGAGGGGTTCAAACTGCAGCTCAAAGGCGGCGAGCCACCCGAATTTTCGGTCGCTGAGGTGCTGCTGAGCGACTTCTTCGCCCGCGTCATCATCAACGAGCAGGGCAAGGTCAATTTGCGCGATGTCGGTGCGGTGGATCGCAAACCGGCCGCTGCGGCTGGGCTGGCGGATGCGGCGGATGCGGCCGCTTCGTCGGGCGCCGCGAGCAGCGCCCCGGTCGGCCCCCGCATGTCGATATCGATTGGGCAGATTCGCGTGGACAAAGGCCGGCTTGACTTCAATGACCGCTTCGTGCGGCCCAACTACAGCGCCCGGCTGACCGAGCTGCAGGGCAGCTTGGGCGCCTTCAGCTCCGAGCGCCCTGAGCCGGCGCCGTTAAGCCTGCAGGGGCGGGTGGCCGGCACCGGCCAGCTCGATGTGGTGGGCAATGTCAACCCGCTGGGTCGGCCCTTGTCCTTGGATATCCGCGCGTCGGCGACCGATATCGAGTTGGCGCCGCTGTCACCCTATGCCGCTAAATATGTCGGTTATGCCATTGAGCGCGGCAAGTTTTCCACCAAGGTTCAGTACAAGATTGATCCCGGCGGCAGCCTGCAGGCCAATAACCAGATCATCTTGAACCAGCTGACCTTCGGTGAGCGGGTCGACAGCCCGGATGCGACCAAGTTGCCGGTCTTGTTCGCGGTGGCCTTGTTGAAGGACAAAGACGGCGTCATTGACGTCGAGGTGCCCATCAAGGGCTCGGTCAATGAGCCCGAGTTCACGGTCGGCGGGGTGATCTGGAAAGTCATAGTCAATCTCTTAGGCCGGGCCTTGTCGGCGCCGTTTTCGCTCTTCAGCGCTAGCGGTGGGAATGGCGGTGCCGACCTGAGTCGCTTTGAGTTTGCCCCCGGTAGCGCGCAGGCGCTCAAGCCGGCGGCCTTGGACAGCGTCGCCAAGATGATGGTGGAGCGCCCGGGCTTGTCTTTGACGATCAAGGCATGGGCCGACCCGGCCGCCGAGCACGCTGCCCTTCAAGAACGCCAGTTGGAGGCTGCGCTCTTGACCGAACGACAACGTGAACTGCAGCGCAAGCAATCCACCGCTGCAACCCAGCTGCCCGAGGCCGAAACTAGCCTGACCGATGCAGACCGGGAGCGCCTGTTGAAGCCCGTCTATCAAGCCGCCAAATTGCCCAATAAGCCCAAGAACTTCATCGGCTTTGCCAAGGACATCCCGGCGGCGGAGATGCGGGCTTTGTTGTTGTCCAGTTTTGCCGTCAGCGAAGAGCAGGTGCGGGCCCTGGCCCTGGAGCGCGGCGTGATGGTGCGTGATGCCTTGATCGCCAAGGGCCTGCCCAATAGCCGAATCTTCCTTGGCGCACCCAGTTTGCATCAGGCCGGCGCCGAGCCCGACCCAGCCTGGACGCCCCATGCGGAACTGCAATTGGGCGCCCATTGACCTTGGCCGGCGGTTGCAGCGCCGGGCTCGGCTATGCTCCAGCGTCCCTTTTGAAACCAAGATAGACGAGGTCAATTCAGATCATGAGCGAAATGGCGAATAACCTGTCACGCATCACCCTCGGCGGCGGCTGTTTCTGGTGCACGGAGGCGGTTTTCGAGCGCGTCAAGGGCGTGCACAGGGTCGAGCCGGGCTACTGCAACGGCGACGTGCTGCAGCCGACCTATGAGCAAATTTGTACCGGCAATACCGGCCATGCCGAAGTCGTGCGGGTGGACTTTGCTGCCAGCGAGATCAGCCTGAGCGAACTCCTGCAGGTGTTTTTTGTCATTCATGATCCGACCAGCTTGAACCGCCAAGGTGCCGATATCGGCACGCAATACCGCTCGGGCATCTACACGCATGACGGCGAGCAGGAGCAAGAGGCACGCGCGGTGTTGGCCGAAGCGCAAACGGCGCACCGGGGTCAGGTCGTGACCGAGCTGTGCCCCGAGCGCAATTACTGGCCGGCCGAAAGCTACCACCAGCGTTATTACGCGCGCAACCCCGAGCAGGGCTACTGCGCCTTTGTGGTGGCCGCCAAGGTGGACAAGTTTCTTGCCACCTTTGCGCGTTTGGTGCGGCCCGCATGACCGCGTCGGTTTGAGTGAGCGCCGCTGTCATTGAATGGGCTGGTCTGCGCTACCACTATGCGCAAGGGCCGCAGCTGGTTTTTGAGGATTTCTCACTGCCCAGCGCGCAGCATCTGCTGTTGCGCGGCGACTCCGGCAGCGGCAAGTCGACCCTGCTGGCCTTGCTTGCCGGCTTGGCTACGCCGTCAAGCGGCAGCTTGACGCTGGCAGGCACCGCCCTGCACAAGCTGTCGCCGCGGCAGCTGGATGCCTGGCGCGGCGCGCATTTGGGTTTTGTGCCGCAGCGCCTGCATCTGAGTGCCGCCCTCAACGTCAACGAGAACCTGGCCTTGCCCTATATCAGCGCGGGCTTGAGGCCGGACCGGGCGCGGGCAGGTGAGCTTTTGATGCAACTGGGTCTGGCTGGGCTGGGCGAGCGCCTGCCGCACCGGCTCAGCCTGGGGCAGGCGCAGCGGGTCGCCTTGGCGCGCGCCTTGATGCGGCGCCCGCGCTTTTTATTGGCTGATGAGCCGACCGCCAATCTCGACGATGACAGCGCCATGCAGGTGATTGAGCTGCTGCAGCAAGCCGCGGCTGAGCAGTCGGCCGCCTTGGTCTTGGCGACGCATGACAGGCGGGTCACTGAGCACCTGTTGAACCAGCAGGCCTGGCAAGAACTGCGCTTGCCCAAGCTGGCACTCGAGGCGTCGCGGGCATGAGTTTGTTGCGTTTGGCCTGGCGCTACCTATGGGCCCAGCCGCTGACGGCCGGGCTGAATCTGCTCTTGCTGAGCTTGGGTCTGGGGGCGATCTGTTTTGTGTTGCTCGTCAGCGAGCAGATCGACGCCGGCGTGCGGCGGGACTTGGCCGGTGTTGACTTGCTGGTGGGCGCCAAGGGCAGCCCGATGCAGATCATGCTGGCGGGCCTGTTCCATCTCGATGTGCCGACCGGCAATATTCCCCTCAGCACCTTGAAGACCCTGCGCGAGCAGCCCTTGGTGGCGCAGGCGCTGCCGATCTCCTTGGGTGACAGCTTGCAGGGCTTTCGCATGGTGGGCAGCACGCCGGACTATCTGAGCCTCTACCGGGCGCGCTTCGCCGGTGGACAGGCTTGGACCGGCCCCATGCAGGCGGTGCTGGGCGCGCAAGTCGCGGCGCGCACGGGGCTCGGCGTCGGCCAGACCTTTCATGGCAGCCATGGGCTGGGTGCCCAAGGCGAGGCGCACGCCGGCCAAGCCTACACCGTGGTGGGTGTGCTGGCGCCCAGCGGCAGCGTCTTGGACCGTCTGGTCGTGACCGACCTGGCCTCGGTGTGGCTGCAGCATGAAACTCATCATGCAGATGCAGATGCCGATGCCGATGCAGATGCCGATGCCGAGCGTGAAATCACCATGGTCCTGCTCAAGTACCGCAGCCCCTTGGCCGCTGTCTCGCTGCCGCGCTGGGTCAATGCGCAGCCGCAGTTGCAGGCCGCCGCCCCGGCGCTTGAAACGGCCCGCTTGCTGCGCATGGTCGGCGCCGGCACCGAGGTCTTGCGCGCCTTTGGCCTGGTGTTGTTGCTGGCCGCGGCCTTGTCGGTGTTGGTGACCCTGCTGAATTCGGTGCGCGCCCGCCAAAGTGACTTGGCCATGCTGCGCATGTTGGGGGCGCCGCCCTGGCGGCTTGCCCTCTTGGTGAGTCTGGAAGCGCTCTGCCTGGCCGCCATGGCCAGCCTGTTGGGCCTGGGCCTGGGTCACGGGCTGACCGCCGCCCTGGGGGCCATGATGGCCGCGCAGCAGTCCCTCTACATCACCGCGGCCTGGTTCTCGCCCTGGCAGCTCTTGTTGGCTCCGCTGGCCTTTGCCCTGGCGCTGCTGGCGGCGGCCTGGCCGGCGCGTGCGGCGTTCAAATTGGATGTGACGGAGTTGCTGCAAGCGCCGCGTTAACGACAACCGTTGAAAATAAGCCGAATGAAAAACCTGACTCGAATTGCCGCCACTTTTGTCTTGCTGGCCCTCGGTTTTGGCACGGGCGTCTCGGCCCAGCCATCGGCTGCCGCCTCCGGCGCGGGCTATCACGACCCGCGCAGCCCCATCAAACCGCTGCAAGAGCGCGCCGGTGTGTTGGCCTGGGCCTTGTTGTCCTCGGTGTCGAACAAGGTCGAGAAAAACAAGCTCATACCGATTTTCCCGGCCCAGGTGCAGGCGCTGGACAAGAAGAAGGTCAAGGTGCAAGGCTTCATGATGCCCTTGGAGCCGGGCGACAAGCAGCAGCATTTTTTGCTCTCGGCCGTGCCGACCTCCTGCGCTTTTTGTGTTCCCGCCGGCCCCGAGGGCCTGATCGAGGTGCGCAGCAAGCAGCCGGTGCGCTATAGCCTCGAGCCCATCGTCATGGAGGGCCAACTCGCGGTGCTCAGCGACGACCCGTACGGCATGTATTACCGCCTGTTGGACGGGCAAGAAATCAAGCCCTGAGCTCAAGTTGCAGCGCTTGTTCGGGTTGACATGATTGGCAGAGATAATGCGTCGGCCATGAATCAGCCACACCCACATCGCTTGCAAGCTCAAGCCGCCCGCAAGGGCGCTTGGCTGCTGTGGTTCGCGTTGGTGTTGTTGAGCTTTCAGACCCTGGGGCATCTGCACCGCCATGTTCATGGCCTGGCTCAGTCCAGCGGTGCCAGCGTGGCCGTGGCGCCCGACGGTTGGGGACATCAAAGCGGCGACCTGAGCTGCCAGTTGTTTGATCAGCTCAGCCAGGACCATGCGCCCGGCGCGCCGTTCGCCATCGCCGCGGCGCCAGCGGCCGCGCTGTTGACGGCCGCCTCGGCCTGGGTCAGCAGCTCGCCCGCTGGCCATTGGAAGCGCGGCGCGCGCGGCCCCCCTCTCTCGGCCTGAACGTCTTGATGTCTCGGGCGGCCTGCCCGAGTGAGTTCATGCCTGCGTCACCCGCATTTTGAAAACAAGCCGGGTGCGCATCTGGAGAGATTGATGCATTCCACTATTTTTGCGCCACGGGCCTTGGCCCTGGGCGCCAGCCTGCTTTGCCTGTCGCTGTCTTGCGCCGCCCAAACCAGCGTCGCCGCCCAAGCCGCAGGCAGTGAAAAACTGAACAAGGTCGTGCTGACCGGCAACCCGCTGCGCAGCCAAGACCTGGCCCAGCCCAGCAATGTGCTGGATGGCGACGCGCTGATCCTGCGCCGGGCCGCGACGCTGGGCGAGACGCTGGACGGTCTGCCGGGCCTGTCCTCCACCTACTTTGGGCCCAACAGCAACCGGCCGACGATACGTGGCCTGGACGGTGACCGGGTGCGCATATTGAGCAATTCCGGCGCCTCGGTCGACGCGTCCAGCCTCAGCTTTGACCATGCGGTGCCGCTGGATCCCTTGGTGATCGAGCGCATCGAGGTGCTGCGCGGGGCGGCCGCGCTGCTCTATGGCGGCAACGCTGTCGGCGGGGTGGTCAACACCATTGACAACCGGATTCCGCGTCAGGCCCAGCAGGGCTTGAGCGGCGCGACCGAGTTGCGCCTGGGCGGCGGCGCCGCCGAGCGCAACGGGGCCATGGTGGTGGAAGGCGGTGACAGCAAGTTTGCCTGGCATGCCGACGCCTCGGCGCGTCGCGCCGACGATTTGCGCGTGCCCAGCTTCACGGCCGACGGTGTGACGGCCACGCGCGTGCGCAATTCGGCGTCCGACAGTCATGGTGTCGCTCTAGGCGGCTCCTTGCTGTTTGCCAATGGTTATGCCGGCCTGAGCGTCGATGATTCGCGCAATGACTACGGCGTCACGGTCGAACCCGATGTGATGGTGCAGATGCAGCGCCAGCGCCTGTCGGGCGCAGGCGAGTGGCGCGTTGACACGAAAGACACGCAGAGCTTGCTGCAGCGCCTGAGCTGGCGCCTGGGCAGCAGCCGCTATGAGCATCGCGAGGTTGAGGGCAACGGCGACGTCGGCACCATCTTCAAGAGCAGCGGCAAGGACCTGCGCGTCGAGCTGGAGCACGCCAAGTTCGGGCCCGTGCAGGGCGTGGTCGGCCTGCAATGGGAGGATTCGGACTTCTCGGCCCTGGGCGCCGAAGCCCTGGTGCCCAGCACCAGCACCCGCAGCAGCGCCGCCTTTGTGCTGGAGCAGTACGCCAGCGGTCCCTTGACGCTTTCTGCCGGTGCCCGCTTGGAGTCGGTGCGGGTCAAGTCCGATGGTGATGGGCCCCAAGCCGAGGAGGCCCGCTTCGGGCCGGCCAGCAGCCGCAGCTTCAGCCCGCACAGCTTTTCGCTCAGCAGCAGCTACAAGCTGCTGGGTGAGCCGGCCGGCACCAAGGGCCTGAGCCTAACCGCCAATTTGAACCGCACCGAGCGCGCGCCGATGTTCTACGAGCTGCATGCCAATGGCGTGCATGTCGCCAGCGGCGCGTTCGAGCGCGGTGATGTCAATTTGGGCAAGGAGCGCGCCAATGGGCTTGATCTGGGCCTGGTTTGGCAGGGCGCCGAGCAGATGCTGCGTCTGAATGTCTACCGCACCCAGTTCTCCAGCTATATCGCCTTGGACGCGACCGGGCTGCAGATTGAGGCCGATGGCGAGGCGTTGCCCGAGTACGCCTTCAAGTCGGTGCGGGCTCTGCTGCAGGGCTTCGAGCTGGAAGGGCGCTTGGACTTGCCGGCCTTGTTGCATGGCGCCAAGTTCAGCCTGACGGCCCAACTCGACGGCGTACGCGGCGAGAACCGCGACAGCGGCGAGGCCTTGCCACGGCTGGCGCCGCTGCGTGCCAGCCTGGGCCTGGATCTTGGCTACGGCCTCTGGTCGGGCCGCGTCGAGCTGCGCGGCGCGGCGCGCCAGGACCGTGTGCCGCTCTACGACCGCCCGACCGCCGGCTACGGCCTCGTCAAACTGAGCCTGGCGCGCCAGTTCCGCATTGCCGGCACCGATGGGCTTTGGTATCTGCGCCTGGACAATCTGGGCAACAAGCTCGCCTACAGCGCCAGCTCCGTGGCCACCATCCGCGACCTGAGCCCGTTGCCGGGGCGCTCGGCGCACACGGGCGTGCAGTTGCGCTTCTGAGCGTTAGTTCAGGGCGCCAGTCTTTGCTTGACCCAGCTACCGTCCTCTTGAAGGCGGTAGCTGAGCCTGTCGTGCAGCCGGGACTTGCGGCCCTGCCAGAACTCCCAGGCCTCGGGCTGCAGCCGGTAACCGCCCCAATGCGGCGGGCGCTGCGGGTGCAGGCCATGTTGCATGGCGGCCTTGGCGGCATTGGCCACCAGCACGGCGCGTGAGCTGATGACCTGGCTTTGCGGCGAGGCCCAGGCGCCCAGGCGCGAGTCGAGCGGGCGTGACTGGAAGTAGGCATCGGATTCGGCCGCATCAATCCGCGTGACCTGACCCTCAATCCGCACCACCCGCTCCAGCTCCACCCAATGGAACTGCAGCGCCGCATGCGGGTTGGCCGCCAGCTCTTGCCCCTTGCGGCTGTCGTAATTGGTGAACCAGACGATGCCACGCTCATCAAAGCCCTTGATCAAGACGATGCGGGTCGAAGGGCGGCCGTTCGCACCCACCGTGGCCACCGTCATGGCATTGGGTTCGGGCACTTTGCTGACCAAGGCATGATCCAGCCATTGTTTGAACTGGAGTAGCGGCTCGTTGGCGGCCAGCTCCTCGTCGAGCTCACCTTGCTCGTAACTCTTTCGCAGGTCGGATAGTTTATTCATGCCCTGAGTATCCAATGAAGTGGGCAGTTCTTTGGAGCCCAAGCGGGTAGAACTCCTTAGGTGAAGGTCCCACTGTTGATCACGCCCTTCATCCGGCATGCTATGCGCACAAATGACAAGGCCGGGCGACATGACCGGGCAGCGCTGATGAGGGCGTCCACAGGAAGGTTGAGCATGATGAAACGACGACCGGCGGTGATTGTGCTGGCGGCAGGGCGAGGTCTGCGTTTTCTCGGTGAAGGGCATAAGCTGGAGCAACGCATGGGTGGCGCCGATCTTGATCCTGTGGCCAGCCCCGCCGCCGATTCCGTGCTGGCCCACACCCTGGCCAATGCAATCGCTACCGGCCTGCGGGTGGTGGTGGTGACGACCCAAAAACTGATGCCCTCGGTCCAGCCGCTGATCGCCGCGTGCGACGTGGTTGCGATTGCCGACATCGACAGCCAGGGCCGCGCCGCACCGATCGGCATGGGTTATTCGATCGCGGCCGGCGTTGCGGCCGCCGGGGACGCCAATGGCTGGCTGATCCTGCCTGCCGACATGCCCTTGCTGCGCCCGGCCAGCATCTTGGCCGTGGCGGCCGCGCTGGATCAGTTCCCGGTAGCCTATGCACAGCACCATGGCCGCCGGGGGCATCCGGTCGGTTTCAGTGCCGAGCTGTTTTCCGAGTTGATCGGCCTGCAAGGTGACGAAGGCGCACGGCGTGTTGTCGCGCGCTACCCGTCGCAGGCGGTCGAGGTCGATGATCCCGGCGTGCTGATCGATGTCGACACGGTCGAAGACTTGGCCCGCCTGCAAGGCCAGCAGGGCTTGGCGCGCACCAGCTGAGGGTTGTTGGCAAACCGTTGAGCAGTGATGACCTCTGGCCTTGGGCTGTGACAATGGCAATTGCCCTGAATTGCTTGTCTAAACTTGGTTCCTCTATTGATTCCGCGATTGAAATCGTCATCGAGTCTGCGCCGCCAAGCATGGCTGGCCCTGCTTTGCCTAGGCTTGGCTGGGCTGGGCCAGCCGGCGCGCAGCGAACAGCTGGACTCGGTCACCTTGCGCAAAATACGCGACACCGGCGTGATCGTGCTCGCTTACCGGGTCGACTCGGCACCGTTTTCCTATCTTGACGCCAAGCTGCGGCCAATTGGCTACTCGGTCGAGATCTGCCAGCACATCATCGAGGCGGTCAAAACGCGGGTGGCCAATGCTGAGTTGGAACTGAAACTGGTGGCGGTCAGCTCGGCCACGCGGATGCCGATGGTGGCCAATGGCTCGGTCGATCTGGAGTGCGGCGTGACGACCAACACGCTGGAGCGGCAAAAGACGCAGGCGTTCTCGCTGACCACCTTTGTGGCCGAAACTCGGCTGCTGTCCAAGCGGGCCGCCGGCATCAAGACCTTGGCCGACTTGCGCGGCAAACCGGTGGCCTCCACCATCGCCACCACCAGCATTCAGCTGCTGCACCAGGCCAATTTGAACCAGCAGCTGGGGCTGAAGATTCTGGTCGGGCAGGACGACCGCGACGGCGTGCGCCTGCTGCAAAGTGGTCGCGCGCTGGCCTATGCGATGGACGATGTGCTGCTGCGCATGTTGTTGCTGGGTCTGAGCAATCCGGGTGACTATGAAATTTCGGCCGAGGCCTTTACGGTCGAACCCTATGCGATCGGCTTGCCGCGCGGGGATGTGGGCTTCAAGGCGCTGGTCGACGGGGTCATCGCCGGCCTCTACCAAAGCGGCGAGATTCAGGCCATCTACCGCAAATGGTTTCAAGCCGCCATCCCGCCGCGCGGCCTGAGTCTGAATTTGCCGATGAGCGAGGCCTTCAAGCGGGTGATTGCCAAGCCGACCGATTCGGCCGACCCGCAGCATTACCGCTGAAAGCTCAGCGCATCGAAAAGCTCAGCGAAAGCGCTCCAACTCGATCGCATGCCGATGCAGCTTGTCGTAGAGCGTTTTTTTGGCGCAGCCGAGCAGCTCCATCGCGGCCGGCACGCGGCCTTGGCAGCGCCGCAGCGCCGCCTCGATCAGGGTCTTCTCCACCTGGTCCATCTGCTGCGCCAGGCTGCTGCCGGCCGGGCCGATGGCAGCGTCCGGGTTGACGCCCTCGCAGCTGACGATGTCCAGCACAAAGCGGTCGGCGGCATTGCGCACCTCGCGCACATTGCCCGGCCAATCATGGGCCATCAATTCACGCAGCCGCTGTGAGCTCAGCTCCGGTGCGGCGCGCTCATAGCGACTGCAGGCCTGGGCAACAAAATGCTCGAACAGCAGGGCGATGTCTTCGCGGCGCTCGCGCAGCGGCGGCAGCTGCAGGGTCGCCACATTGAGCCGGTAATAGAGGTCGCCGCGAAATTTCTGTTGCTCGCTCAAGGCCCGCAGATCGGCCTTGGTGGCGGCGATCACGCGCACATTGACCGGCAGCTCCTCGTTCGAGCCCAGCCGCTCGACCCGGCGCTCCTGCAAGACCCGCAGCATCTTGATCTGCAGCACCATCGGCATGGTCTCGATCTCGTCCAGCAGCAAGGTGCCGCCATTGGCATGCTCGATCTTGCCGATGCGGCGCTTGGCCGAGCTGGTGAACGCGCCCGCCTCATGGCCGAACAACTCGCTCTCGAACAAGGCCTCGGGCAGGCCGCCGCAGTTGATGGCCACGAAGTTGCGGTCGCGCCGCAGGCTCTGGTCATGCAAGCAGCGCGCCACCAGCTCCTTGCCGGTGCCGGTCTCGCCCAGAATCATCACGTCGGCCGAGGTGTCGGCCAGGTTCAAGACCTGGCGCCTGACGTTTTGCATCGCCGCCGAGTTGCCCAGCAACACCGCCTCCATGCCGCTGCGTCGCTGCAACTGGCCGCGCAACTCGTCCACCGCCACGCGCAGCACGCGTTTGTCCAGCGCGCGGGTCAGCGCGTCGACAAAGCGCTCCGGCGCGAACGGCTTTTCGATGAAGTCATAGGCGCCGGTGCGCATCGCCCGCACCGCCATCGCCACATCGCCATGCGCCGTCACCACCACCACCGGGATATGCGGGTCGGTGGCCATCACATGGTCCAACAAGGCCAACCCGTCCATGCCGGGCAGGCGCACATCGGTGGCCACCACCAGTTGCGCGCCCGCTTGAATATGCGGTAGGGCCTGCTCGGCCGAGCCGCAGGCCAGCACCTCCAGGCCCGCCAACTCCAGCGTCTGCGTCAGACTGGCCCGCACCGGCGGGTCGTCCTCGACAAACAAAACCTTGAAACCCTCAAACATAGACGCCGTCCCTCAAACAGATTTCCAAATCGAATTCAAACATCATGCCGCCGCCCGCAACCGCCGGCCTGGGGCTGGCGCGCAAATTGCCGCCGAACTCGTGAATGATTTTCGATGAAATGACCAAGCCCAGACCCAGCCCTTGGCCGGCCGGCTTGGTGGTGAAAAAGGGCTCGAACAAACGCGGTGCCAAATCGGCCGCGATGCCGGCGCCGGAGTCGCACACCTGCACCAAGACGCGTTTGCCTTCGCCCGGCGCCGGCATCAGGGCGCTGATGCTGAGGCGCTTGACGGCGGCATCTTGCATTGCGTCGATGGCGTTGCTGATCAGATTGATCAAGACCTGCTCCAGCCGGTTGGGCTCGCAGCGCACCAGCAGCGCCTCGTCAACATGGACCAGCAACTCTACCTGCTCGGCCTGCAGTCGGTGCTCCAACAGCAGACGCGCCCCGCTGATTGCGCGCGCCAGCGACACCGGCGCATGCACCGCCTCGGCCTTGCGCGCAAAGGTCTTCAACTGGCGGGTGATGCCGGTCATGCGCTCCACCATCGCGTCGATGCTGCTCAGATTGGTGGCGACGCTGCTGTGGCGGCCTTTCTCCAGCAGCAGCAAGGCATTGCGCGATAGGGCCCGCAGCGCGGTCAACGGCTGATTGATTTCATGGGCGATGCCCGCGGACATCTGCCCCAAAACCGCCAGCTTGGCCGCTTGCATCAGCTCGTCCTCGGCCTGCAGGCGCTGCGCAATCTGGCGCTTCAGTTCCCGGTTGGATTGGCTCAGCTCCTGAGTGCGTACGTCGACCTGACGCTCCAGTTCAGCGTGTGCAGTCTGCAGCTCGGCGCTGGCCGCAAACAGCTGGGCATGGGCGCGGCGCCGGGCGGCGAGATACAGGCCAAGTATCCCTATCGACGCGCCAATCGCGCCGCCGCCCCAGGCGGCATAGCGCGCATTGCGCCACACCTCGGCGGGGTCCGAGAGCGTGACCAGTCGCAGCGCCAGCGGCAGCACCGCGCGCTCTTGGGCCAGCAGCTCTTGTTCGGCACCGGGTGGCGACTCGCTGCTTTGCGCCAAGGCCGGCACCTTGAGCAGCGCCGCCTCTTGTTGCAAGCTCTCGTGAGTAAACTGCCCAAGTGGGCTCAAAAGCGGGCCGATATAGCGGGCGGAGGCTTGCATTTCGGCCCGCTGCGCATCCGTACGCGGGTTCAGCAAATGGTTGCGCCAGGCCGGCACCGAGGACATGATGACCACATCCTGTTCGTCGACGACCAGGATTTTTTCGCCCTGCGAGCGCAAACCCTGGTCGACCCAGGTCGCCTCCAGCGGGGCCAGGTTTTGCATCACCACGACTTGGGCGATGCGCTTACCGCCTCTCTTGACGGTGTGAAACAGAAAATAGTCGATGCTGCCCCTGGCTTCATTGGCCGCGAAGAAATGGCCGCCTGCCTGCTCTGCGCCCACGGCCAGCTGCTGCGCTAGCCGGGTCGCGACCTTCAGCGAGGCGCTGTCCGGGCCGGCGCCGTCGCTGGCTGACAAGACCTGACCCTCGGCCCCAAGCAGCAAACTCAGACCCAGGCCGGCCCGCACATTGATGCCCGCCAATTTGCGGTCGGCATGCTGTCTGAGGGCGGCGTTGTCCGGCTCTTTCAGCAAGGCTTGGATGTCGGTGTCGATGGCGATCAGGCTGGGCAAATAGGCATGGCGAGCCAACTCGGCCTCCAGGCTGGCGGCATACAGCTCCAGGCGCTCGGCCGCCACGGCCGCCAACTGCCCCATGCCGGCCCGCTCGCTCCAACCCTGGCCCAGCCACAAGCCCAGGGCGATCAAGATCAAGGTCAGGTAGGCCATAAAGCCGGGGCGAACCATTCGGCGCACCAAACCCTGCCAGGGGCCATGGTCGGGCTGGTTCGTCAATGTATCGGGCGTCGGGGTCATGAACATCTGGGCATAGAGGCGCACAGTGTGCCCCCATCTGGCCTGTTTTATAGCGCGGTGTTTTGGGCCGGTCTTGGCCTGCTTGGCCGTCATTCGAGCCGGCCTGTGTCGAAGTCCGCACTTCAGTCGGCATGGCAGTGTCGAATTCCGCCCCAGCGCGGCCTTGATGAAGCTCAAGCGCAAGTTTGCCTCATAGGGGCCTCTCGGTGATTACCCGCGCACCCTCACTTTTGGCATGTGGCTTGCAAGCTAGCAGGCAAGTTCGGCGACAGATTCGTACTCAAAGGAACATATCAATGGAAACTTTTTTCCAGCAAATCATCAACGGTCTGGTGCTGGGCAGCATGTATGCCTTGGTGGCCTTGGGCTACACCATGGTCTACGGCATCATCAACTTGATCAACTTCGCCCACGGCGAGATCTTGATGGTGGGT
>NZ_JANNMI010000461.1:0-4007 GCF_031397715.1 Roseateles sp.
GCCCACCAGCACCGTGCAAGCACCGCAGTCGCCCTCGGCGCAGCCTTCTTTGGTTCCCAGGCAAGCGTGGTCACGCAGATAGTCCAGCACCGTGGTCGTGACCGGCAGGCCTTGCACGGACTGGATCTGTCCTCGGTGGAAAAAACGAATCGGGCGCGTGGGCAGGCTCATGTGGGGAATATGGCAAAGGTGCATCGAAGGCAATGGCCCGACGATATACGATCCTTGGCCGACCTTCGCTTGGACCTTTGCATTGCCACTCGCCACTCCTCAAGAAAAATTCGCCCTGCGCGGCGACCTGCTCGACTTCACGGCCGCACCGGCCTGGGCAGAACTCGACCCCGGCAGCGCTGTGCGCTTTCAGCCCGACCATTGGCTTTTGGTCGATGAAACAGGCCGCATCCAAGGCACACAGGCCGAGGCGCCGGACGAGAGCTGGCGGCAGATCGACCACCGCGGCCGCCTGATCCTGCCCGGCTTCATCGACACCCATGTGCATGCGCCCCAGCTCGATGTGATCGCCTCTTACGGCGCCGAGTTGCTGGACTGGCTCAACACCTACACCTTCCCGGCCGAATGCCGCTATGCCGACCCGGCCGTTGCCCGGCTGGGCGCGGAGCGCTTTCTGGACGCGTTGCTGGCTCACGGCACGACGGCGGCGGTGGTCTTCGCCACTGTCCACAAGGTCTCGGCCGAGGCGCTGTTCGAGGCGGCGCAAGCGCGCGGTATGCGCCTGATCACCGGCAAGGTCTTGATGGACCGCAACGCCCCGGCCGCGCTGCTGGACGCCGATGTGGCCAGCGCCGAGCGCGACTGCGTCGATCTGATCGCGCGCTGGCATGGTGTGGGCCGCCTCAGTTATGCCGTCACGCCGCGCTTTGCGCCGACCAGCACGCCCGCGCAATTGGCGATGGCCGGCGCACTCTGCCGCGCCGATGCCTCGCTTTATATGCAGACCCATGTGGCCGAGAACCGCGCCGAGGTGGCCTGGGTGGCCGAGCTGTTCCCGGACGCGCGCAGCTATCTGGATGTGTATGCGCGCGCGGGGTTACTTCACCCGCGCGCGGTGCTGGCGCATGGCGTCTGGCTGGACGATGCCGACCGCGCCGTGCTCAAAGCCAGCGGCGCGCAAATCGCTTTCAGCCCTTCGTCCAATCTGTTTCTGGGCAGCGGTTTGTTTGACTGGGCGGCTGCGGCCGAAGCCGGTGTCGCGGTCAGCGTGGCCAGCGATGTGGGCGGCGGCAGCAGCCTGTCGATGCAGCGCAATTTGCTTGACGGCTACAAGGTGCAGGCGCTGGCCGGCCAGCGCATGAGCGCCTGGGCCGGCCTGCATGCCGCCACGCGCGGGGCGGCCGAGGCGTTGGGGCTGATCGGTGAGATCGGCCACTTCGGCGCCGGCACGCTGGCCGATGTCTGCGTCTGGGACTGGGCCGTCGGGCCGGTGGCGGCGGCCCGCGCCGAAGTGGTGCGCGGCCTGCACGAGCGGGTGTTCGCGTGGATGGGCCTGTCGGACGAGCGCAATCTGCACAGCGCTTATGTGGCGGGGGTCGAGAGATTTCGCAGGGCGAGCTAGGTCGGATTCGCGTGGGAAATTGGACGCAGAGTTCGCAGACCAAGGCGCAGAGAACGCAGAGCGAGAGGGCTATGTCTAAAAACTCCTGCTGCGGGCGAACATAGTCTCTGCGGCCCTTTGCGCTCCTCTGCGCGCTCTGCGTCCTTTCCTTCCAATTCCGGCGCCACATCCCCCTATGATCTAAGCCTCAAACTTTCGCCCCTCCATGAGCCCAGCCCGCCTGCACCTCACCGGTATCAGCAAGCAATACCCTGCGGTCAAGGCCAATGACGGCATTGACTTGGTGGTGGCGCCGGGGCAGATCCATGCGGTGTTGGGCGAGAACGGCGCCGGCAAGTCGACGCTGATGAAGATCATCTACGGCGCCGTGCAGCCCGATGCCGGCCAGGTGCTCTGGAATGGCCAGCCGATTGCGCTCAAAAGCCCGGCGCAGGCGCGGGCTTTAGGCATCAGCATGGTGTATCAGCATTTCTCGCTGTTCGACAGCTTGAGCGCCGCCGAGAACATCTGGCTGGGTCTGGATAAAGGCGGCAGTCTTGCAGAGTTGACCGAGCGTATATCCGCCGTGGCGCAGAGTTATGGGCTTGAGGTGGACCCGCTGCGCCCGGTGCACAGTTTGTCGGTCGGCGAGCGCCAGCGGGTCGAGATCGTGCGCGCGTTGCTGACCGAGCCGCAGTTGCTGATCCTTGACGAGCCCACCTCGGTGCTGACGCCGCGCGCCGTCGACAAGCTCTTTGTGACCCTGCGCCAGCTGGCCGCGCAGGGCTGCAGTATTTTGTACATCAGCCACAAGCTCGACGAGATCCGGGCGCTGTGCGATCACTGCACGGTGCTGCGCGCCGGCCGCGTGACGGGCGAGGTCGACCCGCGCACGCAGAGCAGCAGCGAGCTGTCGCGGCTGATGATTGGCGCCGAGCCGCCGCCGCTGCAGCGCCTGCCGAGCAAGGCGGGCGCCTTGGCCCTGGCCCTGCGCCGCCTCAGCTTGGCCAAGGCGCAGCCTTTTGGCACCACTTTGGTTGATATCGAGCTGAACTTGCATGCCGGCGAGATCGTCGGCGTGGCCGGCGTGTCGGGCAATGGCCAGCAGGAGTTGATGGCCGCGCTGTCGGGCGAAGATGCGCGCGGTCAGCCCGGTAGCGTGCAGATGTTCGGCCAGGATATTGCCCGCAGCAGCCCGCGCAAACGGCGCCGCTTAGGGCTGCATTTTGTGCCCGAGGAGCGGCTGGGGCGCGGCGCTGTGCCTAGCCTGTCCTTGGCGCAAAACACCTTGTTGACCCGCACCGACCGAGGCAGCGTGACGGCCTGGGGCTGGCTGCGCACCGCGCGGGTGCAGCGTTTGGCCGAGCATTTGATTGCGCGCTTTTCGGTGCGGGCCGGCGGCGCGGGTGCGGCGGCGCGCAGTCTGTCGGGCGGCAATTTGCAGAAGTTTATTGTCGGCCGCGAGATCGACGCCAACCCCCGCGTCTTGATCATTGCGCAACCGACCTGGGGTGTCGACGTGGGTGCGGCCGCGCAGATCCGGGCGGAACTGTTGAAGCTGCGCGATGCCGGCTGCGCCGTTTTGGTGCTCAGCGAGGAGTTGGACGAATTGTTTGAAATCAGTGACCGCCTGGTCGTGATGGCGCAGGGCCGCATGTCGCCGGCTGTGCCGGTGGCGCAGGCCAGCCGGGCGATGATTGGCGAGTGGATGAGCGGGCTCTGGAACCTTGGAGCGGGCCATGCTCAGGCTTGAGCCCCGCCCGCAACCCTCCAAGCTGATGGCTTTGGCCTCGCCCGTGCTGGCGCTGCTGATCACGGTGGCGTTGGGGGTGAGCTTGTTCTTGCTCTTGGGCAAGGACCCGCTGCGCGGCCTGCAGATGTTTTTCTGGGAGCCGATCCGCTCGGTCAGCGCCTGGAGCGAGCTGGGTCTGAAGGCGACGCCGCTGGTGCTGATTGCGCTCGGTTTGGCAGTAAGCTTCCGCGCCAATGTCTGGAATATCGGCGCCGAGGGGCAGTTCATCATTGGCGCCCTGGCCGGCGGTTTCGTGGCGATGCAGGCCGACGCCAACACCGGCCGCATCATCGTGCTGTGGATTTTGCTGGCCGGCATGCTGGGCGGCATGGCCTGGGCGGCCATCACGGCGCTGCTGCGTGCGCGCTTCAATGCCAACGAAATTCTGGTCAGCCTGATGCTGGTCTATGTGGCCGATCTGCTCTTGAGTTATCTGGTCTACGGCCCTTGGAAAGACCCGCAGGGTTATAACTTTCCGCAAAGCATCAGCTTCCTGGCCGTCACCAAAATCCCGCGCCTGTTCGAGGGCTCGCGCCTGAATATCGGTGTGCTGATCGCGGCGGGCTCGGTGCTGGCCTTCTGGGTCTAGCTGTTTCGCTCCTATGCCGGTTTCGCGCTGCAGGTCGGCGGCCTGGCTCCTGCGGCGGCGCGTTATGCCGGCTT
>NZ_JANNMI010000465.1:0-1693 GCF_031397715.1 Roseateles sp.
GGGCAAGGTCGAACCGCTGTTTGTTGAGGCGGTGGCGGACTTGCCTGCGCAGATCATCCTCACGGCAAAGGCCGGCGACGTGGTGATCGTGATGGGCGCGGGCACGATTGGCGCGGTGCCGGCACAGACGGTTGAACTACTGATGACGATGAAGAAGGGCGCGCAGCCATGATGACTAAGCTGGACTTGAATATTGATCCCAAAGCGCTGGGCAAGGTGGCCGTGTTGATGGGCGGCGACTCGGCCGAGCACGAGGTCTCGCTGACCATGTCCGGCCCCGGCGTGCTGGCGGCCTTGTTGCACAGCGGCGTCGACGCCCATGCCTTCAACCCGGCCGAGCGCGGCCTGCATAAGTTGAAGGCGGAAGGTTTCAACCGCTGCTTCATCGCCCTGCATGGCCGCCACGGCGAAGACGGTACGGTGCAGGGCGCCTTGGAGTTACTCGGCATCCCGTACACCGGCTCGGGCGTGCTGGCCTCGGCCATTGCGATCGACAAGATCATGACCAAGCGTCTGTGGCTGGCCGATGGCCTGGCCACGCCGCGTTACGCCCAACTCAAAAAGAGCGACATCAGCCGCGAGCGCTGCATGGCCATTCCCGACCAACTGGGTCTGCCCATCATCGTCAAGCCGCCGCATGAAGGCTCGTCGATGGGCATCAGCAAGGTGCTGGGCTACTCGCAGATGCTGGACGCTGTGCAGCTGGCGGCCCGGTTCGACGACGAAATTCTTTGCGAAGAATTCATTGACGGCCCCGAGCTGACCTGCCCCGTCTTGGGCGAGGGCGACACCGCTTTTGCGCTGCCGGTGGTGTGCATCGAGGCTGAAGGCGGCAACTACGACTACCAGAACAAATACTTCACCGACACCACCCGCTACCTGACCGGCAGCTTGGATGCAGCGCTCGAAGTCGAGGTGCGTGCGCTGGTGCTGGCCGCCTACAAGTCGCTCGGCTGCCGGGGCTGGGGTCGCGCCGACGTGATGCTGCGCAAGCGTGACAACAAGCCTTTTCTGCTGGAGATGAACACCTCGCCCGGCATGACCTCGCATTCGCTGGTGCCGATTTCGGCCAAGGCGGCCGGCATTTCGTACGAGCAGCTGTGCCTGTGGCTGTTGTCGCAAGCCCGTTTAGACGGCAAGGCCTGACCCTCTCAAGCCATGCGCAGCCGCAATCCGACCAGCCCAATGCCGCCCAGCCCATTGCCGCCCGATATCCGCCTGATGAATGCGGTGACGGCGCTGCTGCTGGCGGTGGTCGTGGTGGCCGCGGCCGGTTTGGCGCTGCGCTGGCTGGTGCGCTTGCCGGTGTTTGCGATCCGCGCCATCCAGGTCGATGGTGATGTGACGCGCAATAGCGAGGCCTCGCTGCGTGCCAATGCCTTGCCGCGCTTGTCGGGCTCGTTTCTGAGCATGAATCTGCAAGACGGCCGTGACGCGTTCGAGGCCGTGCCTTGGGTGCGGCGGGCGGTGGTGCAGCGGGTCTGGCCGAGCCGGCTCGTGGTCAAGCTGGAGGAGCACCGTCCCAGCGCCTATTGGGAAGCCGAAGGCGCCGACGCGCAAGGTGAGGCCGGTATCGAGCGTTTGCTGGTGAACAGCTTCGGCGAAGTGTTTCAAGCCAATTTGGGCGATGTTGAGGACGACGACTTGCCGGTTTTGGTCACGGCCGGACGGGTTGCCATGGCGCTGGTCGGCG
>NZ_JANNMI010000024.1:0-2993 GCF_031397715.1 Roseateles sp.
CGCCGACAGCGGCGCCCTGCATTGATGTTTGGGCTATTCAAGGCGGCGCCGAGCTGGGATTTAACCGCCCTGCTGAACGCCGCCGAGCCGCGCGCGCCGCTGGCCAACCGCAATCTCTGGCTGGCGCGCCTGCTCGAATGGCTGCGCCACCCGGCCAGCCGCGATGAGGCCAGCACCGGCACCACCTTGCTGCCGGTGTTGCGGCTCAAGCATCTGCTCAATGTGCTGGAACGTAACCCCGAACATGCGCGCAGCTTTGCCGGCGTAATGAATTCGATTTGGCGCGATGTCGATGCGATCGGCCTGTTTGCCGATGTCGGCTTTGCGCCCCATGTGGCCTTGTGGGGCGAGTTTTTGCGCCGCCTGCGCCAGCACTTTTTACCCAACACCGCCGACACCACCGACCTGGCCGAGCTGTTCGACCTGCTCTTCCCCGACCAGGCCGATGAGCATTGGCTGCTGGCGCTTGACGATGACTTGTTGCAGCGCCTGAGCCGCTTGCTGTTAGGAGCCCGGGCGGCAGAAAGCGGCGATAGCGAAAGGCGACCCCGGCGAGGACAGTTTTTGCCGGATTTGCAGCCGCATAGCACGGCTATGGGGCAAAAAGACGGTGAAAAATGGACCGCCGCGGCCGACTTGCAGCCGCCGATTTTTCTGCCGCCCGGGCTCCTAGCCCCTGATCTATCAGACCCGACGCCATCCAAGCACTGGCAAGCGCCGATGCTGAGCGGGCTGACCACCCTGGTCAGCTCGGTGCGGGCGGACGGTTTGTCTGCCGTGCTGCGCCGGCGCATGAGCGCCGACTTGCTGGCCAATCAGCCGTTCGAACAACTGGCCAGCGCCTGCGACGATATGGTCGACGCCTTGCGCGCGGGCGACACGGAGAAAACCACCCAGGCGCTGCAGTATCTGCGCGCCTTGCTCGCGGCCTGCCAGACCGCCGCCGCCAGCATTCCCGAGCATCTGGAGGCTTTCGGCGTGTCGGTCGAAATCGTCTTCGCGCTGGAGCAAATGCAGGCCCGCATCGAGCGCGTTGAGGCCTTGCTGATTTGCCTGGTGGCCGAGCAACCGCAGCGCGAACTGGCGCGCTTGCTGGCCAGCCTGGTGCGCGTTGTCAACGAGCGGCGCAGCATCACCCAGTTGTTCTCCAGCCATTACTCGCTATTGGCCCGCAAAGTGGCCGAGCGCAGCGCCGAAACCGGCGAGCACTACATCACCCGCGACCGCGCCGACTACCGCGACATGCTCAAGCATGCGGCCGGCGGTGGCGCCATCATCGTCGGCACCACCTTCGCCAAATTCGCCGTCATCGGGATCGGCATGAGCGCGTTCTGGACCGGCTTTTGGGCCGGCGCCAACTACGCGATGAGCTTTTTGATCATCCATTTGCTGCACTGGACGGTCGCCACCAAACAGCCCGCCATGACGGCGCCGGCGATGGCCCAAAAGCTGGAGCGGATCGAGCGTGATGAGGATCTGGAAAGCTTTGTTGACGAAGTTGCCAACCTCTTGCGCTCACAGTTCGCCGGCATTCTGGGCAATCTGGCCGTGGTGGCGCCGGTGGTGCTGGGCGTGCAACTGCTCAGTTGGCTGCTGTTCGGCGCGCCGCTGGTGGGCGAAAAGTCGGCCCATTACGTGTTGCATTCGCTGACCCTGCTGGGGCCCTCGGCGCTGTATGCCGCCTTCACCGGCGTGCTGCTGTTCGCCAGCAGCATGGTGGCGGGCTGGTTCGAGAACTGGTTTGTGCTGCACCGGCTGGAAAGTGCAATCGCCTGGAACCCGGCCATCATCGGCCGCCTCGGTGCACCGCGCGCGCAGCGCTGGGCCAAATGGTGGCGGGCCAATATTTCCGGCGTTGCCGCCAATGTCTCCTTGGGGCTGATGCTGGGCCTGGTGCCGGTCTTGCTCGACTTTGTCGGCCTGCCGCTGGACGTGCGCCATGTCACCTTGTCAACCGGGCAATTGGCCGCAGCCATTGGCGCGCTGGGACTGGACATCTTCCGCCTGGGCGATTTCTGGTGGTGTGTGGCGGGCATCGCGGTCACCGGGGTCTTGAACCTGAGCGTCAGTTTTTACCTGGCACTGAAGGTGGCGCTGCGCTCACGCGGCATCCGTCTGGCCGACCGCGCACGCGTCAGCTCGGCGATCTGGCGGCGGGTGCGCGGGCAGCCGCGCAGCTTTCTGCTGCCGCCCAAGGCCCGCGATGTGCAGCCGGACTAGTCGTTGTCCGCCTCGTCGGGCGGGCGCCGCTCACCGCCCTTGCGGCCAGAAAACATCGTCCACCAGATGATCAACACAAAGATCGCCAAGGCGGCCAGCGCCTCCAACAAGAGCAAAGTCATAAAAGCACGCACCTCAATGTCCACCAGCGCAGCGGCGCTGCTGGTCGCGATTTTAGGTGGGCTTCTAGGTGGGCTGCTGACCGGCTGCGGCACGCCCCCGCTGGCGAACAAGCCGAGCCCCGAACTGGGCCCGATAGCCCGCCCGCCCGTCGAGCCCCCCGCCCGCCAACGCGCCGTGCTGCTGCGCGAGCGCGCCCGCTGGGTCGAGGCCGATTGGAGTGAGCTGCCCGGCTGGGGCAGTGACCGCGCGGCCGAGCTGTGGCCGGCCCTGCTGCGCGGCTGCGCACGCCCGGCCGAGGGCTGGGCGGAGGTGTGCGCCCAAGCCAAAGCCAGCGCGCTGCCCGCCGATGACGCACAGGCCTCGCTGTGGTTGATGCAACATCTGCGCCCTTACCGGGTCGAGTCGCTGCAAGGTGAGGCGCAAGGCCTGATCACCGGCTACTACGAGCCGATGCTGGAGGCGACGCGGCGCCCGCAGCCGAGCTTTCAGGTGCCGGTGCATGCCGCGCCCAGCGACCTGCTGCAGCGCCGGCCCTATTTCACCCGCCAGCAGATCGAGTCCGACACGGCGCTGCGGGCGCGGCTGAAGGCCCATGAGCTGGCCTTTTTGGAGGACCCGCTGGATTTGCTGGTGCTGCAGATCCAGGGCTC
>NZ_JANNMI010000032.1:0-3909 GCF_031397715.1 Roseateles sp.
CCACCACCACCATCACTTCGACGCCCAGCAGGCGGGGCAGGGCGGCTGGAGCGTGCTGGTCGGCGACAGCATCCACAACTTCTGCGACGGCATCATCATCGCGGCGGCGTTTTTGACCGACCCCTACCTGGGTTTGGTCACCTCGCTGGCCATCATCGCGCACGAGATTCCGCAAGAGGTAGGCGACTACATCGTGCTCTTGAACGCCGGCTTTTCGCGTTCCAAGGCGCTGGCCTTCAATGCTTTGTCCGGCTTGGCGGCGGTGCTGGGCGGGGTGTTCGGCTACTTCCTGGTCGGACCCTGGGAGAGTTTGTTCCCCTACCTGCTGGTCGCCGCCAGCAGCAGTTTCATCTATGTGGCCGTGGCGGATTTGATTCCGCAGTTGCAACGCCGCCTGCCCTGGCGCGAGACGGTGCTGCAACTGGCCGGCCTGGGTGGCGGCTTGGGGTTGGTGCTGATGGTCGTGGCGGTGTCACATCACGGCCATTGAGAGGCTGAAAACTTTTTACTGCGCGACCGCCATGCGTCGTTGGCCGGATGCTCGAAATCCTCACGTACAGGGAGTACGTTCCGGTTTCTGTGCTCCGTCCGCCTAGCCTGACGTCCGCTCGCTACAAAACGAAGTTTCAGCGAAGCTAAAAGTTCTCAGCCTCTGAGTCAGTCCGCTGGGCTGATTAGCGAACCACCAACACCGGCGTGGTGCAGTGGGTCAGCACCTTTTGGGTTTCGCTGCCCAGCAAGAGTGCCTGCACGCCGCGGCGGCCATGCGATGCCATCACGACCAGATCGCACTGATTGCTGTTGGCGTGCTCAATGATGGCCTCCCAGGCGTGCAAGGCCTCGACGGTATGGCCTTCGCAAGTCACGCCGGCGCTCGCGGCCGCGTCCATGGCCTCTTTGACCCGCGTCGCGGCAATGCGCTCCTGGACGTCAAAAAACTCCTGCGGCGGCGTGGGCTGCATCTCGGACACGGCGCTGTAGGGGAAGGGTTCCTTGACGCTCAAGGCGTACAAGGTGGCGCCGTGGATACGGGCCATCCCGATGGCGGTGTTGAGAGCCTTGGCGCTGATTTCAGAGCCGTCGGTGGGAACAAGAATTCGCTTGAACATGGCTGGATCCTCCGTTGAAATGTCTTCAGTGTCGTGCCCGGGCGGCATGCTGGTCTTGCGCTATGTCAAGAGCTAGCCTTTGGCGATCGGCCTCGCCGGGTCGGCCGACCATTCGCTCCAGGAACCCGGGTAGAAGGTCGAGCCGGTCAGACCCGCATGTTCCATCGCCAACAGGTTGTGGCAGGCGGTCACGCCGGAGCCGCATTGATGCACCACGTTGGCGGCTTGATGCGGCGCCATCAGCGCGGCGAATTCCGCCCTCAATTCAGTCGCCGGTTTGAAGCAGCCATCGGCCTGCAGATTGTTTTTGAACAAACGGTTGCTGGCACCGGGAATGTGGCCGGCGCGGGCGTCGAGCGGTTCGACATCACCGCGAAAGCGCTCGGGTGCACGCGCATCGATCAGCCGGATCTGGCCTAGCCGCGCTTGCAGCTCGGTCGCCGTCAGGCTACTGACCAGGCTGCCTGCCGGCTTGAAGTCGCCCGCCGATGTCGTTGGCACGGCGTCGCTCAGCCCCAAACCCGCCGCAGCCCAGGCCTGCACACCGCCGTCGAGCACGGCAGTGTTGGCATGGCCGAGCCAGCGCAGCAGCCACCAGAGCCTGGCCGCATACATGCCGCCTTGCGCGTCATAAGCCACCACTTGCAGGCCATCGCGCAGGCCCAGGTCGGCCATGCGGCGTGCAAAGTCGGCGCGGTCCGGCAGCGGGTGACGGCCGCGAAACCGGCCGGCTTGATCGGTCTTGGGGCCGCTGAGGTCGCGGTCCAGATGCAGGTAATGCGCGCCCGGCAAATGGGCGTTCAGGTAGGCGCTGTGGCCGGCATCGGTGTTGGCGAGATCAAAGCTGCAGTCGATCAAGATGACGGGCTGCCCGGCGCGGCTCAGGTCCTGCAACCGTTGGACAGAAACAAGGGTTTGATACGGTGTGGGCTTCATGATTCGTTGACCGAGTGTTGACTGTCGGGAGGTGTGCTGGTGGCACGCAGCAGGGTCGCCGCCAAGCCGGCGATGATGATCAAAAGCATGCCGCCCAGCGCCCAGGGCGTGATGGGATCGTGGAACAGCCAAGCCCCATAGATGAAGGAGAAGACAATGCCCAGGTACTGCAGGCAGGCGATGGACAAGGTCTTGCCCTGGCCATAGGCGCGTGTCATCAACAGCTGGGCGGCGGTGGCCAGCAAGCCCACGGCCAGCAGCAGGGCCGCACCTTTGAGGCTGTGTGGGTGTGTGCTGCCCAAGCCCGCCAAACTCTGCACGCCGGTGCTGATGGCGCCGGCCAAGGCGCCGCCCAGCGAGAAGTAGAAAACGATGCGGTCTTCAGGCTCGCCGGCGCGTCCCAAGGCAGTGACCTGCAAATAGGCCAGCGCCGCCAACATGCCCGACAGCAGGCCGGCCAGGCCATGCCAGAGTTGTTGCTGATCCAGCGTGGGCCGCAACACCATGGCCACGCCGACAAAGCCCAGCAGCACCGCGGCGACCAGCCGACCGTCGATACGGGCGCTGCCCAACATCACCGCGCCGCCGATCAAGAACAAGGCCATCCAGACCGATGACATGTAGTTCAAGGTCATTGCGGTGGCCAGCGGCAGCTTGCCGATCGTATAGAACCACAGGGAGAGGGCGAAAACCCCGGACAGGCTGCGCCAGAAATGCATCCAGGGCACAGGGGTGCGCAGGCTGCTGCCGCGCGCAAAGGTAACACCGCCCAGCAGCAGCGCGCCGATGGCGCCGCGGTACATGACGATCTCGCCGGCATCGTAAAGCTCCGACGCCAACTTGACGCAGACGCCCATGGTGGCGAACAAAAAAGTGGCGGCAATCATCAGCAAGGGGGCGGGCATGGCTGCATTATGGCCAGCCATGAAAAACGCCCCGACGGCAAGGCTGTGCGGGGCGTTTGGATTCAGTCGGCGTGCAGATCAGTCGCCGAGTTTCATCTCGCGCCGGTACCACTCATGGAAATGCTGCATACCGTCTTCCATCGGGCTCTGGTAGGGGCCGACCTCGTTGTCGCCGCGGGCCATCAAGGCGCGCCGCCCGGCATCCATGCGCAGCGCGATCTCGTCGTCCTCGACACAGGTTTCCATATAGGCGGCCTGATGGGCGTCGACAAAGTCGCGCTCGAAGGCGGCGATTTCTTCGGGGTAGTAGAACTCGACGATGTTGGCGGTTTGCTGCGGGCCCTTGGGGAACAGCGTCGACACCACCAGCACATGCGGGTACCACTCGACCATGATGTGCGGGTAGTAGGTCAGCCAGATGGCGCCGGCCTGGGGGGTCTCGCCGCCGCGGAACTTCAGCAATTGCTCGTGCCAGCGCTCGTAGACGGGCGAGCCCGGCTTGGCCAAGTCCTTGTGAATGCCGACTTTTTGCACCGAATGGTGGTGACCCATTTCCCAGGTCAAATCGTCACAGGTGACAAAGTGCCCCAGGCCAGGATGGAAGGGCCCGACATGGTAGTCCTCCAGATAGACCTCAATAAAGGTCTTCCAGTTGTAGTCGCACTGATGAACGTGGACCTTGTCCAGCACATAGCCGGAAAAATCCAGGTCGGCCGCGACACTCAGCTTGGCCAGCTCGGCCGCGACATCATGGCCGTTGTCCTCGAACAGCAGGCCGTTCCATTCGCGCAGCTTGTAGCGATTCAGGTTCAGACATGGGTCTTGCTCAAAATGCGGCGCGCCGACCAACTCACCTTTGAGGTCGTAGGTCCAGCGATGCAGGGGGCAGACGATATTGCTACGGGTATTGCCGCGGCCACGCAGCATCACGGCTTGGCGGTGGCGGCAGACGTTGGAGA
>NZ_JANNMI010000060.1:0-1593 GCF_031397715.1 Roseateles sp.
CACGAAGCCCGCGTCCGGCGGCGATTGCTGCGGCGTATCGGAGCGATACAGCTTCACGACGTCACCGCCGTTGTCGAGCGCGTCGGTGAACGGGCCATAGACGGCGACACTGTTGCTGATGCCATAGCGGGCGCGGAACGCATTCAGCGTCGTTGTGTTGGTGGGATTAAAATCCACGACGAGCATCCGCGCGCCGGCCGCGAGACTCACACTGGCGGGGAAGGTGAAATCAATTCCGCCGCCGAGCTTCCAACGGTTCGTCGGATACGCGGGATCGTAGAGCGGGACGGAACTGGCGGTGTTGTTCTGCAGCTCGATGACCGCCACCCGTCAGGTGCTTGCCAACGCATTGGCCGTGTTAGGCGTTACAGCACCCACCATCATGAATCGTGAAGCGATCGAGGAAAGCGCATGAGCCAACGCAGCAGCAGCAGCAGCAACAACAAACAAGGCCAGCGCGGCGGCTTTGTGCTGGGCCTGATCGTCGGCGTGTTGCTGGGGCTGGCGGTGGCGCTGGGCGTGGCGCTTTATATCGCCAAGGTGCCGATTCCCTTCATCAACAAAGTGCCGTTGCGCACCGCCGAGCAGGATGTTGAAGAGGCGATGCGCAATAAAAATTGGGACCCGAACGCGCCGCTGGCCGGCAAGGCCGGTGCCAAGGTGGCCAGCGGTGTGGTGGGCTCAGCCCCAGCCCCAGCCGCCGCGCCTGCCGCTGAGCCGACGCCCACGGCGGCACCGGCCACCGCCGCCCCTGCGGCCGTAGCCAGTGCGCCGACTCCAAAAGTGGCCGACAAAGCGGCAGACAAGCCAAGCGACAAGGCCGCCGACAAAAAGGCCGACGCCAAGGCTGCCGCAGCCGCCGCCGCAAACACCGCCGAGCCCTTCATCTATTTCGTGCAGGCCGGCGCCTTCGTCAAAACCGAAGACGCCGAGCAACAGCGCGCCCGCCTGGCCATGCTGGGCTTCAGCGCCAAGGTGCTGGAGCGCGAGCAGTCCGGCCGCACGGTGCTGCGTGTGCGCATAGGCCCGCTGGAGAACCGCGACGAGGCCGAAGAGCTGCAGCGCAAGGTCGAGGCCGCCGGCATCGAAGCCAATCTGGTGCGCGTGCAACGCTGATCGCTCAGCATTGCACGCTCTGCTCCAAGCCTTTCCCCCCGCCCTAGGATTCTCATGATGATGAAGCGTCGCGATTTCTCTGCAATTTTCAGCCTCAGCGCCACTGGCTTGCTGGCTGTCGGCCTGCCGACTAGCGCCTTGGCCCAGGGTGGCCCGGTCGAGGGCAAGCAGTTCCAAAGGCTGGGGCAGCCCTTGGCGGTGGCGCCGGGCAAGATCGAGGTGGTCGAGTTCTTCTGGTACGGCTGCCCGCATTGCAACACGTTCGAGCCCCAGCTCGAGGCCTGGGCGAAAAAGCTGCCGTCGGACGTGGTGCTCAAGCGGGTGCCAGTAGCTTTCCGCGACGATTTCGTGCCGCATCAGCGGCTGTTTTACACGCTGGAAGCCATGGGCAAGCTCGACGATCTGCACCGCAAGGTGTTCCAGACGATTCACGTGGACAAGCAGTCCGTCGACAAGGAGGCCAGCATCCTCGCCTGG
>NZ_JANNMI010000086.1:0-2204 GCF_031397715.1 Roseateles sp.
CCAGAGCTTGAGCATGTAGTTCAAGTCCCACTGCAGCTCGGCGGCCGAACGGCCAATGCCGGCGGTGCGGGCGATCAGGCTCATGCCCTTGGGGTACTCGAGCTGGTCGAGGTTTTCTTTCAGCTCTTCGCGGTCTTCGCCCTCGATGCGACGCGAAACACCACCGCCGCGCGGGTTGTTGGGCATCAGCACCAAATAACGGCCGGCCAGCGAGACAAAGGTCGTCAGTGCCGCGCCCTTGTTGCCGCGCTCTTCTTTTTCGACCTGAACCTGCAGTTCCTGGCCTTCGCGGATGCAGTCCTGGATGCGTGCGGTGCGCACGTCCACGCCTTCGCGGAAGTATTGGCGAGCGATTTCCTTGAAGGGCAGGAAGCCGTGGCGGTCTTCGCCGTAGTCGACAAAACAGGCCTCGAGCGAGGGCTCGACGCGGGTCACAACGGCCTTGTAGATATTGCCCTTGCGCTGTTCACGGCCTTCGATTTCGGTCTCGAAGTCCATCAGTTTTTGGCCATCAACGATGGCCAGGCGACGCTCTTCTGCCTGCGTCGCATTGATCAACATGCGTTTCATTGCTTGATTACTCCTTGTGCGCTCGGGGCCAAAGCCTTTGAGCGCGCTACAACACGTTGCCAAAGCAGCCCGAAAGCCGCCGCGGCAACACATCGATGCACGAGCAATCTGGATGAACCGAGGAAGGAATCGCCCTGGACTGAATTTGATCGCTGCCTGGGTCGGCGTGCGATCAGCAATTCAGCGTTGGCGCGTGCGACTCAGCAGGCGGCGCGGCTGGCCATTCCCATATACGCCCAGCCCGGGCATGCGCCCGGTGATGCTGGGCGGCCCGGCCACGGCGGCGCGCACAGCCTCACCGGCGGTTGGCCGGGGCTGTGTTTGAGGGCGGTGGGGGGTGAGGGGAGTGGCAATCATCCGCGAGGACTGTTGGACGCTAGACAGAGGCCGGTACGCGTTTTTGCGACGTTTTTGCGACCAACCTCATGCCTTTCAAATACCTTGTCTGTACCCAAACTACGCTTGTGCTCAATCGCAGCAAGCCCAGTCTCGGCGTGGCTCTATCTGTCATGCTCTACCGCACCACACCCGAAGCCGCCTTGTCACATGGGGACAAGGCCCGCTTCCGGCAGCGGCGCGTTGCATCACCTATTTGTTTCATACCGGGCGCAAACTAGCGCTTGATATGCCACCTGTTCGCCACTGATCTATCTAGGTTTCGGTCTTGATTTCAGTAAAACCGCCTGTGGCCATGGCCCAGGTAAAATCAGATAAATCAAATACTTACGGCTATAACGTGGTGAGCAACATTATAAGGGCTAAAGCCAAAGCGCCGGCCGCCACACAAACCCGCAGTAGGGCAGGGGCGGTCAGTGAGCGCGCGCCAACTACTCGGAGCGCAAATCCGCTTGCTGTCGAAGTAGCAGCGCCGGCCGTGCGCCGGGTGAAGGTGGACGAGAACTCGGCCGGCCAGCGCCTCGACAACTACTTGTTGCGCGAACTCAAGGGCGTGCCCAAGACACATGTCTACCGCATCATTCGGGCCGGCGAGGTGCGCGTCAACAAGGGCCGCGCGCATGCCGACACCCGTTTGGAGCTGGGCGACGAGGTGCGCGTGCCGCCGGTGCGATTGCCCGAACGGGTGCTTGAGCGGCCCGACTATGTGCCGGCGCGCGAGTTCGAGATCGTGTTCGAAGACGAGCACCTGCTCGCCATCAACAAGCCGGCCGGCGTCGCCGTGCACGGCGGCTCCGGCGTCAGCTTCGGCGTGATCGAGCAATTGCGCCAGGCCCGGCCGTTGGCCAAGTTTTTGGAACTGGTGCACCGGCTGGACAAGGAAACCTCGGGCCTGCTGCTGATCGCCAAGAAACGCAGCGCCCTGGTCGTCCTGCAGGAGCAGTTCCGCGAGCGCGAGACCGGCAAGACCTATGCCGCCCTGGTGGCCGGCGACTGGGCCGACAACAAAAAAGTCATCGACGTGCCCTTGCTGAAGTTCATAGGCAGCGATGGCGAGCGCTGGGTTCGAGCACTTCCCAATCCGAATGATCCTTCTGCCGATCAAGCCAAGCGATCCATCAGCTTGGTCAAGGTGGCGCAGCGCTTGAATGGCTACAGCCTGCTCGACGTCACCATCAAAACCGGCCGCACCCACCAGATCCGCGTCCACTTGGCCTACGGCGGCCACGCCATCGTCG
>NZ_JANNMI010000119.1:0-2016 GCF_031397715.1 Roseateles sp.
ACGGAGGCTCCGGGGCTGGCGCCCGAGGAGGTGGAAGTGCCTTATGCGACCAGCCCGGTGGTCTGGGGCGAGGCCGGCACCAACGGGCAGCATGCTTATTTCCAGATGCTGCACCAGGGCACGGACGTGATCCCGGTCGAGTTCATTGCGGTCAAGACGCCCAATTTCGGCGCCGAGGTTCAGGGTGACTTGAAGACCTTGTTGCTGGATCAGCACCGCAAGCTCTTGGCCAATTGCTTGGCGCAATCGCAGGCGCTGATGCAGGGTAAGTCGTATGAGGAAGCGCTGCAGGAATCGGCACCGACGGCCTCCAAACAGCTGGACGCTGCGACCGTGGCGCGCCACCGCAGTTTTCCCGGCAACCGGCCCAGCACGACGCTGGTGCTTGAAAGCCTAACGCCAAGTTCCTTGGGCGCTTTGATCGCCTTGTATGAGCAGCGTGTGTTTGTCAGCGGCGCGCTCTGGGGTATCAACAGCTTTGATCAATGGGGTGTCGAGTTGGGCAAGGCTCTGTGCGGGGCTTTGCTGCCGCGCTTGAGCAGCGGCGACACCAGCGGCCTCGACGGCTCCACCGCTGGGCTTTTGAAGCACCTGACCGCATGAACATCGTCTTCGACTTTGGCGGCGTTGTTTTCCGCTGGCATCCGGCCAGCTTTTTGGCGCGCGTTTGGCCGCACCGGGTGGCGAACGCTGCGCAGGGTGTGGCCGTAGCGGCGCGGTTTTTTGAGAACTACGGCGGCGATTGGGGCGCGTTTGATCAAGGCTTGATCGATGCCGACACGGTGATCGAGCGGATTGCCCTGCGAACAGGCTGGCCCAAGGCTGAGGTCGCGCAGGTGGTGGCCGCGGTGCCGGATGAGTTGCAGCTGCAGGTCGACACAGCGGCGCTGATTGCCGAGCTGAAGCTGGCTGGGCACCGCTTGTTTTATCTGTCCAATATGCCCGAGCCCTATGCCGATCATCTGGAGCGGGCGCATCCGCTGCGCGAATGGTTTGAGGCCGGCGTTTTCTCGGGTCGGGTCAAACACTCCAAGCCGCGAACGGAGATCTTCAGCATCGCGTCAGAACGCTTTGGCCTGCCGCCCGAGGCCTGCGTCTTCTTGGATGACCACCCGGCCAATATCGAGGCGGCCAAGGCCTTGGGTTGGCAGGCCTTGTTGTTCACCACGGCCGCTCAAGCCCGGCAGGACTTGGCCGCCTTAATGCGGTAGCGAGTCGTCTTCGACCGGCGGGTTGGTCGGCACCGCGAAGCTCTCGCTGGCCCAGGCGCCGAGGTCGATCTGCCGGCAACGTTCGCTGCAGAACGGCCGCCACAGATTGCTCGGCGCGAAGATCGAATCGCCGCCACAGGTCGGACAGCGCACGATGCGTGGTTTTGCTTCAACACTCATGCGCACAGCGTCAGCTCGAAGCTGGCGTCCTGCTGGGTCGATTTGAGGCGCCCGTCTTCGTCCTGGCGCATCATGCGGATCGAGATCATCAGGCGGTGACCGCTGATCTCGGGCACCAGGCCTAAGCTCGGGTCTATGCGCATACGCAGCAGCTGGAACACCCGGCCGGCGCCCAGGCTTTGCTGGAACTGGCCAGCTACCGCCGCCACCTTGTGCGGGCTGCCGGAGTCGCGCAGCAGACCCAAAAGCACTTGCAAGGCTTCCGCCAGCGGCATCAGGCTCTGCGTCCACTGCATCAGGTCGTTACGCCGGCGCACCGGCAAGAACTGCTGCCAGGTGTAGTAGGCCGGCAGATCGAATTCGCAAGTGCCACCGGGGATGCTGATGCGGCTGCGTATGCTCATCAGCCACTCATTCGTGCTCAGGCAGGCACCGGCCTTGCCGACCAATTGGTTCAGCCCCCCATAGGCCTTGTCGATGCGGGCAATCACCTCGTCCAGCAGGCCCTCGGCCACGCCGGGGTTGCCGCGATAGCTGGCCAGCTGGTTCTTGTGACGCTCCAGCTCCTTGAGCAGATCCGACTTCAGATCGGCCCGCGACGCCACATCGATGATCTCGAACAGCG
>NZ_JANNMI010000138.1:0-1463 GCF_031397715.1 Roseateles sp.
GGCTGTTCCGCCAGATCGGCATCTACAACCCCGCAGGTCAGAACTACACGCCGGTCGACAAAGACCAGGTGATGTATTACCGCGAAGCCAAGGACGGCCAGATCCTGCAAGAAGGCATCAACGAAGCCGGCGGCATGGCCAGCTGGATCGCCGCGGCGACGAGTTACTCGACCAACAACCGGGTGATGATCCCGTTCTACGTCTACTACTCGATGTTCGGCTTCCAGCGCATTGGCGACTTGGCCTGGGCGGCCGGCGATATGCAGGCGCGCGGCTTCTTGCTGGGCGGCACCTCGGGCCGCACGACGCTGAACGGCGAAGGCCTGCAGCACGAAGACGGCCACAGCCACATCCTGGCCAGCACCATCCCCAACTGCATCAGCTACGACCCGAGCTTCGCGCATGAAGTCGGCGTGATTCTGCACAGCGGCTTGAAGCGCATGGTCGAGAACCAGGAGAACGTGTATTTCTACATCACGCTGCTGAACGAAAACTACCCGATGCCGGGCCTGAAAGCCGGCACCGAAGCGCAGATCCTGAAGGGCATGTATCTGCTGGACGAGGCGGATGGCAACCAAAAGCTGACGGTCAATCTGCTCGGCTCCGGCACCATCCTGCGCGAGAGCCAGGCCGCCAAGGCCTTGCTGGAAGCCGACTGGGGCGTGGGCGCCCATGTCTGGAGCTGCCCAAGTTTCAATGAGCTGGCCCGCGAAGGCCAGGACAGCGAGCGTTGGAACCTGCTGCACCCGACCGACGCGCAGCGCGTCAGCTTCGTTGCCGAGCAACTCAGCCAGACCAGCGGCCCGGTGATCGCCTCGACCGACTATATGAAGAACTTCGCCGAGCAGATCCGCGCTTATGTACCCGCAGGGCGCTCCTACAAGGTCTTGGGCACCGATGGTTTCGGTCGTTCGGACTTCCGCTCCAAGCTGCGCGAGCATTTCGAGATCAACCGGCACTACATCGTCGTGGCGGCTTTGAACTCGCTGGCCGATGAAGGCAAGTTGCCCAAGGCGACGGTGGCCGAGGCGATTGCCAAGTACGGTATCAAGGCCGACAAAATCAACCCCCTGTACGCTTAAAAGCGGCGAATCTGACGGACTTGCGTGACAGACCGCCCGAGCGTAGCGAGTAGCTCTGTCACCAACTAGCTAGGAAAAAACATGGCACTGGTAGAAGTCAAGGTTCCCGATATTGGGGACGTCAAGGATGTGGCCGTCATTGAGTTGATGGTCAAGGTCGGTGACACCGTCACGCTGGAGCAAAGCCTGATCACCGTCGAGAGCGACAAAGCCTCGATGGAGATCCCCAGCTCGGCGGCTGGCGTGGTCAAGGAAATCAAGATCGCCATCGGCGACAAGGTCAATGAAGGCAGTTTGGTGCTGCTTTTGGAGACCGCCGCTGAAGCAGCAGCAGCGCCGGCCCCGGTTGTCGCTGCTGCTGCACCGGCCCCTGCTGCTGCG
>NZ_JANNMI010000158.1:0-16045 GCF_031397715.1 Roseateles sp.
CGCTGACCAGCACGCCGTCGACCACCCATTGCAGCAAAAAGGGCGACAGCAGGGCCAGCATTTCGAGCGCCAGCGCCAGACCCAGGATCTGCACCAAGGAGCGCTTCAAG
The DNA here is from genome assembly GCF_031397715.1 of Roseateles sp. Lineage (GTDB taxonomy): Bacteria > Pseudomonadota > Gammaproteobacteria > Burkholderiales > Burkholderiaceae_C > Paucibacter_A. The sequence continues at coordinate 111 of NZ_JANNMI010000158.1, forward strand.
CCGCTGATGCGGCCGAACAACTGGCGCCAGCGCAGACCAGGCGCCGCAGCCTGGGGCACGAAATCGGCGCCCGGCCGCAGCTCCAGCGCCACGCCGGTGAAATGGTGCGACAACTCGGCCAGTCGCATGCGGCGCCGGCCATGGGCGGGATCGTGGATCACGCAGTAGTCGCCGCTGACCTCGGCCAGCACGACGAAGTGATTGAAGTCCCAATGCAGCACGGCCGGCAGTTGCAGCTGCGCCAGATGGGCCGGTTCGGCCCGCAGCGCCCGGCTGGCCAGGCCCAGATCGGCCGCCATGCGGACCAGATCGGCCATCGTCACGCCCTTCAGCGAGAGCGAAAAGCGCGCTCGCAGCTGGTTCAGATTGAGTTGTAAACCATGCGCGTTGGCAACCATCGCCAGGCAGGCCAGACCGCATTCGGCCGCTTCGGTCTGCAGCAGCAACGGCAGGCGTGTGCGACCGCGCCAGCCGAGCTTGAGGCGGTGGATCAAACTGGGCTCAGACACGGCGTGCGAGGCTTAACAAGGGCTCGAAAATCCATTCGATCAGGCTGCGCCGCTCCAGCAACACATCGGCATCCAGCTGCATGCCGGGCTGCAGCGCCTGCTCCTGGCCATAGGCGCTGACGGATTGGCGGTCCAGGCCGACGGTGATGCGGTACAGCGGCTCGCTCAACGCGCCCTGGCTGAGGGCAGAGGGCAGATTCAATAGCGCCAGCTCGGCCGGGGTCAGCGGGGTGCGCGATACCTGCAAGACGCGGCCGCTTTGTTGGCCGAACTTTTGATAGGGGAAGGCCTGGTAGCGCAGATTGACCGCCTGTTGCGGCCGCACAAAGCCGATCGCGCTGGACGGCGCATACAGCTGCGCCACCATCTGCGTCTGGGCCGGCAGCAGGCTGGCCAGCACGGTGCCGGCGTTGATGCTCTGGCCCCTTTCGGCCTGCAGCGTGGCGACCACGCCGTCGCTGGGCGCGCGCAGCAGCAGGCGGCGGCGGCCTTCGGCTTCGAGCCCGAACCGGTTCAGCTCGGCGCGGTCACGGGCGATCTCGCCTTGCAGCACCTGGGCCTTCAGCGGCAGCTGCTGCGCCTCGGCCAGCGTCGCTTGTAGCTCGCGCCGCAAGGTCTCGCGTTGGCGCTCCAGCGCCTGGCCCTGGGCGCGCAGGCCCAGGATCTCCTCGCGCTTGGCTTGCACCTGAGCGGCGGAGATGAACTGATCTCGGCCGAGCTGCTCCAGCCGCGCCAAGGCCGCGTCGGCCAGCGTCTGGCGTTCCTGCTGCAAGCCGGCCTCGGCCTGCAGCAGCGCCAGCTCGCGCTCGATACCGCTGCGGCGCACGGCCAGCGTCTGCTGCTGAGTGTGCGCTAACTGGCGTTGTTGTTCGGCGGTGTCCTGCAGGCTTTGCTGGCCCGCCGTCAGGTTCTGGGCGATGGCCTCGCTGCTTTGACTGGCGTTGTCCAGACTGAGCACAAACAGCAGGTCGCCGGCCTTGACCTGCTGGCCCTCGCCGACCTCGCGCATCAGCACGGTGGCGGCCTGCGGGCTGCTGACGCGCAGCACGCCACGGTCGGGCAGCAGATAGCCGCTGACCCGGGCCTTGCGGGTGTATTCGGCTTGGCTCAGAAACAGGCCCACGCCAAGTACCGCCGAGATGGCGGACATGCTCAGCAGCCGCAACGACAGCGGGCGCAGCAGTTGGATGCTGCCTAACCAAGTTTGGTTCTGGGCCTTGACGGCTTCGGGGCGAAAAAGCATGGAGAGGTCGGGGCTATCTAGCCCCAATCCTCCTCAGGCAGACGCGATGACAGCGAGGAAATTTGATTTACCACGTGCTCTTTGGCAACTGAACCAAGGGGCTCAATTCCGAGACGTTAGCCTCGACCGCGCCCCATGTACTTTTTGGCAAGCCGCCACCAACCAAGCTCAGCAATTGAACGTCGATCTCAACTGGGCCTTGGGCAGGCAACTGAAGGTTCAGGGAAAGATTTTGTGTGTTTTGCATGACCGGTTCCGAATGAGTGGAGTGCGCTAGGTGCACAAAGCCATTTCAGCAAGGCTAAGCAAAACAGGTAACTGTCAACTCTTACAGTGTCGCTCGGGAATTTGGGCCGGACTCAGCGGATCAAGCCCAGGCGCAAGGCCTTCAACACCGCTTGGTGCTTGTTATTGCAACCGAGTTTGTGCATGGCGTTGCTGAGATGCAGCACGGCCGTGCGCTCGGTGATGCTCAGGATGGCGCCCACTTCCCAGGCCGTCTTGCCGTCCATGGTCCAGCGCAGCGCTTCCAACTCGCGCGGCGTCAGGTGGGGTTGGTCAAGTTGCTGCTCAGGCGGCAGCAAGACGCGCAAGGCGGTGTCCATCGCGTGAACGGCGAACAACTGCATGTCCGCCACTATCCGCGTCAATTCGCGGGAGTCGGCCGGCAACGCTTCGCTGCGTTCCATGCCCAGCACAAAATGCCGGCCTTCCGGCAGATGCAGGGCCAGAGCGATGCCGGTGCGATAGCCGAACCTGGCTTGGACGTCCCAAAGATCGCCGGCGCTCTCTTTCACATAGGTTCGCTGATCCCAGACTATGGGCACGCTTTGTCGTTTGCAATGCTGCATGACGGGATCCCGCTGGCCTAGCTGTGGGCTGTCCATGGCTTCGCGAAAGCCATTTGGGCAGTTGTCAATATTGATGAAATCGGAGCGACCAAGCGAATGGTCAACCACCGTTATGGCCGAAAACTTGTCGAAACCGAGTGCCTTGGTGAAATGCTCAAGCTCATAGGTGAACGCATCCCGGCTCCGAGCTTCAAGCACCGACTGGTATCCCCCCTGCAACATCGCTTTGCTTCCCACTAAGGCGGGCCTACGGCCGACTTGGCAATGGGCCCATCCATCCTCTCCCTGACAAGGTTTACAGCTGGCGTTTATTTCAGCAAGCAGCACACTGGCTGCTATGACCTCTTACGCGCTGTCAACCACCTCTTCCCCAACTTCTATTTTATCTATGACTCCAGCTTGGATTGTCTACGCTTGGCCTCGGGTTTTGTGTGAAGCGCAGCATGCGCAAAGCCTGCAGTTCGCTCATTTGAGCACCCAAGTGTTGGTCACAGGCGACGCAGCGCGCCCATCCCTGGGGCAAACCCTGTGGCAAGGCGCCGAGGGCCAGGCGATCGCGGGCGTGGCTTGGGATTGGATCAGCCTGCCGGCCGGCTTGGTGGCGATGGTGGATCCGATGGCCTTGATCACCAATTTGCAGTTCCTCAATCCGGCCGGCGAGGTGCTGGCGCCACTGGAGTCGGTGCTGCAGCTGAACGAAATCGTTCATGGTTTGCCCTGGCAATACGAGGTGCAGCGCGCGCTCGGCCTGCACTGAGCCCTCCACAAGCAATCAAACTATTTGTGTCCGGCTACAGCCAATCGCATGGACTTCGCAACGAAGAGCAAGCTGCCCACCGTTAAACCCGCCCCCACCAAGACGCCCGGCATCACTAGCGCCCAGCTCAGCGCCTCGCCCTTCAGCACCAACATCATCAGCGTGTTCTGGGCCAGACCCGGTACCCACAAATACCAGGCCGCGTCGCCGCCGGGGTTGAGCATGCTGACCATCGGCGCCAAGCCCACCAGCGTGACGATCAAGCCACTGCCGGCCTGCGCCTCCTTGAAGGTCTTGGAGCGGATTGCCATCGCCATCAAGACCGCGCCGAGGCCCGCTGCCAATGGAAGTTGCAGCAGCAAAAAAGCGAACACCTCATACCAGCCGAACTGGAACATCGCCTGCAGGCTGTCGCTGCGCAGCAGCCATTGCGCCGGGATAAAGCTCAGGCTGGCCAGCAGCGCCACCAGCAGACCCAGCAGCGCCACCGCGCCCCATTTGCCCATGACCAGGGCCAGATGCTGCACCGGGTTCATCAGCAGCGGCTCCAGCGAGCCGCGCTCGCGCTCACCAGCGGTGCTGTCGAGAGCGGCCGTTAGCGCGCCGTACAGCACGGCCATGATGATGAACATCGGAATGATGCTGGTGATGCGGCTGGCGCGCGCCTGCGCACTGGCCAGGTCACGCTCTTCCACCAAGACCGGCTGCAACAACTCGGTCGAGACGCCGCGCAGCGCCATATTCAGCGTCGCGCGCTCGCGGTTGAAGCCGCCCAGCAAGCGGCTCAAGGCCCCCAGCCCGCTGCTGGCGCGCTGATTGGCGCTGTCGCTGACCAGCTCCACGGTCGGCTGTCGGCCGGTCAACAATGCCGCTTCAAAATCTTTGGCTATGACCAGCACCGGCTCCAGCAGCTGGGTATTGCGCAGCCGCGCCTCGTAGTCGGCCGGCGCCGCTTTGATGCTGTAGGTCTGGCGCTCCAGATAGTTGCGCAGGGTGGGGGCGTGTTCGATGCCGGCCACCATCACTTCGCGCTTGTCGGCCCGCTCCTCCAGCGAGGAGATAAAGCCGGACAGCGCCAACAGCAGCAGCGGCCCCATCAGCACCGCCGGCACCATCAGGCGCAGCAACGTGCGGCGGTCGCGCAGCGCGTCCAGTACCTCTTTGACCAAGACGATCCAGAAGTTCTTGCCCAATGTGCTTTGTTTCATGCCGCCACTCCGGTCGGTTCAGGGTTGAAAGCCAGCTTGACGAAGGCGTCTTCGAACTTGCGCTCGCCGGCTTGTTCCAGCAGCTGCTCGACCGATCCTTCGGCCACGCTGCGCCCATTCGCCACGATGACAACATGCTCACAAAGCTGCTCCACCTCTTGCATGATGTGGGTCGAGAAAATGATGCACTTGCTGCCGCCCTCTTTCGAGCGCAGATGGCGCAGCGCCGCGCGCAAGGCCCGCGTGGCCAGCACGTCGAGACCGTTGGTCGGTTCGTCCAGCACGATATGGGCCGGGTCATGTACCAGCGCTCGGGCCAGCGCCGTCTTCATTCTTTCCCCCTGGCTGAAGCCTTCGGCGCGGCGGTCGAGGATCTTGTTCATCTCCAAAAGCCTGGCCAAGTCTTCGGCACGGGCATTCGCCGCAGCTTCTTCCATGCCCTGCAAGCGGCCGAAGTAGATGATGTTCTCGCGCGCCGACAAGCGCGGGTAGAGCCCATGCGCGTCGCCCAAAATGCCCATGCGGGCCAGCGCTTGGCGCGGCTGCTCGGCGACCGCGATGCCGTCGACCGTGATGCGGCCGCTGTCGGGCGTGAACATGCCGCCCAACATGCGCAGCGTGGTCGTCTTGCCGGCGCCGTTGGGGCCCAGCAAGCCGGTGATGCGGCCGTTCGGGGCAATCACCGTCACCGACTTGACCGCTTGCACCAGCAGCTTGGCCGGGCGCTTGAGCAGCGAGCCGCCACTCTTGGCGAAGAATTGTTTGCTGACGTTCTCAATGCGGATCATGGCTGTTGCCCCTGGCTGGCCTGCACCGGCAGGAAGACGCCGGGACGCGGGATCTTGCTGGCGCAGCTCGCGTCTTGCGGCAGCGCCAAGGCGTCTGTTTTGGCGTCGATAAAGCGGAACAGCAGCTCAACGGTGCAGCCCACGCCCATCACGCCATGGCCGGCCTCGGGCACGACGATGTGCTGTACCAGCTTTGCGTTAGCGGCGGCCAGCGCCTTGGCCGCGCGCTCGCCGTGGCGGGGCGGCGTGGCCGGGTCGGCGCCGCCGCTGAGCAGCAGCACCGGCGAGCCGGTCGGCGGCATGCTGTAGAAGGCCGGCGCGATCTCGGCGCGCGGCCATTGCTTGCAAACTCGGGCATAGAGCTGGGCATCGGCATTGCCAAAATCGGCGCCAGGCTGGTCGCTGGCCTGCGCCAGGCGCGGCACGTCCTCAGAGCAGACCACCGAGAAATGCATGCCCATGGCCAAGCGGCTGGACTTGCCGCCGCCGATCACGCTGGACAGGCCCATCAAGCCCTCGAACCGGCCTGCGCTGGCCGCCGCTATTGCCGCGGGCAGGGCGGCCGCCAAGGCCGGTGAATAAAGCGGCAGGCGCACGCTGCGCAGAAGCATCTCGCGGCTCAGCGTGAAGCTCTCCGGTTGGCCGGTCAGCGGCTGCCTAACGCTGATTTGGCGCGGCATGCTGGCCAGCAACTCGGCCCATTGCTGACGCAGCATCGGGAACTGCTGCTGGCAGCTCGGCTCCTTCTCGCAGGCCCGCAGGCTGGCGTCGAGCGCGGCCTGGCCGTCGGTCGAGAAGCTGGCCGGCAAGACCATATCGGGCGGCGCCACGCCGTCCAGCACCGTGCGCCGCACCTGCGCCGGGAACAGGCGCAGGTACTCCAGCGCGGCGCGTGTGCCGTAGCTGGCGCCGATCAAATTCCACTGCGGCGCACCCAGCGCCAGCCGCACCGCCTCGAAGTCCTGCATCGCGATCGTGGTCGAGTAAAAGCGCAGATCGCCGTGCGGCAGCTTGGCGAGGTCCTGGCGGCAGCTCTCCAGCCGTTTGAACTGCGCGTTAGCGTCGAGGGCCTCAGGCGTAGGTAGCTCGCGGTCGTCGGCGCATTGCAGCGGCGCCGACTTGCCGGTGCCGCGCTGGTCGATGAAGACCAGATCGCGGCGGTTGTTCAGCCGCGCCAGCCGGCCTAGCGCCATCGACGCGACGCCGATGGCGCTCTGGCCGGGGCCGCCGGCCAGCATCAGCACCGGGTCCGGCTGCTTGTTGCGCGCCATCGCGGGCACGACCAGGAAGTGAATGGCTATCTGCACGCCGGCCGGCTCGGCCGGATTCAGCGGGCGCTTGACGGACCCGCATTGCAGCTCATTGGGCATGCCCTCGATGCGGCAGGGGCCGGTGATGCCTTTGTCCGGCCCAGTCGCAGCTGTGGCCGAGCCATTTATCAATGTCAGGCTGAGCGCTAAGCCCAGGGCAGCAGGTCCGGCTTGGCGCCGCAGATGCTGGCGCTTTGTGTCTGTCATTTCCGTCCTCCAGGATCATCATCAGAGCTGTGCTGAACTGGAGCGGATTATGGGGAAGGCCGGGTGCCGCCTGCGGCCTCAAGCGGCGAATGGCGGTCAGTGGCGTTGAATGGTCTTGAATGGCGGTCGCTTGGTGGCGCAGGCCGCCGCCATCAGGGCTGACGGCAGGGGCTCTAACAAGCCAACACAGGACTGCATGCGGTCATCGGGTCTTGAGCGGCCCCGGCTCCGGAGGGCGACTGTTGTTCATATCCTTGGCGCCCGCATTGTCAGTTTGCTTGACCAAGCGCTCGGTTGATTTTCTGGGAATGCGACTCCCGGTGATGGTGGCCGCCGCCTCTGCAGCGGCCTCTTGAGGAGTTTGCTGAACCAGCTCCGGCGGCTCCTCGATGGTGGAGGCGCAAGCCGTCAGCAGCAGCGTCACGGCCACACCCAGCACGGCCAGCAATGTCTTTGGAAATTCAATCATGTCAAAACTCTTATGGGTGATGTCAAACAAGAATTTCCTCCTCGGCGCAGACAGGGCCCGCGGGAGCAAAAGGAGGAGGGGTTTGAGGCCGTCTGGAGGATAGCGGACAAACTTCGTCAGCGTCTATCGGCACTATCACCAGATTCTTTGCCGATCATCCAAACTGAGCGCCGACTTCGCCAGGCGCAGCATCAGCCACATCAGCAGCAGCGGGAACACCAAGGTCTGCATCAAGAAGCTGACGATCAGCCGGATCAAATCGCTGACGGCGCGGTTGGCCGCTTCTTGCATGCGTTCTGCGTAGGCGCGCACATCGGGCAGGGTGGCCGCGCGCTTGAGCCTGTCCAGTGTCGACTGTTGGGCTGCTGCGGCGCCTGATGGGTTGGCGGCGGCGGCTTGGCGCCCCAACTCGCCGGCCGTGTTGGCGATGCCTTGTTGGCTGCTTTGGTAGTCCTCGGCCAGCAGCTGCTTGAAAGCCAGATCGCTGCCCAAGAGGGACAAGGGCACGCTGAATCGCAGCACCAGCAGCCCGATCAAAGCCGCGCCGGCAAAGCGGGGCAGCACCTGACCCCGCCAAAGCAGCCCACTCACGCCCAGCGCAGTCAGCGTCAGCACCGCACTGACCCAGGCATGGCCGCCGACCGAGATCAGCACCTTCTGCACGCCGAAGGAGACCGAGGCCGCCAGCATCAGCGTCGAGAACTGCTCGATCAGGTCATTGATCGGATCAAGCATCTGGCCGGGCGCCACCGTCACGCCGACGCCAAGCGGCTGAACCGACAGCGTCGTTTCTTGCAGCGTCGAGATCACCGCATTGAGCGTGCGCGCGGTGGCGAAGGTGATCAAGGCGCGCTTCAGGCCCGCGTCAACCCGCTCGGTCGCAAGCGCATCCAACTGCGGCAGCCAGGCCAGGGCGGCGCTGGCGAGCAGGGCAGAGATGAGCAGCAGGCGGCGTACGGTGGCGTTCATCGGCAGCAGCATAAGCGATGATTTCAGCGGCGTGGCTCGGTGGGTGAGCGCACATCGGGCGCGCCGCGGCCAAGTTCAGCCGGGCGAAACTGCAGTTCGTCGCAACTTGCAAACAGACCGTGCAGGCCTCACGTTAAGCTGTGTCCATCACTTTCTAGGAGCAAGCAATGTCTGACAGCATCGAGCTGGACAAATTGGCCGAGTTGCATCAACGCGGGGTGTTGACCGCCGAAGAGTTCGCCCGTGCCAAAGAGCGCCTGCTGGCTGGCGCAAGCCATGCGCCCTCTGCATCCGGCTATCGGTCCACGAGCAGCGCCGCTGCGGGTGGCATCAATGAGCTGCGGCGCAGTGTTGACGACCGCTGGATCGGCGGCGTCTGCGGCGGTATCGCCAAGCTCACCGGCATCGAGTCCTGGTTGTGTCGTCTGCTGTTGACGGTGCTGGCGCTGTTTGCCGGCTCGGGTGTGTTGGTCTACATCCTGCTTTGGATCTTTGTGCCCGAAGAGTCTTGATTCAGCCGCTCACCAAGCCATCAATCACTTGAATGGTGCGGTCGCAACGAGCGGCCAGCGCCGGGTTGTGGGTCACGAACAGGATGGCCGTGCCTTGCTCTTGATTGACGCGGCGCAGCAGCTCAAACACCGCATCGGCGCTTTTGCTGTCGAGGTTGCCGGTGGGCTCATCGGCCAACAGCAGGGCCGGCTTCATCGCCAGTGCGCGCGCCACCGCCACGCGCTGTTGCTGGCCGCCGCTTAAGTTGCCGGCCATATTGTCTTGCCAGGGCGTCAGCCCGACGCTGGCGATCAACTCCAGCGCGCGCTGATGCATTTCGGCGTTAGGAAAACCGGCCGCCCCCAACATCGGCATCATCACGTTCTCCAGCGCGGTGAAGGCGCTGATCAGGTGGTGGTACTGGAACACAAAGCCGATGCTGTGGCCGCGCAGCCGGGTCAGCGCGCGGTCGTCCAGCTGGGTCGTTTCTTCGCCGTTGATCGTCAAGGTACCGCTGCTGGGGCGGTCCAGCAGGCCGACGATATTGAGCAGCGTGCTTTTGCCCGAGCCCGACGGCCCCATCACCGCGCAGAACTCGCCCTTGTGCAGGCTCAGATCAATGCCGTGCAGCACCTCGGTGGCGATGGGCGTGCCGGGGTTGAAGACCTTGCGCACGCCTTGCAGCTGCACCACCACCTTCTTGGCGGCTTCGGATGTTGTTGTCATTTCAAGCACGGATGGCCACCACGGGGTCAAGTCGTGCCGCGCGCAGGGCCGGCGCAAAAGCGGCGATCAGGCCCGTCAGCGTGGCCAAGAGCAGGGCAGCGCCGAACAGCTGCGGATCGAACACCAGCGGAAACAGCGGCGTGCCGTCGGCATTGCGCGCATAGATTTGCCACAGCCACAGCGCGAACGCGCCGACGCCGCTGCCCACCAGCGAGCCGCCCAGGCCCAGCAGCCCGCCTTGCAGCAAGAAGACGCGCAGGATCTGCGCCTGCGAAATCCCCATCGCGCGCAGAATGCCGATCTCGCGCGACTTCTGCACCACCACCACCACCAGCACGCTGGCGATGCCAAAGGCCACCGACAGGCCCACAAAGAAGCGGATCGCCGTGTTGGCCGTGGTTTGCGCGCTGACGGCCGAGAAGAATTGCGCGCTGGACTTGATCCAGCTGTCGGCCTGCACGCCGGTGCTGGCCGCGATCGTCTGTGCAATTTTTTCGGCCGCGTAGACATCGCGCACCGTCACATCCAGGCTGGTGACGCCGCCGGGCAGGCCCAGCAGGCTTTGCGCGGTATGGCGCGCCACAAAAGTGCTGCGTTGGTTGGCGCCTTTGTTGCCGAGGTCGAAGATGCCGATGATGGTGAGGGTGCTGGCGTCCGCGTTGGCTGCGTTGGCCGAGTTGGCGGTCGTCAGGCGCAGCTTGTCGCCGATGTCCACGCCCAGATCGGTGGCAAGATCAGTGCCGATCAAGATGTCGGTGCCGCCCAGATCGGCACGCCCACGCACCAGCTTGTCGTTCAGATCCACGATGCGGTAATACAAATCGGGATCGATGCCGTTGACCGCAATCGCCCGGCTGGCGCTGCCGCGCAGCACCAGGGCCGAGCCGCTGGTCAGCGGCGACACCACCAGCACATCCGGCGTGGCGCGCACCTGGGTGGCCACCGCCTGCCATTGATCGATCGACTTGAGCCGCTGCAGCGGCGGCTGGATGATGGCGCCCGGCTGTTCGGTCAGGCTGGCCGGCCGCAGCGCCCGCGTCACCTCCTGATGCGGCAGCAGCTGGATATGCGCTTGGGCCGTCAACACGCGCCGGATGAAGTTGCCTTGCAGCCCGGCCAGCAAGGCCGACATGAACACGATCACGGCCACGCCAATCGCCACGCCGATGATGATGAACAAGGTCTGCAGCCGCCCTTCACGCAAGAAGCGCAGCGCGACGATCCATTCGAAAGGCAAGGCAGAGGGCAGGGTGCGGGCCATGGGGCGCAGGCTTTCAGTGACCGGCGGGAAGAGCGGCGGGAAGGGCGGCGGGAAGGGCGGCGCTGCCGGGCTTGGCGGCGGGAGCATCCGCTTTGGCGCGCACCCGCGCGCCGTCCTGCACCGGCTCTTTGGCCAGCAGCAGGCGGTCGCCTTCGGCCAAGCCGTCCAGCAGCTCGGCATAGCCGCCGCTGCGCAGGCCCAGGCGCACGTTTTGGCGGCGGGCTTTGCTGTCAGCGCCCACGCGCAGCACCCAAGGTGCGCTGCTGTCGGGCTCACGCACGACGGCCAGCGGCAGCAGCAAGGCTTGCGGGCGGCGCGCCACTTCGATGTCCACCGACACCGTCATGTCCTGGCTCAGATAGGGCGGCGGCGCCGCTACATCCAGCTTGACCTCGACCGCGCCGGTCTGCGCGTTCACGCCGGGGTTGATGTAGACCAGCTTGGCCGCAAAGCGCTGGTCAGGGAAAGCGTCGGCCGAAGCCAGCGCCGGCTGACCGGGCGCGATCAGGCGCAGATTGCGTTCATCGACGCTCAAGACCAGCTGCGTGCGCCCCGCTGGCGACAGCGTCATCAAGACCTTGCCGGCCTGCACCACATCGCCGACCTCCACCTTGCGGCCAATCAGCGTGCCGGCGGCCGGCGCTTTGATGCGGGCGTAGGCAGCGCGTGCGGCCGCGGCTTCGGCGCTGGCGCGCGCTTGCGCCAGCGCCGCGTCGGCCAGGGCGGCGTCGCTGCCGCCGGGGCGCAGCGCTTCGGTTTGCTTTTGGCTCAAGTGCCACTGCGCTTCAGTCAAGACCAGCGTGGTGCGTGCCTGCTCCAGCGCGGCCTCGCCGATGAAGCCTTGCTCGAACAAGGCTTGTTGCCGGTTCAGCTGCGATTTGGCGTTAGCCAAGTTGGCTTGCGCCTGGCGCAGCTGTTGCTCGGCCACCGGTGCTTGCAACTCCGCGACCTGGCGCACGCGGGCCAAGGTCTGCTGCACCGCCAACTCGGCCTGGCGTTGATTGGCGCGCAACTCGGTGGATTCCAGCTCGATCAGCAAGTCCCCCGCCTCGACCTGTCCGCCTTGAGCGACGGGCACGCGTGCCACGGTGCCGGTGATCTGCGCCGCAATATCGGCGCGGTGCGGCGTCTCGACGCGCCCGCTGGCCACCACCGACTGCACAAAGTCGCGGCGCATGACCGTGGCGGTCGCGACCTCCGGGCCGCGCCAGCTGCGCCACGCCAATGCGGCCAAGCTCAGCAGCAAGGCCAGCAAAGCCAAGCGCCACTTCCAGCCAAGCGTCTTCAGCATTGCGGGCAGGTCGGTTTTCATAAAGGCGCGGCGCGGTTTTTGCTGAAGCGTCAATCTACGGGCACGGCTCGGATGGCGGCTTGTTCTGCGTCAATTGTGGGTGCTTGAAAAAGGGGTCAGGTTCATTTAAATCGCTGCGAATAAATGAACCCGACCCCATTTTTGCTGCGACCCCATTTTTGCTGATGGTTGCACTACGGCAGCGCCCGCGCCATGAGCAGCGCCCAAAGCAGCGCGTAGCTCGCCGCGGCGGCGCCCACCCACCGGGCCCCCTGTACGACGCGGCACTGCTGCAGCGCCAAGCCCACCAAGGGCAGCAGTTGCTGTGAGTGAACACCCATGAAGTGAGCCGGGCGTGCGTCTGCGCCGCCCATATGCCAGCCCACGATGGGCACCCCCACGCCCGCTGGCGGCTGCTGGCCACCGAGGAGAAAGCCGCTGATCGTGGCGAGCAGGAAGGTCAGCATGAGGCCGGCCACCACGGCTTGAGTCAGCACCGTATCGCTCGTGTTGCTGTGTCGGGCAATCAGCCAGGCCAACACGGCCTGGGTTGAGGTCAGCAGGACGGCAGCCAGCGCCATGAGCCCAAACAGCGCAGCGTGAAGCGGGTCGCGCAGGTTGTGGTGGGAGCCTTCGCCCAGGGCGGCCTGCAGGCTGATGTAGCCCACTTCGAAGCTCGAGGTCAGCACCACGACCCACGCCAAGCTACGCACGGTCCGCATACGGCGCATGGACTCGGGCAGCAAGCCGATGAACCACGCGGTGCTGGCTGAGAACAGCGCCGTGGAGGCCATGAACTTCAAGGGCTTGGCCCAGATGGCCACGTCGCGCCAGCTGCGGTCGTCCAGCGCCAACAGCAGCAAGGTCGGCAGCATCAGAGCCAGCATCAGCCACGCAAATCTCGCGAGCAATGGCTGGCGCACCAACAGTTCGCGGTGCAAGGCACGGGCTTCTTGAACCAGCCCACGTGCATTCGACGAGGTTGCAGTCGCCAAGGTCATGCTCCACAAGTTGACACTGTCAACAATTGTGCGTGATACTTGTAGACACTGTCAACGAAATTGGGGGCAACGATGGTGAACGCAGCTTCAGCCTTTGTGCAGCAGTACGGCCCATGGGCCCTGGTCACCGGCGCATCGGACGGCATTGGCCGCGCGTTTGCCGAGGAGTTGGCGCGGCGCGGGGTGCATGTGATCCTGGTGGCGCGGCGCCGTGCACAGTTGGAGCAGCTGGCGGCCAGACTGACCCAGGCGCACGGTGTGCAGTGCCGGGTCGTGCCGGCAAACTTGTCGAACACGGAAGGCGTGCAGCAGGTGCTTAAATGCAGCAAAGACCACGATGTGGGGCTGGTGGTGTGCGCGGCGGGGTTCGGCACTTCCGGGCTATTTCTTCAGAACGATCTGCCCACTGAGTTGGACATGTTGCAGGTCAACTGCGGGGCGCTCGCGGCGCTGAGCTGGGGCATGGGGCACCGGCTGGTGCAGCGCGGCCGGGGTGGCTTGCTGCTGCTGAGTTCGGTGGTGGCGTTTCAGGGCGTGCCCCGCTCGGCCCACTACGCGGCCAGCAAAGCCTATGTGCAAACCCTGGCCGAGGGCCTGCGCGAAGAATGGTCCGGCCTCGGCGTGCAGGTGCTGGCAGTAGCGCCCGGCCCGGTGCGCTCCGGCTTTGCGGCGCGCTCGCGGATGACCATGGCTCAAGCTGAAGATCCGCAGGTGGTGGCTCGCGCCAGCTTGGATGCGCTGGGCCGCACGGGCACGGTGCGCCCTGGTTTTCTTGCCAAGCTGCTGGGCTATTCGCTGGCGCTCACGCCGCGCTGGGCGCGCATCAAGATCATGGGCAAGGTCATGGCTGGCATGGCCCGCCGGCCCTGAAACTACCCATCGCCGTTGGCACACTGAATACCCATGACCAAATCCCGAGACCCGGCCTCATCGCTCAAGGAGGCGTGCGTGCAGGCGGCGCGCGAAGTGATCGCCGAGCGCGGCGTTGAAAACCTGAGCATGCGTGATGTGGCGCGCAAGCTGGATATTTCGCACCAGGCGCCCTACCGCCACTTTGAAAGCCGCGACCATTTGCTGGCCGAAATCATGCGCCGCTGTTTTGCCGACTTCGCGCAGCACCTGGATGATCACCCGCGCACCGGCCAGCCCGAAGCCGACCTGGAAGCCATGGGGCACGCCTACCTGAACTACGCGCTTAAAAAACCCTTGGAATACCGCCTGATGTTTGGCACGCAATGGCCCGAGCCCGCGCAGCACCCGGCGCTGGTGCAGCACGCGGTGCATGCGTTCAACTTGCTGCGCGACAGCCTGCGCGCCATGCACGGCCAACCAGCCGATCAGCACGCTCAGGCCGACCGGCAGGCGATGTTTATCTGGTCCGCTCTGCACGGCATGGCCAGCATCACGCAGGCCAATGTGATGCAACACCTGAACCTCGCAGCCGGCGTTGAGCAAGCCCTGCCACAAGACATGATGGCGCGCATAGGCCTGGGTCTGGGTCTGAACCTGCCGGACCTTGTGCCGCCTGCTCCCGCTGCACCGAAACCCAAGCGAAACCGTGCGACATGAATCTTCGACCTGCTGCGCTGTATGGCTTGCTGGCGACCCTGTCACTGTCAGGCTGTACGGCCTACAACTACACCGCGCCTGATAGCCCGGTGCCTCTCACGACGGCCAGCAGCACCGAGCCGAAACCCCGCGTCGCCCTGGTGCTGGGCAGCGGCGGCCCGCGCGGTTATGCCCATATTGGGGTTTTGAAGGTGCTGGAAGAAGCGGGCGTGCAAGTGGACCTGCTGGTTGGCTCCAGCGTGGGATCGCTGCTCGGCGCCTTCTGGGCGGCAGGCTACAACGCCGCTCAGTTGGACGAGGCGGCGCGCAGCGGTGGGCCGCTGACCTTGTTTGACCCTTCCTTGTTCGCCGACCGGGGCTGGATTCACGGGCAGCGCCTGCAGGACTACGTCAACCTTCGGCTGGGCAACGCTTCACTGGAGCAATTGCCGCGCCGCCTGATCGTGGCCACCACCCGGCGCGACGACAAACAGCCCGTCTTCTTTGAGCGCGGCAATGTGGGCGTGGCGGTGCGCGCATCGAGCGCGGTGGCAGGCGTGATCTCGCCCGTGGGCGTGCGGGGCGTCGAGTACGAAGATGCCGAAGAGTCCCTGCCCGTGGCCGTGCGCGCTGCTCGGCAAGCTGGCGCGACGTTTGTGATCGCGGTGGATGTGTCGGCCCGAGCCGGCAAGGCGGCCCCGGGCACCACGTCAGCTCAGCGTGACCGAGATGCCCGGCGCCGCAGCCGCATCGACCTAGAGACCCGCCTGGCCGATTTTGTGATCCACCCCGATATGGCGTACGCCGCCGGCCCGCGAGCCAGCTATTTTTCGCAGGCGCAGCGGGCCGGGGAAGCTGAGGCACAGCACTTGCTGCCCGACCTGCTGCGGAAGATGACGCTGGCCGGCGTTCGTTAGACGCGAGTTGCTTGGTTTGGGCGCCCGCACGCTGTCGATTGGTGAAAATAGGGTTGGTAAAAATGGGGTCAGGTTCATTTTCCAGGCTGATCTAAATTGGTAAAAAAGGGGTCATAAAAAAGGGGTCAGGTTCATTTTCCAGGCTGATCTAAATGAACCTGACCCCATTTTTCCTTTAACCCCATTTTTCCTTAAATGAACCTGACCCCATTTTTCGGGGACCCCATTTTTCGGGGAGAGTTGGAATCCCCCCGCGTCAGAATACATGTCGCCCCTATACAAACCGACAAACAGGGGGCAGTGATGAGAGAACGACTTGGCTCGATACGGAAAATCATTCAAGAACAAATACGTTGCACGGCTGCTGTCGCCGCTGAACGAAGCAGTG
>NZ_JANNMI010000192.1:0-7118 GCF_031397715.1 Roseateles sp.
CAGGCCAAGGGCCTGGGGCTGCGCAAGTCCGGCAACGTCTTGTGGATTGCCCCCAAGGATGAGTTGGCCGCCAAAGAGAAGCTTGATCTGGAGTCGCGCGCGCAAATATCGCTGCTGGAGCCGGTGCGGACCCAGGCGATCCAACTCAATTACACCAAGGCCGAGGAAGTGGCCAAGGGGTTGAATGGACAGAGCTCTGGCGGCGGCAGCGGCGGTGGCGGTGGTGGAGCGGGTGGGCAAAACAGTTCGCGCATCTTGTCGCCGCGGGGCAGCGTGATGTTCGAGTCACGCACCAACCAGTTGTTTGTGACCGATATCCCGTCCAAGCTGGAAGAGGTGCAGGCGCTGATCGCCAAGATCGACATTCCGGTTCGCCAAGTCTTGATCGAGGCGCGCATTGTCGAGGCCGACGACAAGTTCGGCCGTTCCCTGGGCGTCAAACTGGGCTTCAACGATTTGCGCGGTCAGCAAGGCGGCATACCGGGCCGCAATGTCGGCGGCAATCAATATGTGGTGGCCGGTGGCAACTACAACGGCGTTGGCTTCAGCACCAAGCAATATGCGGTCAACGACTTTGCCAACACGCAATTCGTCAACCTGCCCGCCAATGTGTCGTCCGATGCCTTTGGTGGCGCCACCGCCGCCAACTTCGCGCTGTCGCTGTTCAGTGCCACCGCCAACCGCTTCCTGAACCTCGAGTTGTCGGCGCTGGAGTCCGACGGCAAGGGCAAGATCATTTCCAGCCCGCGGGTGATTACCGCCGACCAGGTCAAGGCCTTGATCGAGCAGGGCGAGGAGTTGCCCTACCAAGTGGCCACCGCCAGTGGCGCCACCTCGATTCAGTTCCGCAAGGCCAATTTGAAGCTGGAAGTGACGCCGCAAATTACGCCGGAAGGCAATGTGATCCTGAGCGTGGACATCAACAAAGACAGTCGCGGCACGCTGACGCCGCAAGGCTTTGCCATCAACACCAAGCATGTGCAGACGACGGTGCTGGTTGAAAACGGCGGCACGGTGGTGATTGGCGGCATCTTTACGCAGGATGAGCGTGACGATGTTTCGAAAGTGCCGTTCCTGGGTGATGTGCCTTATCTCGGCAATTTGTTCAAGACCAAATCGCGTTCGTCGATAAAGACCGAGTTGCTGATTTTCTTGACGCCCAAAGTGGTCAGCGATCGCGCAACGGTCCGTTGAACATCATTAAATAGTTTGAGGCTGCCGCATCGAGTTGAGGCGAGCATGTCGGGAGTATGCAGAAATGAATAAAAGTAGATTTAAACAATTTGGTCAGCGCTGTGCGCAGGCTTGTTTGAGCCTGGCCATGGTGGGCGTGCTGGCTGCTTGCGGCGGTGGTGGTGGCGATGCCGGCTCGCCTATTTTTCAAGACCCGACGACGCCGGTGACGCCGCCGGTGGCTTCGACCTTGGTCGATTTGGCCCTGGTGGTTGACAAGCAGACGGTGTCTAACACTGGCACCGAGAAGGTCACCTACACCGTGACCGCATTGGGCGCAGGCAATGCTGCCCTGATTGGAGTCGAAGCGCCTGTGACTGTTGAGGTGGACGGCGGTGCGGTGGTGACCCCGTCGGCCAAGGTGACCGACAAAACGACGGCGACCATGACCGCCGTAGTCGGCCTGATCGACAAAACCAGTCGCACTGTGACCTTGACCGCCAAGAGTGGCTCCATCAGCAAGAAGCTCAGTTTCAATGTGGTGGACAGCATCACGGGCAGCGCCGTGGCTGACCTTTCGGTCGTGGTGGACAAGGTCTCGATTCCCAATACAGGCATCGAAGAAGCCAGCATCACGGTCACGACACTGGATGCATCGCGTTCGGCGATTGGCGGTGTGGCCGTCACCATGCAAGTGGTTGATGTTGGTGATGCGGTGGTGCTTGATCCGGGCAACACGACGACCAGTGCGAGCACCGGACAATTGACCCGGCGCCTTAAATTGCAGTCTATCAAGACCAAGCGGACGATCGCGGTAAAAGCCACCAGCGGAACGGTGTCGCGCACCGTCACGGTGGATGTTGTTGATCCGCCCGCCGGCACGGTGTTGACCGCTAGCGATCTGACGCTGTCCATCAGCAAGAACAGCATCAATAACTCGGGCAGCGAGACGATCGATGTCGTTGCTCGGGCGGTCGACATCAATCGCAATGCCTTGGCCGGCATCGACGTGATCTTCCGGGTCAACAGCGACGCGGTATTGACGCCAATCAATACCAAGACCGACGCGAAAGGCGAAGCCAAGGCCACGGTTGGCATTGGTGCAAATCGCACGGTGAGGACCATCACCGTGACGGCGGAAAGCAGTGCGCTGAAGGGCACGCGCTTGCTGAGTGTGACCGGCGCCAAGTTGCAAGCAACCGTCAATCAGCCCAATCGTTTGGTGGGCGAACAAGGCACGGTCGACTACAGCTTGCTGGACGTCAATGGCAGCCCGATTGACGGGGTGGAGATTGTTGCCACCGGCCCAGGTACCGCCACTGGTCGAGGCTTGACCAATGGGCAAGGCAAGTGGACATATTCGTACAAGGCCGAGGGCAATGGAAAGATGTCGATCAAGGCAGTTGGCGGGGCTGGGGACACTCCGATTGAGTCCTTCGTCAATGTCGCATCCAAGCCGGCGCCCTTGGATCCAGCAATAAAGATACTGTCGGCGACGATGACCATGGACCCGCTGGTGGTCAAGGTCAATGAAATTGGCAAGGACGTCAACCGAGCCGAAATCCGATTGCTGTTCCGCGGCGAGAAGAATGCACCGATCGAGAATGTCCGTGTGCATGTGGGCTTGGGCTCCAACAGCACCTCGACCGATGGCAGGTTCAGCGTCAGTGAAACGGAATCACCGTTGCTGTCGGACAAGAATGGTCTGGTCACGCTGAGCTTCATTGCGGGCGAACGTGCCAGCCCGACCGACGGAGTGAAGATTTATGGTTGCTATGGCCGGACTGACGATCTGGGTACAACCGCCGACGGTTGTACGAAGGGATTTGCCGTCAATCCGGTGACTTTGACCGTGGTGGAGTCGCCCATTTCTATCTCGATTGGCGGCGACGATGTCTTGGCGATTGGTGAGACCGAGCTGACCTATATCGCCAAGTTCACGGTGCTAGTGGTCGATGCGGCCGGTAATCCGAAATCGGATGTGCAGGTAACTCCGGTGATCGATCTGCTTGGATACGCTAAGGGTGAGTTTCAATGGAATGTTCCACTTAAGGAATGGATTCCAACGCCGAAACCTATTTTTCAGTGTCCCAATGAGGATAGGCTGGAGCCTGACGGAGCTAGAAATGGCACGATTGAGGTGGGCGAGGATATCAACAATAATCTCCAGCTTGATCCTCGCAAGTCGGATGTCTCCGTTGCCATGGTCGGTAGTACCAAGACCGATATAAATGGTTTGGCTACGTTGAGAATTGAATATCCAAAGAGTATGGCGTACTGGGTAAGATATATGATAAAAGTGAGTGCTCCGGGCGTGCTGAGTCCACCGGCTTGGTATGGCCGTTATGAGGAGCGTTGGTTGCCGACGCTGACTACGGCGATCAAGAGTGAAAGCACACCAGCTTTCGCGCTCAGCCCTTATGGCAAGACTCCTGATTGCGCCAGTCCGTTATAAATAGGGTGTGGGCAGAGTTGACTCAAACCATCTCCCTCGTCGGTATGCCCGGCGGTGGCAAGTCCACCGTCGGTCGTGCCTTGGCACGCCAGTTGGCGGTGCGCTTTGTGGACACCGACGCGGAAATCGAAAACCGCCTGGGCGAGGCGATTCGCAGTTTCTTTGACCGCGAGGGCGAGGCAGCGTTCAGGGCGATCGAGTCCGAGGTGTTGGCTGAAATCCTGGCTCGCAGCGGCGAGATGGTCTTGGCGACCGGCGGCGGCATTGTTTTGAAAGAAGCGAACCGCGATTTGCTGCACCGGCATTCGACCGTCTTGTACCTGCGCTCGACGCCCGAGGAATTGTTCCGGCGCCTGCGTCATGACACGCAGCGCCCGCTTTTGCAGGTGCGCGATCCGCTGGGCAAGTTGCGCGAGATGTATTTGCAGCGCAATCCCTTGTATCGGCGCTGCGCCCACTTTGTTTTGGAAACCGGGCGGCCTTCGGTCAACGGCCTCGTCAATATGGCGCTGATGCAATTGGAGTTGGCCGGTCTGGTTGATCCAGGCCGAGTGGCGGCAACCGTTGGCGCTGAAAAGCACTGACAAGAGTCTGTTGCGACAACTAGGTGCTCAGGCTCGCCCCGTACACTTGTGGCATGACTGCTGCCACTACATCCCAAACTCGCGATTTAACCCAGCTGGTCCCGATCAAGCTTGACGAGGGTCAGCGTGGCTATGACATCCTGATCGGGTCCGCTTTATTGGATGAAACCAGCAGTTGGCTGGGTTTACCTAAAGCCACGGCGGCCTTGATCGTCAGCAACGAAACCGTCGCGCCGCTTTATTTGCAGCGACTGCAGGCGCAGTTGTCCAGGCATTACGCTCGCGTTGACAGCGTCCTCTTGCCTGACGGCGAGCGGTTCAAAGATTGGGCGTCCTTGAACTTGGTCTTTGACCGTTTGCTTGAAACCGCATCTGATCGCAAGACGGTGCTGTTTGCCTTGGGTGGCGGCGTGATTGGCGATATGACCGGCTTCGCGGCCTCGGTCTATATGCGCGGCGTGCCTTTTGTGCAGGTGCCCACCACCTTGTTGGCGCAGGTGGATTCGTCGGTCGGCGGCAAGACCGCCATCAACCATCCGCTGGGCAAGAACATGCTCGGCGCCTTCTATCAACCGGCGCGTGTGATCGCCGATCTGGACACGTTGGACAGCCTGCCGCAGCGCGAGTTGTCGGCCGGTTTGGCCGAGGTGATCAAGTATGGGCCGATTGCCGATGCGGCCTTTCTGGATTGGATCGAGGTCAATCTTGACGCCTTGTTGGCGCGCGACAAGGCGGCGCTGGCCTATGCCGTCAAGCGCTGCTGTGAAATCAAGGCCTGGGTGGTGGGGCAAGACGAGCGCGAGCAGGGGCTGCGTGCCATCCTCAATTTTGGCCACACTTTTGGTCATGCGATCGAGACCGGCCTGGGCTATGGCGCTTGGCTGCACGGCGAGGCGGTCGGCTGCGGCATGGTGATGGCGTGCGACTTGTCGGTGCGGCTGGGCTTGATGCCGGCCGAGTTTTTGCCGCGTATGCGCACGCTGATCGAGCGCGCTGGGCTGCCCGTCGTTGGGCCGGCGCTGGGCGCGCAGCGCTATCTGGAGCTGATGCGGGTCGACAAGAAGGCCGAGGGAGGGGCGATTCGGTTTGTCTTGGTCGAAGGGCTGGGACGGGCGGGTATGCATGCGGCGCCTGACGACTTGGTGGCCGAGGTGCTGGCCAGTCACTGTGCCTGAGTCCAGCGCCATGCCGACCAGGCTCCTGGCACCTTATGCCTGTGACCCGACCCGCAGCCGAGGCCGGCGCGTCTTTGAGGCGCCGGCGCCCACACGCAGCGAGTTCCAGCGCGACCGCGACCGCATCATCCACAGCACCGCGTTTCGGCGCCTGGTCTACAAGACCCAAGTCTTTCTCAACCACGAGGGCGATCTGTTCCGTACCCGCTTGACGCACTCCTTGGAAGTGGCGCAGCTGGGGCGCTCGATCGGGCGCAGCCTGCGGCTCGATGAGGACTTGATCGAGGCCATCGCCTTGGCTCACGATCTGGGCCACACGCCCTTCGGCCATGCCGGCCAGGACGTGCTGGACGAATGCATGAAGGCGCATGGTGGTTTCGAGCACAACCTGCAGTCGCTGCGGGTGGTCGACAAACTGGAGCAGCGCTACCCGGCGTTTGATGGGCTCAACTTGTGCTTTGAAACGCGCGAAGGCATTTTGAAGCATTGCGCCCGCCGCAATGCTTTGGCGCTGGAGGCGGCCGAGCCGGGTGGGGTGGGCGCGCGCTTCTTGCTTGGCCAGCAGCCCAGCCTGGAGGCGCAGCTCTGCAATCTGGCCGACGAGGTGGCCTACAACGCACATGACATTGATGACGGCGTGCGTTCGGGCTTGCTGGCGCTGGAGCAATTGGAGGCGATTCCTTTGGTGCAGACCTATTTGCGCGAGGCCTTGGCCGCCTATCCCGGCCTGAAAGGCAAACGACTGTTGGCCGAAACCATCCGGCGCATGCTTTCGGCGCAGGTCTACGACATCATCGACGCGACCGGTGCTGCGTTGGCAGCAGCTGCGCCGGCGGATGTGCAGGCGGTGCGTGCGGCCGGCCCGCTCTTGCGCTTCAGCCCGGCCATGCGCGCTGCCAGCACCGAGCTGAAGCGGTTTTTGTTCGCGCATTTGTACCGGCACAGCCAGGTCCAGGCGACCCGTTTGCGTGCCGAACAAGTGCTGCGCGACCTGTTCCGCATCTACGCCGCCGACCCGCAACAAATGCCGGCCGAGTATTTGCAAGATGCAGACCCCGCCGACCTGCCGCGCGCCTGCGCCGACTACATCGCCGGCATGACCGACCGCTTCGCCATCCGCGAACACCACCGACTGACCGGCCAAAGCCTGTTTTAGCCATTCTTTAAATGGGGTCAGGTTCATCCTTAAATGGGGTCAGGTTCATTTAATTGAGCCTGTAAAATGGGGTCAGGTTCATTTATTGCGCCCATTCAGCCGGGCGGACACCCATGGCCAGACTTCCTCGCCTTATGCTTGCCGGGCAGGCGCATCACGTCATTCAGCGCGGCAACAACCGGCAAGCGATTGTGCTCAGCGATGCAGACCGCCTGCACTATCTAGAACAGCTTCACGACTGCGCGGCGACCCACAAGGTGGCCATCCACGCCTACGTGCTGATGGAAAACCACCTGCATTTGCTCGCCACGCCCGAGCTCGATCAGGGCATCAGCCAAATGATGCAGGCACATGGGCGCCGCTATGTGGGCTGGTTTAACCACAAGTACGAGCGCAGCGGCACGCTCTGGGAGGGGCGATTTCGCGCGGCCTTGATTGACAGTGAACATTACTTGATGGGATGCATGCGCTACATCGAGTTGAACCCCATGCGGGCTGGAGTCTGTGCGAATGCCGAGGACTACCGCTGGTCCAGTTGCGCCCATCATCTGGGGCGACGCAGCGACCCCTTGGTC